>NZ_JBLZMW010000004.1:0-323083 GCF_048553275.1 Pacificoceanicola niger
ATCACGCCAATTTGCGCGATCCGCGTGATGGCTCCCATCATGCATCGGAAGCTGTCGAAATCATAAGACAAGAGGGGTGCTTGATGGGCGTCTTTCGGCTTTTTCGGCCCGGGGTGAAGGGCGTCGAGATTTGATCCGGGGGATCAGATCAGCCCTGAACGGCCGTTATCTTCTTGTCCTGTAACATTTCTCTGAACCAGTCACCGTCATAGCCTCGGTCGGCCAGAAGCCAGTTTGCCGATGGCAACGTGTCCGACAATGCCTGCGCGCCGCGGTAGTCGCTGACCTGCCCGGCAGTCAGAAACACTCGTATTGGGCGAGTCACGGCGCCGCAGATCGCGTATAGCTTGGTCCCTCCCGGGACATTTCCGGCGGACATGCTCTGCCGGGCAGTGGTTCATCCCGCTCTTGGTTCGACCGATCGCGCGACCACGCCCCCGTTCGTCGGGAAATTGATCCCCCAGATCAATTCCTGACCCTCCTTACTTGCCCGCAGGCTGGAGGCCGTGCGGTGCGCCTTGAGAGGGCTTGCGTCCAGTGCCCGGCAGGGCATCACGGAGAGGGGATCATGACGGTGCTCGTCTCGGTGCCCCTCATCGGCCAGTTCGACCAGGATCCTGGCGAAGACGCCCATCTCGCTCCACCTGCGCCAGCGGTTGTAGAGCGTCTTGTGCGGGCCGTATTCCCCGTTCGGGTCGGCCTCGAACCGGTGGCGGCTCGACCCTCACCATCAAGCCAGCGCAAACCATTGCGATTAATGAAGATAATCCCGCCAAGCACGCGCCTGTCATCCACCCTCGGGCGACCACGGCTCTTGGGAAAGAAGGGACGCAGACGCACCATCTGCGCCTCCGTCAGCCAGAACAAATCGCTCATGATGCAGGTCTCCACGACACCCCGGCATCACCTTTTCTGTCAAATCTCAATGAAGCCGGAGCCTAATGTCCCGCGCGCCATAGGCCGGGCATGGGGTTGGCGGCCGCGGATGGAACGCGTGGAACGCGAAGGAAAGGCCGATACGTTCGGCATGTCTGGCATTTCCGGCGGCATCAACGCGGCGACGGAACTGAGGTTGCAGCAAACATTTCTTGCCGCACGTCTCGACAAACCAACGGCGTGGGCCGACGGTGAAGGCCTGAAACACCAAGAGAGAGAAGCACCGCCGATATGTATCTACGTTCGCTCAGGCCAGTCCAGTTGCGGCTGCTCGCGTCGCTTGCACAATTGGGAAAACTGCGGCTGGCGGCGGATGCCTGTGGCATGACCACCCCCGCAGCCTCGCGCATGCTGAACGAGATCGAAACCCAGCTCGAAACCGAGCTGTTTGAACGGCGACCCAAAGGGATGGTCGTGACCCCCGCGGGCGAGGTGTTGGTGCGCCATGCAGCGAAACTGGTGCATGACATTGATCAGATGGCGGCGGAATTCGACGCCCATCTGGCGGGGAAGGGGGGCGCGGTGCGCGTCGGCGCGGTTACGGGCGGTGCGCTGGCGATCATGATTCCCGCCATTCTTGAGATGAAGCGCACCGCGCCGCTGGTGGATGTCTCACTGGACGTGTCGTCGACCGCGCAGCTCATGCATGGGCTGGAACGCGGCGAATTCGATTTCACGCTGAGCCGGGTCGGGTCCAACGACTATTCGCGCGATTTCGACATCATCCCGGCGCAGACCGAATCCGTTCTACTGATGGTGCGGCGTGGCCATCGTTTTGCAGGAGCCGGGCCAGTCACGCTGGCCGATCTGAAGGATGAGCTCTGGACTATGCAGGATCGGGGCGCGCCGATCCGTCATGCGCTGGAAATCGCCTTTCACGACGAAGGGATAGACCTGCCCGAAAACCTGATCAAGACCGCCTCGGTGGTCGCGATCATGGCACTGCTGCGCGATTCTGATGTCATCGCCGTGATCACCCAGGAGGTGGCCGATCTGCTGCTCTCGCCGCCCTACAGTGCCGATCTGGTGCTGCTGGAGACGAAAAAACCGATCGCGATCGAGCCTTACTACGTGCTGTGTCCCCGCGACAGGATGATGTCGCGGGCCGCAAGGGATCTGCTTGACCGTGTCCGGGCGCGGGTCGGTCAGGGCTAGTCCGTGTATTACCAATGCTGTCAACGCGAGTGAAGAAAATGTAAATTTATGTTAACGATGAAGGCGCGTAGGGTCTCGGTAAGCAAGATTCGTACCGGGAGGGGACATGAAAGGCCGCGCAACACTTCACCGCGATTTTACCATCGCGCGCATCGACGACCGGCTCTATTCGGCGTTCATCGAACACATGGGCAGAGCCATCTACAGCGGGATCTACGAGCCGGGCCACCCCACCGCGAATGCGCAGGGGTTTCGCAAGGACGTGATGGATCTGGTGCGTGGACTGGAAATTCCCGCGATCCGTTATCCCGGCGGCAACTTCGTGTCGGCCTACAAATGGGAAGACGGCATTGGCCCCCAGGAAGACCGACCCGTGCGGCTGGACCTTGCCTGGCGGTCCAAGGAAAGCAATCAGGTCGGGATCAACGAATTCGCCGGATGGGCCAAGGACGTGGGCATCGAGATGATGCTGGCGGTCAACCTGGGCACACGCGGCATCGAAGACGCCCGGAACTTCGTCGAATACTGCAATCATCCCTCGGGCACCTATTGGAGCGATCTGCGCCGCAGCCACGGTGTCGCCGACCCCTACGACGTGAAAATGTGGTGTCTGGGCAATGAAATGGACGGTCCCTGGCAGATCGGCCACATGGAAGCCAAGGAATACGGCCGGTTGGCCGACGAGACATCCAAGGCGGTCAAGGCTTTTGGCGGCGGCATAGAAACCGTGGTCTGCGGGTCCTCGAACGACGAAATGCCGACCTATCCCGATTGGGAACGGCAGGTGCTGGAGGAATGCTACGAGAACGTCGACTACATCTCGCTGCACAAGTATTTCGGAAACTCCAGCCACAACACGCTGAACTACTTTGCCAAGATCGAGGAAACCGGGCGCTACATCCAGTCCATCGCCGGGGTCATCGACTATGTGAAGGCCAAGAAACGCGCCAAGAACGATGTCTTCATCTGCTTTGATGAATGGAACGTCTGGTATCACAACCGCGAGCAGGACAGCAAAAACTGGCACAGCTGGGATTGGCCCGAAGCGCCCGCGCTGCTCGAAGAAGACTACAACCTCGAAGACGCGATCTTTGTGGGCGGGCTGCTGAACGAGTTCATTCGCCGCTCCGACCGGGTCAAGATCGCCTGTATCGCGCAACTAGTGAACGTCATCGCCCCGATCCGCGCAGAGCGGGGCGGCAGGGCCTGGGCCACGACGATCTACTATCCTTACCAATTCGCCAGCCTGTACGGGCGTGGGACGGCATTGAACGTGTCGGTTGACGGTCCGCGCTATGATGCCGATGCGGCGCAGGATGTGAACTATCTCGACGTGGCGGCGGTGCTGGCACCAGACGGTCGGTCGATCACCGTGTTCGCGATCAACCGCAGCCTGGATGAGAGCATGGACCTGGACTTGTCCCTGCTCGGTTTCGACGGTCTCGACCTGCTCGACCATCAGGTCATGGGCGGCAACAGCGGCGATGCGCGCGTCGCCAACACCAGCGAGCAGCCAGACCGGATCACGCCGCGCAAGGGCGAGGCACTGGGCGTCGTGGACGGGGCGGTCAAGGGCACATTGCCCGCCTTTTCCTACAACGTCATCCGGCTGTCGGTTGGCGCGTAAGGCAGGGCAAAACGGGGAGGAGCCGCAATGGAGGACAAGGGCGTACACCTGAGAGAGGTCAAGAAGAACTTTGGCGGGCTCGACGTCATTCGGGGTGTCGACATGGACATTCAGCGCGGGCAGTTTGCCGTGTTCGTCGGGCCGTCGGGCTGCGGCAAGTCTACCCTCTTGCGGATGATTGCCGGGCTGGAAGACACCAGCGCCGGCCAGATCGTGATCGGCGAGCGTGACGTGACTGATGTCGACCCGGCAAACCGCGGTGTTGCGATGGTGTTCCAGTCCTACGCGCTCTATCCGCATCTGTCGGTGTTCGAGAACATGGCATTCAGCCTGCGTCTGGCGAAACGGCCCAAGGCGGAGGTCACCGAAAAGGTCCACGCGGTCGCCCAGATCCTGCAAATGACCGAACAGTTGGACAAGAAGCCTTCGCAACTGTCGGGCGGGCAGCGTCAGCGCGTCGCCATTGGCCGTGCCATCGTGCGCGACCCGGATGTGTTCCTGTTCGACGAGCCGCTGTCCAACCTTGACGCCGAGTTGCGCGTGCAGATGCGTCTGGAACTGGCGCGCCTGCATCAAAAGCTGGGCGCGACGATGATCTACGTCACCCATGACCAGGTCGAGGCGATGACACTGGCGGATGTGATCTTTGTCCTGCAGGGCGGATACGTTCAGCAATCCGGCGCGCCGCTGGACTTGTACGACGATCCCGGCAACCGTTTCGTCGCGGGCTTCATCGGCTCGCCTTCGATGAATTTCTTCAATGGCACGGTCGAGGCGCGGACGGACACCGGATTCCGGGCGCGGCTGGACAGTCAGCCCGATGCGGTGTTTGACGTGCCGCTGTCCTCACCGCCCGACGCCGGGACGCCCGTGGTGCTGGGTATGCGCCCGGAACACCTGATCGTCACCGAGGGCGATGGCATGCGTGTCACCGTCGACGTGGCCGAGGAACTGGGCGGTGTGTCCTACCAGCACGGCAGTCTGGAAGGCGGCGAGCCGGTGATCTTTCAGCAGACCGGCGCACGCCACAACATGCACGGCACGGTGCAGACTGTTACCGCGCAACCGGGCCGGATTTTTGCGTTCACCCCGGAGGGAGACCGCATTCGCTGACACGACTGAAAACAAGGAGGAGGACTGAGATGAAATATAGAATGTCCAAGCTGGCGGCCACCACCGCCCTGATCACCGGCCTGTGCAGCCCCGCGTGGGCGCAGGTCGAAGTCGAATGGTGGGATTTCCTCGCCGGGGGCGACGGCGTCCGGATGAAGGCGCTGATCAGCCAGTTCAACGAGGAGCACCCCGACATCCAGATCGAAGGCACGACGCTGGAATGGGGGCTGCCCTTCTACACCAAGGTGCGGACTTCGGTTGCCGTGGGCGAAGGTCCCGACATCATGACCTATCACCTCTCGCGCCTGCCGCTGGCGCTGGAAGAGGACGTGCTGTCGCCAATTTCAGACGCCGACATGGAAACGGCGGGTCTGTCCAAGGATGACTTCTTTGAAGCGTCGATCACCGCCGCGTCCACTGATGACGGGCAATTGATGGCGGTTCCTTTCGATATCCATGCGGTCGTCGTGCACTACAACCGCACCGCGCTGGAAGGGACGGAATGGCTGGATGACGACGGCAACCTGACCAACATCAACTCCATCGAGGACATGACCAACCTGCTGACATGGGCCAAGGAGCAGGGCTTTTCCGATCCGCTCAGCTTTCAGTCCGAAGGCGGCGGCGGCACCTGGCGGATGTTCTACACATTGTTCAGCCAGCAGGGCGGCGAGATCCTGACCGATGGCGAAGTGCTGGCCGGCGACAACATGGACAAGGCCGTCAAGTCGATCCAGACGCTGGCCGACTGGCGGGCCGCTGGCCTGATCCCGGAACAGGCCGCCTACGAGGCGTCGGTCGCGCTGTTCTCGGGCAAGAAGTCCGTGCTGCACATCAATGGCGTCTGGGAGGTTCCGACCTTCAAGGACCAGACCGAAGACGGGTCCCTGGGCTTTGAATGGTTCGCCAACGAGGTGCCGCAGATGATGGACATGCCCGCCACATGGGCGGACAGCCACGCCTTTGCCATCCCCAACGATCCGGAGATGACGCAGGAAAAGCGTGACGCGGTCTTGACCGTGATCGGCTGGATGCAGGAGCATTCGCTGGCTTGGGCGGGCGCGGGTCATATCCCGGCCTACAAGCCCACGGTCGACAGCGAGGAATATGCAGCGCTGCAACCCAATGCCACATATGTGTCGCTGGCGGACAACGCGGCCTTTGACCCCCGGTCCAAGATCGCCGGAGTCGCCTCGCCGATCTATGACGCGGTGGACAACCTGATCGCACCCGCGGTGCACGGTTTCCTCAGCGCCGAGGACGCTGCCGCCCAGATGAAGGAGCAGCTTCAGGGTCTTCTGGACTGATCCGACACGACCGGGGGCGCGTCCTGTGCCCCCGGCCACGCCCGAAGAGACAAAGAGAGCTGAACATGTCCATCGCCACGCGCCGCCGCCGGGAAGTGCGGGATGCGATCCTGCTGGTCGCCCCCTTCGTGATCATCTTTGGCGTCTTCTTCCTGTATCCGACATACAAGGTCATCGCGCTCAGCTTTACCGACGCGCCGCTGATCGGTGAAGGCAACTGGATCGGGCTCGACAACTATATCAAGCTGTTCAACGACCGGCTGTTCTATACCTCGGTCTGGAACAACTTCTACTTCGTGCTGCTGACGGTCATCCCGACCACCATCATCGCGCTTTTGATCGCGCTGGCGGTGGGCAAGCTGCAGGGCCGGATGCAGGCGCTGGTGCTGACGCTGTTTTTCCTGCCTTACGTGCTGCCGGTGTCGGTTGTAACGATGATCTGGGCGTGGATGCTGGATTTCCAGTTCGGCATTCTGCAACCGCTGATCGAGGCGGTGACGGGCAAGCCGGTGCCCGTATTCAAGAATCCTTATTGGGTCATGCCGATGATCGCGGTCGTGACGATCTGGTGGACCAACGGCTTCAACGTGCTGCTGTTCATCGCCGGGCTGCGCAACATCCCCGACGACCTGTACGAAGCCGCGGCATTGGACGGAGCAACCGTATGGCAGCGGTTCTGGCGGGTGACATGGCCGCTCTTGTGGCCGATCACGGCGCTGGTGCTGACGCTGCAGCTGATCCTGCAACTCAAACTGTTTGACCAGGTCTACCTGCTGTCGAACGGGGGTCCGTTCAACTCGTCCTACGTGGTCCTGATGCAGATGTACCGCGAGGCCTTCCAGTTGAATAACGGCGGCTATGCCTCTGCCATCGCGATGGTACTGTTCGGTATAATCATCGTCGTCTCCGTTCTTCAATTCCAGCTGCTTCGCATCGGGGGAGGCCGCAAATGACCGCCAGACAGGGCCGCAACATCGCCTTTACCGCGCTTGTGCTGATCGCTGCCGCGATCTGGATCTTTCCGCTGTATTGGGCGCTGACCACGTCGCTGCGCAGCGAAAACAGGATCGTGGCCGACGCGGGCGTCTGGATGGACGAGCTGAATTTCTCGGCCTATATTGACGTGCTGTCCACATCCAAGCTGCCGATGTGGTATCTCAACTCCGTGGGCACCTCGGTGATCATCACCGTGATCGTCCTGATCACCGGCATGATGTGCGCCTATGCCCTGTCGCAACTTCGCTTTCCGGGCCGCAGGCTGCTGTACCTGGTCGTTGTCGCGAGCTTCATGGTGCCGGTGCCCGCACTCTACGTCGCGCAGTTCGTGTTGATGAGCGATCTTGGGCTGATCAATTCGTGGTGGGGGATCATCCTGCCGCAGTTGATCGTTCCGGTTGTGGTGATCGTCTACAAACAGTTCTTCGACGCGATTCCTAAAGAGATGCGCGAAGCTGTCCTTCTGGATGGCGGCGGCGAGTTTACCCTGCTGTTCAAGCTGTACCTGCCGCTGAACTGGGGCATCACGGCGGCGCTGGCAATCATCACCTTCATCAGCGCGTGGAACAACTTCTTCTGGCCGTTCCTTGTGGTTACCAGCGAAAGCATGATGACCATTCCGGTCGGCATCACGCAGGTCAACGACAGCTTTGGCGTGTTTTATGCACGCATGATGGCGCTCGCGCTGCTGGCAGCCGCGCCGGTGATCGTCGGGTACCTGATCTTCCAGAAGCGCGTGACCGAGGCGGTGATGATCTCGGCCGGGGTCAAAGGCTAGGCCGCACTCCGGTCAAGGCGGGGTACATCCGGTGTCTGAAGGCCACCTGCCGGCCAAAGCAAACCTGTCGCCCCCCCTGGTCGTTGAAACGAGCAAAGCCTGACAGTGCCGTGTTGCAATCCGCGACGGCAAACGCCCGAGCGGATTGCTGTCAGCCAACGCTTAACCGGCAAAGGCCATCGTCTGCTCCTTAAAACGGACCTTGGGCACACGATGCGGGCAAGACCTTTCATTCGGCCAGATGGTGGTTGATGTCACGGCCGTTCCAGCATCACTGCCGCAACGAAAAAGGCGCCCCGGAGGGCGCCTTTCTTTGTGTGGGTGGGTCGTCTTGTTAGGCGAGATCGCCGGGCAACAGCGCGTCGGGCATGTTCTGATAGCACACCGGACGCAGGAAGCGGCGAATGCTGAGCGTACCGACGGAGGTCGCGCCAAAGTTGGTCGAGGCGGGGTAGGGGCCGCCGTGGACCATGCTGTCTGCCACTTCGACACCGGTGGGGAAGCCGTTGACAAGGATGCGACCGGCCTTGCGCTCCAGCACCGGCATCAGGCGACGGCCAAGGTCCGTATCGCCGTCGTCCATGTGCAGGGTGCAGGTCAGCTGGCCTTCGAAGCCTTTCGCCAGTGTCTCCATGTCGTCCGGGCCATCGACGCGCACCACGAGGCCGAGTGGTCCAAAGACTTCCTCGCCCAGGGCGTGGTCCTGCAGGTAGTTGGTCGCGTCAGTCTCATAGAGGTTCGGCGAGGCGTTGCGGCCTTCGCTGTCGGTCACCAGTACCGGCTGTACCGCGTTGCGCCCGTCAAAGCGGCTTTTGCCGTCCTTGTAGGCGGAGGCGATGCCATCGGTCAGCATGCACTGGCTCGATGCGCCTTTGAGTGCCTCGGCAGCAGCGGCCACGAATGCGTCGCCCTCGGCGCCTTTCTGAACCACGGCGATGCCGGGGTTGGTGCAGAACTGGCCCGCTCCCATGGTGAGCGATCCCGCCCAGCCGGTGCCGATATCCGCGCCACGCGCCGAAAGCGCCTCGGGCAGGATGAACATCGGGTTGACGGAGCCAAGCTCGCCGAAGAAGGGGATCGGCTCCGGGCGCTGTGCGCACAGATCAAACAGCGCACGGCCACCACCAAGCGAGCCGGTGAAGCCGACGGCCTTGATCAGCGGGTGCTGGACCAGGGAGGTGCCGACGTCGCGCTTGCCGCCCTGGATCAGGGAGAAGACGCCTTTCGGCATGCCGCATTTCTCGATGGCGGCGTGGATGGCCTCGGCGACGATCTCGCCGGTGCCTGGGTGCGCGCTGTGGCCCTTGACCACAACCGGGCAGCCCGCAGCCAGCGCGGCGGCGGTGTCACCCCCGGCAGTCGAGAAGGCCAGCGGGAAGTTCGATGCGCCAAAGACCGCGACAGGGCCGATGGGGCGCTGAACCATTTTCAGGTCGGGCCGGGGCAGGGGCGCGCGGTCGGGCAGCGCTTCGTCATGGCGGCGGTCGAGATAGTCACCGTCCATGATATGCGTTGCGAACAGGCGCAGCTGACCGGTGGTGCGGCCGCGCTCGCCCTGCAGGCGGGCCTCCGGCAGGCCGGTTTCCTCGGAGCCGATCTGCGTGATCGCATCGGCGCGCGCTTCGATCTCGTCAGCAATCGCGTTGAGGAAGTCGGCGCGTTGCTGGCGTGTGGAATAGCCGTAGGTCCAGAACGCCTCTTCGGCGGCCTCAACGGCCTTGTTTACCAGCTCAACAGTGCCGACGGAGAATTCATGTGCCTCGCCGGTGGCGGGCTCAGACTTGAAGGTCTGGCCGGAGGCGAGCCATTCGCCGGCAACCAGATGTTTGCCATGGGGTTTGAAAGTCATTTGGGTCTCTCCCTTATGTCTGCTCATTTGCCCCAGCGGAGGGCAACGAGGTCCATTTCTCTTGCGAGGCTCAGCAGGCGATCCTTCGTCCGCTGGCTCATCGACTTCAGGGGATGACGTACATGGTCGGAGCCGATGACTCCACCCTCCATCATCACCGTCTTGGCCGCGCGCAGCCCGCACTGGCGGTTCTCATGATTGATCAGTGGCAGGCACAGTTTCCAACGCTCAAGGGCCGCGTCCTGGTTCCCGGCGAGGTATTCGGTCACGATCGGCCGGATCATGTCGGGCTGAAGCGCGGAGGTCATGGTGCCGGTGCAGCCCGCGTCGAGGTCGGCCAGCAAAGTCACGGCTTCTTCGCCATCGAAGGGGCCGACGATATGCTCGCCGCCTTCCTCGATCAGCGTGGCCAGCTTGTCGGCGGCGAAGGGTGTTTCGATCTTGAAATAGGAGACGTTCTCGATCTCCTTGGCCATCTTGACAAGCAGCGGCACGGGGAGCGACACGCCGGACAAAGGTGCATCCTGCACCATGATCGGGATGTCGATCGCATCGCTGACCATCTGGAAATGCTCGAAGATGCCGTCCGGGCCGGGCACGAGGCCGACGCCGTGATAGGGCGGCATCATCATGACCATGCTTGCGCCGAGATCCTGCGCGTCCTTCGCGCGTTTGGCGACGATGGGCGAATGGAAGTTGCTCACGGTGACGATCACCGGCACGCGGCCTGCAACCTGTTCGAGGCTGATGCGCATGACAGTGTCGCGCTCCTCGTCCGAGAGCAGGAACTGCTCGGAATAGTTGGCGAGAATGCAGATGGCGTCGACGCCCTGATCGACCATGCAATCCATCACGCGAGCGCAGCCCTCTTCATCAAGCGAGCCATCGGCGCGGAACGGAGTCGGGGCGACCGGCAGGATTCCGGTAAGCGGGGTTTTCATAAGTGTCTCCTCAGAAGTCAAAAGCGGCGACGGTTTCGCGCCGGCCAAGCATGTGCGCGTCGGCCACATGCACAAAGGGGCTCAGGTCCATGTCGATGGCGCCCTGTTGGACAAGCTCCGACATGCGGGCGTAAAGGCGGGGATATTCGCCGGACAGCGGCGCATCATCACCGGTGTGCTCCGTGCCGTTCAGCACCATGCGCGCGCCGCCCTCGTGAAGCGACAGCGTGCCGTCCGGGGTCACGATCTCGATATCCCAGATGTCCCGCTCTTCCTCGCGCCAATCGAACTCGGCGGAGGTGTTTCCGGTAAAGGTCAGCCTGGCGGCGATCGGCGTCTGCCGGTTCGACGGGTATTCAAGCGTTGCCGCGCGCAGGTGCACCGGGGCAGGCAGGATTTCCGTCAGGATCGACAGGGCGTTGATGCCCGGATCGAACACCCCCATGCCGCCGGGTTCGAACACCCAGTCCTGACCGGGGTGCCATTTACGCACGCTCTCGCGCCAGGTGATGTGGGCGCGGGTGATCGTCTTGTCCGACAGCCAAGCCTTGGCGGCCGGGACCTTGTCGGCACAGCGCGAATGCCAGGTAGCAAAGAGGCTGGCGCCGGAGGCGCGGGCCATGGCTTCGAGCGCGTGGCACTCCGCAAGGCTCGCCCCTGGCGGCTTTTCCAGCATCACATGGCGTCCGGCGGCAAGCGCTTTGGCTGCATAGTCAAAGCGCGGCACAGGCGGCATGCATAGAGAGACGACGCGGATGTCCGGGCGCGCCTCCAGCAGGGCGTCGAAGTCGGTAAAGGCCTCGACCCCGTCCACGGAGCCGTGACGCGAGCAGGTGGCGGCAAGCTCCCAGTCATCGCTGCCTGCGATGGCCGGGACATGCTGGTCGAGGGCGATCTTGCCCACGCCGATGAGTGCGATCTTCATCAATGCGAGTCCTTCCCGACCGGCGCACCGCGACAGCCCTTGAGGAAATCGAGATCGGCGCCGGTATCGGCCCCCTCCACGTGCTGTTGGTGCAGCCAGGCATAGCCGGACGCCGGCCGCTCATGGGTCGGCTCCCAGGCCGCGAGACGGTCGGTCAATTCCTGCTCGGAGATATCGAGATGCAGACGGCGGTTCGCCACGTCGACCTCGATCATGTCACCATTGCGGACCACGGCCAGCGGCCCGCCTGCGGCGGCCTCGGGCGAGGTGTGCAGGATCACGGTGCCATA
Source organism: Pacificoceanicola niger (assembly GCF_048553275.1). NCBI lineage: Bacteria > Pseudomonadati > Pseudomonadota > Alphaproteobacteria > Rhodobacterales > Roseobacteraceae > Pacificoceanicola > Pacificoceanicola niger. The sequence goes on from NZ_JBLZMW010000004.1 coordinate 11,918, forward strand.
GGCCGTGCCGGACATGCGCGCGTCGCTGATGCGGATCATGTCCTTGATGCCCTTCTTGAGCACCTTCGGCGGCAGGCCCATGTTGCCCACCTCGGACATGCCGGGATAGCCCTTGGGGCCGCAGTTCTTCAGCACCATGATGCAGGTCTCGTCAATGTCGAGAGCGTCATCATTGATCTTGGCCTTGTAATCGTCGATGTCCTCGAACACCACGGCGCGGCCTTTGTGCTGCATGAGCGCGGGCGTCGCGGCGGAGGGTTTGAGAACCGCCCCTTTCGGCGCGAGGTTGCCTTTGAGCACGGCGATGCCGCCCTGCTTCGTCAACGGCTTGTTCACTGGCAGGATCACATCCTCATTCCAGTTTTTCGCGCCCTTGACCTCGTCCCACATCGTCTCTCCGGAAACGGTCAGGGCGTCCTTGTGCAGCTTGCCGCCCTCGCCAAGGCGTTTCAGAACCACAGGCAGTCCGCCCGCGTAGAAGAACTCTTCCATCAGGTATTTGCCCGAGGGTTGCAGGTTCAGGATCGTCGCAACGTCCCGCCCGCAGCGGTCCCAATCGTCGAGCGTGATGTCGATGCCGACACGCCCCGCGATGGCGAGAAGGTGCACAACCGTATTGGTCGAGCCACCCACAGCCCCGTTACAACGGATCGCGTTTTCAAAGGCCTCACGCGTCAGGATGTCGGACGGCTTCAGATCGTCCTTGACCATCTGCACGATCCGTCGGCCCGACAATTGCGCCATGACCCGGCGGCGGCTGTCCACCGCCGGAATGGCCGCGTTGCCGCTAAGCGCCATGCCCAGGGCTTCGGCCATGCTGGCCATGCTGGACGCCGTGCCCATGGTGTTGCAGGTGCCGCTTGAGCGCGTGACGGCGGCCTCGGCGTCGAGGAACTCTTCTTGCGTCATCTCCCCGGCTTTCACGGCTTCGGAGAACTTCCACAGGTGCGTGCCCGCGCCGACCCGCTCGCCCTGGAACCAGCCGTTCAGCATCGGACCGCCGGTCACGACAATCGACGGCAGATCGCAGGAGGCCGCAGCCATCAGCAGGCTCGGCGTTGTCTTGTCACAGCCGACCATAAGCACACAGCCGTCCATCGGCTGGCCCCGGATCTGCTCTTCGATGCTGAGTGCCGCGAGGTTGCGGAACATCATCGCCGTGGGGCGGAAGGTGTTCTCGGACGCGCTGAACACGGGCACCTCGACCGGAAAACCGCCAGCCTCCCAGATTCCCGCCTTCACCTTCTCCGCAAGCTCCCGAAGATGGCCGTTACACGGGGTCAGATCGGACCAAGTGTTGAGCACGCCGATGACCGGGCGGCCATCGAACAGGTCATCGGGGTAGCCCTGATTCTTCAGCCACCCCCGGTGGTAAATCACATCGCGGCTGGTGCCGCCGTACCATTCCTGACTGCGCAGTTTGCGCGGCCAGTCTGCCGGTTTGAACGCCATGGCTCCCCCCATTGAATTGATTGACGAAGGGTTAGCAGGGCAGGCGCATATCAATCAAATCTGGATTTGGTGGAATTGGATAGCGTTTTTGGTATGCAGAAAGCGGACGGCCTACCGCCATGCTCCGCGACCAACCGGACGCGCGAGTTGGCGATCTTTGACGCTAGCGGCGACCGCATTGAAGGGGCCACCTACCGCCCGTTTGGCAAGAAAAGGCCAGTGATCGAATTGGCCGCCCCGCCTGTTGAGACCAAAGGCTGGATCGGCGAGCGCAATGACGCGGGCGCGGGCCTGCAATACCTCAACGCCCGCTACTACGACCCGGAACTGGCCATGTTCATCCAACCGGACTGGTTCGAGGTGACCAAGCAGGGGCTCGGGACGACCAGGTGTTCGTATTCCTTCAACGATCCGGTGAATTTGAGGGACCCGGAGGGGAACGCATATGTATGGGCCCTCTTCGGAAACTCCCCCTACAACCTGGTAAATGCTATCAGAACACACAATCAATTGAACATTCAAGGTGTTACGCAAGGCTTTGACTTCCAAGCTGAACCGAGTATTGCAATGGGACGGGGCGCTCGCTATGGAAGTATGGTTGACGAAAGGATCGCAGCGGTCGAAACATTCAATGGAGCACCCGATGCCCAAAGAATAGTCGGCCCCAAAAAGATCGAGTACTTCGATTATAAGCCTGCAACTCGGATGACGAAGCCTCATTTGTATGATGGGGATATAAGACAACAGAATCGTTGGAAGTTAACCGCCGCAATTCGTGGTATAGAAATGGTACCATACGACACTGGAAAGCTCGTTCCAGAAACAGGTTTGCGTACGGCTGTTCAGATCAATGGATCTGAGGGGCCGATATATGACGTCAATCTCTACCCAGGAAAGTTTCCAGGAGTCATGCTTTATTCGCTTGATTACGCGGGGGGGGGGCGGCACAATGTCGAAGCTATTCATGACTTAATTAGGAGAGGAATCGCGGTGTTCTTACCGCCGCCTCAGCCAACCACTCCGGATGAACCTGAAGTTCCGGAAACGGAAGTAGACTAAATGTGGATAACTCCAGAACTTCAAACCTGCATCGAAAAAATGCTCCGTGATATTGCCTTTAGAGAGGGAGAGTTTCGAGGTGCTCCTTTGGGCAATATCGCCGAAAGGGCTGCCAAATATGAGCATTCAAACGATTTACCGCGCCATCATGTATCTAAAATTGCGTCTGACTATCTGAATAGAGCATTGATTTCGACTGCTCCTGATGATGTCCGGGAACATCCGGGTGAATGGGAAGTTGTCCACGAGCTGTTGGCGCAAAAGAACAAAGAGGAGAATTTTTCCAATAGGAAATTCTCAGGAAAACGCAAAGACATTCTGTCTGCCCTGCATTTCCTACAATTTTCTTCTTCGAGTTTCGTTGGTTATGAGATTGAAACGCAACGTCGCTCGGTATGGTGGAATGGTCTCTTCTCATTTCGGTCTCGACAGTTGCAGGTTGGCGTACATGTCGGATCGGCAGGTGGGCTCGTGTTGAACAGCAATTTGCGCTTGCTCGACTGTTCGAACATCGAACAGGGACATATTTTGTTAGAAAGCGCTTTTCTTCAAATTGGGACGCCCCCGATCATCTCCCTTGAAGAACTGAAGACAGAGCTCACCAAACGCCAAGATTGGATTAACGCAGTAGTGTCTTTCGTAACCCGTACTTAGCCTTTGCGGCGATGAAGTGTTCTTCAAGAGTTGATAGCTATCCAAACTGTAGCATTCGCTACCGCACCACATCCGAAACCGTATGCCGCGGCGCCCCCAGCCCTGTGCTCAGAATGGAATTCGCCCCACCCAGCTTATTCCGCCAATAGGCCGTCACATCCCCGGCCTGCGCGGCGTTGTGGCGGGCGGAGGGGGCGGATCATGATGATGAGTTCCGTGCGGTCTTTCGAGGAATCTTTCGCCCGGAACGGGCCATGGGCCACCGGCGCGCGCGATGGTTCGTGACGGATGAGAGCATCGTGCAATATCTCAAGCCAAACCTGCGCGTTGGCGGGAAAACCGTGAATGGCATCACTGATGTGCACACCGACGTCCTGCACCGCGATTTGCTCGACTCGGTAAAGGCGCGCTTTGTCGGTACGCGCGCGCATCGAGCGGGCGTCGGTCGTTCATTCGGCGACAAGAGCGACTGGCTTGCACCGACGGCTTTGGAGTAAGGCCTCTTTGCTTTGCGATTCAGATCGCGGTTCGCTGGTCGGTCTTTAGCCGTGAAGCACGGAGGCGACGTGTTTTTGCCGGACAACGGAGGCGGACCGTCTGCAACGCAGCCCGGTTCAAGCCGCTCAGACCCCCAGATATCGCTCAGCGATTTCTTCCGTGATCTGCTCGGGCGTGCCGTCCCAGACAGACCGCCCGCGCTCTACGATCACTGCCCGGTCCGCCACCGTCCCAAGCTCGCGCAGCGACTTGTCGATGATCAGCATCGCCATGCCGGTCTGCTGTTTCAACCGCGTCAATGCCGCCCAGATCTCCTGCCGCACGATCGGCGCGAGCCCCTCCGTCGCCTCGTCCAGCACCAGAAGGCGCGGGTTGGTCATCAAGGCCCGTCCTATGGCAAGCATTTGCTGCTCCCCGCCGGACAGGCTGCGCGCCACCTGATCCCGTCGCTCCGTCAGCCGGGGAAACAGCGCCCCGACACGCGCCTCATTCCAATGTCCTGGCCGCGCTGTGGCGATGAGGTTTTCCAGCACCGTCAAATCCGCAAAGCACCGCCGCCCTTCCGGCACCAGGCCGATCCCGAGCTGCGCGGCCTGGTGTGATTTCAGCCCGTGCAGATCCCGGCCGGCAAAGATCAGGCGGCCCTGCGCGGCCATCATCCGGCAGATGCATTTCACCGTGGTCGATTTGCCCATGCCGTTGCGGCCCATCAGGGCGACGACCTCACCCTCCGCAATGTCGAGGTCAACGCCGAAGAGCGCCTGCGACGCGCCATAGGTAGCGGTGAGCGACTGGACCGACAGCAGCGTCATGTCTCTTCCCCGAGATAGGCCTCGCGGACCGCCGGGTTGGCGCGTATCTCGTCCACCGTGCCGGTTGCGATGATCCGGCCATAGACCAGCACGCTGATCCGGTCCGCGAGCGCAAAGACAGCGTCCATGTCATGCTCGACCAACAGGATGGGGGCCTCCAGGCGCAACGCGTCCAGCAGCCGGGTCAGCTGTGCGCTGCCCTCCGTGCCAAGCCCTGCCATCGGCTCGTCCATCACAAAGACCTTCGGCTTCAACGTCAGCGCCACGGCGACCTCAAGAAGCCGGCGTTCCCCGTGCGAGAGCTCGGCGGCGACGGTCGCGGCATGGTCGAGCAGGCCGACACGGTCCAGCGCCGCCTCCGCCGATCCGCGCAGGGCGCGGTCCCTGAGAGCCGGGCGGAAGAACCGCCAAGGCGAGCCGTCAGCGCCCAAAGCACCCAGCACAGCGTTCTGCAACACCGTGTCTTCCATGGCGAGCTGGCTGATTTGAAAACTGCGGGCCAGTCCCCGCCGTGCGCGGATCTGCGGCGGCAGCGCCGTGACGTCTTCACCGTCCAGGAACACCTGCCCGCTGTCGGGTCTGAGCGCGCCACAGATCTGCGCGATCAGGGTGCTTTTTCCCGCGCCATTCGGCCCGATGATGGCATGGATTTCACCGGGACGCAGGCCGAGTGAAACGGAGTCGGAGGCCGTCAGCGCGCCGAAGGATTTGCTGAGCGCGCGGGTTTCGAGCACCGGTTCAGTCATGCGCGCGACCCCGTCCTGCGATCAGACCGATGATGCCGCCCTTGGCGAAGAGCACGATGATCAGCAAAAGCAGCCCGAGGAACACATGCCAATAGTCCGACAGCCCGCCGAGCCAGTGCTCCAGAAGGACAAAGAGCGCCGCCCCGACAACCGGGCCGAACAGCCGCGCCGTGCCGCCCAGGATCACGAAGACCATGAGCTCGCCCGAGAGTTGCCAGCTGAACATGGTAGGGCTGACAAAGCGGCTGAGATCCGCGAACAGCGCACCCGCCAGTCCGGTGATCGCCCCGGACAAGACGAACGCAACAAGCCGCAGGCGGAACGGATCGAGCCCCACCGCCCGCACCCGCTCCGGTGCCTGCCGTGCCGCATTGAGTGCCAGACCAAAGGGCGCGCGGGCCAAAGCGGCACTCAGCAAGAGCGCGAGGCAGAGCAGGGCAAGGCACAGACCGTAAAACTGGATCGGCACCAGCGTGTTTAGGCCGGGAAACCCGTTGCGCACGTAGATCGACAGCCCGTCCTCGCCGCCGTAGGCCGCCCAGCTTATGGTGAAGAAAAAGAGCATCTGTCCGAAGGCCAGCGTGATCATGATGAAATAAACACCCGAGGTGCGCAGCGACAACGCCCCGATGATCAGCGCCGCGAGCGCAGAGGCCAGCACGGCCACAAGCCAGATCACCGGCATGGACTTGGTGCCTTCGAGCACGAATGGCCAGGTCAGGATCGGCGAATAATCCTGCGCATGGGAGGCGAGAACCCCCATGGCATAGCCACCGATGCCGAAGAACACCGCGTGTCCGAGGCTGACCAGCCCGCCAATCCCGAGGGCAAGGTTCAACCCCACGGCGGCCAGCGCGAGGATCACCGCACGGGTGGCCAGCGTGATGGTAAAAGGCTCATCGGCATGAACCGCCCAGAGTGGCAGCAGCAAAAGCCCGGCCAGAACGAGTGTGTTGAGCGATCTCTCTGCGGTCATGGTCGGATCTGCCCGTCTTTGGTCCCCAAATACCTCGGGGGTTTGGGGGCTGGCCCCCATTGCCTGAACCCGGTCATGCCTGCGCTCCGTAAAGGCCAGTGGGCTTCCAGATCAGAACTGCCGCCATCAGGATATAGATCGCCATGGAGGACAGGGAGGCCCCGGTCTGGGTGGCGGCCGCGGGGGCCATGACCAGCTTGAACAGCTCCGGCAGAAAGACCCCGCCGAGGGTGTCCGTCAGCCCGACCAGCAGCGCCCCGATCAGCGCGCCCTTGATCGAGCCGATGCCGCCGATCACGATCACCACGAAGGCCAAGATCAACACCGGCTCGCCCATGCCCACTTGTACCGATTGAATCGCCCCGACCATCGCTCCGGCGAGCCCCGCCAGCGCTGCGCCAAGCGCAAAGATCAGCGTATAGAGCCGGTCGATGTCCACGCCGAGCGCCGCGATCATCTCGCGGTCGTTTTCTCCTGCGCGGATGCGGATGCCGAGACGCGTGCGCCCGATGAGCCAAAACAGCCCGAGCGCAACGATCAGCCCGGCACCAATGAGCGCCAGGCGATAGGCGGGATAGGCAATGCCGAAGGGAAGGGTGACGGGCCCGGCCAGCGCGGCGGGCACGTCGAGGTACAGCGGAAAAGAGCCAAAGAGCCAACGCGTGCCTTCGGAGAAGATCAGGATCAGCGCAAAGGTGGCGAGCACCTGGTCGAGGTGGTCACGGGCATAGAGCCGCCGGATCACCAGCAGTTCGATCAGCGCACCCGCCGCCGCAGCCCCCGCCAGCGCAGCCACGAGCCCAAGAACAAAGCTCCCGGTCAGCCCCGCCGCCGCTGCAGCGCAGAAGGCGCCGATCATGTAGAGCGATCCATGGGCGAGATTGATCAGCCCCATGACGCCGAAGATCAGCGTCAGGCCAGCCGCCATCAGAAACAGCATGATGCCCGATTGCAGCCCGTTCAGGACCTGTTCAAGAAGGAGTGTCGCGGTCATTTGTCAAAGGAGGGCGCCGGGGCACAGCCCCAGCCTACGGTCACTCCGGCCAACGTCTCTGTGGCGAACAGGGACGAATGGCGCGGGCAGCCGTAGGGCGGGGCTGTGCCCCGCACCCCCGTCGCTCACATCTTGCAGTCGTCGACGTAGGCGTTTGCACGGTCTTCCATCGCCGTTGCGACAATCTTGTTGGTGAAGATGTCGCCCTCCTTGATGACCTCGCGCACATAGACGTTCTGGATCGGATGGTTGTTCGCCGCGAAAGAGAACGTGCCCCGGACGGAGTCGAAATCCGCGGCCTTAAGCGCCGCGCCGAAGGCCGCGTCATCGTTCACGTCCGCCTTGTCGATGGCGGAGAGCAGCAGGTTCGCCGTGTCATAGCCCTGCGCCGCGTAGATCGACGGCAGGCGGTCGTACTTTTCCTCAAAGGCGCTGACAAAGGCGGCGTTGGCCGCATTGTCCAGATCCTTCGACCAAGTGGAGGAATTCTTGACCCCGAGGGCGGCCTCGCCCACGGCCTGCAGGATGCCCTGATCGAACGAGAAGGCCGGTCCGACAAGCGGCAGGTCCACGCCGGACGCGGCGTATTGCTTCAGGAAGGAGATCCCCATGCCCCCCGGCAGGAAGAAGAACACGCTGTCCGCGCCAGAGGCGCGGATCTGGGCGATTTCGGCGGCGTAATCGGTCTGGCCCAGTTGGGTGTAGACCTCTCCCGCCAGATCGCCTTCGTAGAAGCGCTTGAAGCCGGTCAGGCTGTCTTTGCCCGCCGGGTAGTTCGGCGCGAGGATGAAGGTGTTCTCGAACCCCGTCTGCGTGGCGTAGGCCCCGGCGCCTTCGTGCAGGTTGTCGTTCTGGTAGGACACCGCGAAGTAATTGGGGTTGCAGCCACGACCGGCAAGCTGCGCCGGGGCGGCATTGGTCGACAGGTAGAACAGCCCCTGGCCGGTGGCGGCGGGCACCACCGCCATGGCAAGGTTGGACCAGACGATGCCGGTCAGCACGTCGACCTTCTCGGATTGGATCATCTTGTCGGCCAGTTGCACGGCCACGTCGGGCTTGCGCTGATCGTCTTCGATCACCACCTCGACGTCGTCGCGCCCGGCGCGGTCCAGCGCCAGCATGAAGCCGTCCCGTGTGTCGATTCCGAGTGACGCACCGCCGCCCGACAGCGTGGTGATCATTCCGACCTTCACATCGGCCTGCGCCAGCGTCGCGGCGGCAGCCAATGCAGTCCCGAGCATCAATCCTTTGAATGTCATGGTGTTCTTGTCCCTGTTGTTTCTTGTTTATTGATCGTCAGAACGCGCGGAAGGTGAGCGTCGTCAGCGTGCGCTCGATCCCGTCGATGTCCAGAAGCGTGTCGTTGATGTATTTGCCCACATCTTCTCCCTCGGGGATGTAGAGTTTGACAAGCAGGTCGAATTCGCCGCTCGTCGAGTAGAGTTCCGAGTGGATCTCGCGCAGGACGATATCGCCTGCCACGCGGTAGGCTGTGCCGGGTTTGCAGCGGATCTGGACGAAGACGCAGTTCATCGGGTGGGGCGCTCCTGAAAGCCTGTGTTCTGCTGCGGAGCCTTGCGCATATCGCTGGGCTTTTCCAGCCCCAAATCGGTGGCAACACGTGGCAGCAACCGGGGCTTGCCCCGCGCGGGGCGATGTGGACAGGTAGGGGCGTATGGTCAGGGGAGAATGCCAATGGGCGCGGACGTGATTTCGCAAACGACATGCGAACTGGGCGAGGGGCCGCTGTGGCACCCGGAGCGCGAGACGTTTTTCTGGTTCGATATCAAGGGTCACAGGCTTTATGAGTACGATGGCGAGGTCGAGCGGCACTGGCAGTTCGATCGCCCCGTATCGGCGGCGGGATGGGTTGACCGTGATACGCTTCTGATCGCGACGTCGCGCGATCTGATCCGGTTTGACCTGACGGACGGCAGCCATGCGCATCTGGCCGAGCTTGAGGCCGACAACGACGCGACACGCTCCAATGACGGGCGCGCGGATCCGCAGGGGGGCTTCTGGATCGGCACCATGGAGAGCCAGGGCGCGGACGGACAGGGGGCGATCTACCGCTATTACCGGGGCACGGTGCGGCGGCTCTTTCCCGACATCTCCATCCCCAACGCCATCTGCTTCACGCCGGATGGGCGACATGCGCATTTTGCCGATACCGGCGTGGGCAAGGTCTGGCGGGTGGCGCTGGACGCTGAGGGCTGGCCGCAGGGCACGCCGGAGCTTTGGCTGGACTTGCGATCCGAAGGTTTCAACCCCGACGGCGCGGTGATCGACGCCGATGGAAACTTCTGGAACGCGCAATGGGGCGCGGGGCGGGTGGCTTGCTACGGGCCGGACGGGCGTTTTGAGCACGCGTTTCGGCTGCCTGCCAGCTTGACGACCTGCCCGGCCTTTGGCGGGCCGGGGCTGAACCGGTTGTTCGTCACCTCCGCAGCGGGCGGCGCACCGGCGGGCGAGGCCGCAGCGGGCCGGACCTTTGCCATCGACACGCTGGCGCGCGGCCAGCGTGAACATCAGGTGATCCTGTGACGCCCGATCCTGCGCCGCATCCGCGCGACAGTTTGCGCCGGGGAGAAACGGTGCTTGACACCGCGCTGCACCACGATGTCGGGCTCAGCTTTATCGGCACCATCCACACGCCGTTCAAGGCGCGTGGGCAATGCCCCCGGCAAGGCGATGCCACGGACGGCCCGGACTGCCGGATCGTGGTTCTGTCCGAGCTGGAACCGGCGCTGGAGGGGCTTGAACGATTCGACTCTGTCGAGGTGCTGTACTGGCTGCATCTCGCGCGGCGCGACCTGCTGAGCCAGAGCCCGCGCGGCGATGGTGCCCTGCGCGGCACATTCTCCCTGCGCTCGCCGCTGCGCCCGAATCCCATCGGAACGTCGCGTGTGCGTCTACTGCGCCGCGAGGGCGCCGCGCTGATCGTGCGTGGTCTGGACTGCCTTGATGGCACGCCGCTGATTGATCTCAAACCGGATCGATGCGGCTACACGGTGCAAGCGCGGCCGAAAGGGTAAGGGTGACTCTGTTTCGCTCAATTTTTGCGCAAATCGCCCATCTTTTGTGCGGTCGAAACAGTGATGCCGCATTTTTCATCGGGAAATGGCCGATAGCCTGCCGCGATGGCTTGAGGCTTTGAAGGGCGCGTCGGAGGCTCCGGACAAGCCGCCCATGGAGCCTGCCATTCCCTACGATCTGACATCCCCGGCGAAGCCTGCCACGATTGCGCCCCAGCGGGCGCGGGGGGCGGCATTCTTGTCGGTCAGGCCACGGGACGGGCGGTCGGTGATTGGCGATTTGTCCATGTCCGGCAGCAGCAAGCTGCTGTTTCCGCAGGGGCGGGGAACCATGCTGGACGCGGTCTATCTCAATTCGTCCGGTGGTGTGACCGGGGGAGATGATTTATCGCTTGGAGCCGACGTGCTGCCGGGCGGTGCGCTGCGCATGACGACGCAGGCCGCCGAGCGGATTTACCGGGCGGCGCCCGGTGCGCCGGGGCGGGTTGTGACGCGGCTGACCGCAGCGGCCGATGCGCAATTGATCTGGCTGCCGCAGGAAACCATCCTGTTCGACGGCGCGGCGCTCGACCGCAGCCTGTCCATCGACCTTGCGCGGGGTGCGCGCTTGCTGGCTTCTGAAGTGCTGATCTTTGGTCGTGAAGCCATGGGCGAGCGGGTCCGCAGCCTGCATCTGCGCGACCGGATCGACCTGCGCATTGGGGACGCTCACGTGTTTGCCGACCGTCTCCGGCTGAACGGGGATGCGGCCCGGATCCTCGACTGCAGGGGCACGGCCTCCGGCATGATCGCCGTGGCCTCCGTGCTGTGTGCGGCGCCCGGCGTCGCCTCGCGGCTCGACGCCTTGCGCGCCGGTTTGCCGGAGACGGCCGGCGCTTCTGCGCTGCATGACGACCTTGTATTTATGCGCCTGCTGGCGCCTGATGGATTCGAACTGCGGCGCAGTCTTGTGCCGCTCCTCACCGACCTTGCCGGGACCGCATTGCCTCGGCCCTGGATGCTGTAAGAGACTGAAACGACATGAATCTGACCCCAAGAGAAAAAGACAAACTGCTCATCGCCATGGCGGCGGAAGTGGCTCGCAAACGGCTGGCGCGGGGTGTCAAGCTGAACCATCCCGAGGCCATTGCACTGATCACCGACGCGGTGGTCGAAGGGGCGCGGGACGGGCGCTCCGTTTCGGACATGATGCAGGCTGGCGCGCAGGTGATCACCCGCGATCAATGCATGGAAGGCGTGCCGGAGATGATTCACGAAGTGCAGGTGGAGGCCACGTTCCCGGACGGCACCAAACTGGTGACGGTACATCAGCCGATCCGCTGAACGTTTCGATTTTGGACCAAGAAAAAGCTGGAAGGACAGGGAAATGATCAAACATGGGATGATGGCGGCAACGATGCTCGCGGCAGGTCCGGCCTTGGCGCATCCCGGTGCGCATGTGCATCCGCATGATGGCGCGAGCTGGATGGTGGTTGCCGGAGCGCTTGCCGTACTGGCGGTTGCGGGCGGTGTGGCCGTGGCACGGGCGAGGGCGAACCGGTGATCCCGGGCGAGCTCTTTCCGGCGGCTGGCGATCTGATGCTGAATGGGGATCGCACTGCGATCACGGTCATGGTGGCCAACACGGGCGATCGCCCTGTTCAGGTCGGCAGTCATTACCATTTCGCCGAAGCCAATGCTGCGCTGGATTTTGACCGCGACGCGGCGCGCGGCATGCGGCTGGACATCGCGGCGGGCACCGCTGTTCGTTTCGAGCCGGGGCAACGGCGGGAAGTGAATCTCATCCCCGTTGCCGGGGCGCGAAAGATCTATGGCTTCAATCAGGCCGTGATGGGTGATCTGTGACAACCCGTGCCGGATGTCTTTGGTTCGGGCGGTATTTTCTTTGTGAAACAGAGGTTTGAATGACACAGTCCGACGCGCCCGATCCCTTTGAGCTGCTGCGGCTCAGCCATCAGCTGTCGCTGATGGCGGTGGAGGCGGGTGGGGTGATCTGGATGCGCACGCTTGGGATGATGGGTCTCTGGCATGTGCCCGAATCCGAATCGCTGCGCATGATCACGGAAAAGCAGGACGCCTTTGCCGAGGCCGGGCGCGCGGCCTTTTCCGCCACGTGGCGCGGCAAGGCACCCGGCGCCGCGTTGTCGGCGGCTGTTGAACCGCTCCGCCGTACCACGCAGGCCAATTCCCGCCGCCTCTCGCAGCGCGGCTCCCCAAACTAAACTTCGAACATCAAGGACTGTCCATGCCCGCCACGATTTCCCGTTCCGACTATGCCGCCATGTTCGGCCCCACCACTGGCGACAAGCTTCGGCTTGCCGATACCGACCTGATCATCGAGGTCGAGCGCGACCTGACGGCAGAGGCCGTGGGCCGTGCGCAGTCCGGTGGCACCGGCGCCAATGCCGCGATCTATGGCGAAGAGGTCAAATTCGGCGGCGGCAAGGTGATCCGTGACGGCATGGGGCAATCTCAGGCAACGCGGGCGGATGGTGCCGTCGATACGGTCATCACCAATGCGCTGATCGTGGACTGGACTGGTGTCTACAAGGCCGATGTGGGCCTTCGGGACGGGCGCATTCACAAGATCGGCAAGGCGGGCAACCCCGACACCCAACCCGGCGTGAACATCATCGTCGGGCCGGGGACAGAGGTGATAGCCGGTGAGGGGCGCATCCTGACCGCTGGCGGATTTGACAGCCACATTCACTTTATCTGTCCTCAGCAGATCGATGATGCCCTGCATTCCGGTTTGACCACGATGCTCGGCGGTGGCACCGGCCCCGCGCATGGCACCTTGGCCACGACCTGCACGCCCGGGCCTTGGCACCTTGGGCGGATGTTGCAGGCGGCGGATGCCTTTCCGATGAACCTTGCCTTTGCTGGCAAGGGAAATGCCTCGCTGCCGGCGGCCTTGGAGGAGCAGATCCGGGGTGGCGCCTGCGCGCTCAAGCTGCACGAGGATTGGGGCACGACCCCCGGCACCATCGACTGCTGCCTGTCGGTGGCCGATGCCTGGGACGTGCAGGTGATGATCCACACCGACACTCTGAATGAATCCGGCTTTGTCGAGAACACAGTGAAGGCCATGAAGGGTCGCACCATCCACGCTTTCCACACCGAAGGGGCGGGGGGCGGCCATGCGCCGGATATCATCAAGATCTGCGGCGAGCAGCACGTTCTGCCCTCGTCCACGAACCCGACGCGGCCCTATACGGTCAATACGCTCGAAGAACACCTCGACATGCTCATGGTCTGTCACCACCTTGATAAATCCATCCCCGAGGACGTGGCCTTTGCCGAAAGCCGCATCCGGCGCGAGACCATCGCGGCAGAGGATATCCTGCACGACATGGGCGCGTTTTCGATCATCGCGTCGGACAGTCAGGCCATGGGCCGCGTCGGCGAGGTGATCATTCGCACCTGGCAAACCGCTGACAAGATGAAGAAACAGCGCGGCAGCCTGCCGGAAGAAACCGGTGACAACGACAACATGCGCGTGCGTCGTTACATCGCGAAATACACCATCAACCCGGCCATTGCCCACGGCATCAGCCACGAGATCGGCAGCATCGAAGAGGGCAAGCGCGCCGATCTGGTGCTCTGGAACCCGGCCATGTTCGGGGTGAAGCCCGAAATGGTGCTGATGTCCGGCACGATTGTCTGCGCGCAGATGGGCGATCCCAATGCCTCGATCCCGACGCCACAGCCGGTGTATTCCCGTGCGATGTTCGGGGCCTACGGGCGCAGCGTGGAGCATTCCGCCGTGACTTTCGTCTCGGAGGCGGCACAGTCCGAAGGCATCGGCAACCGGCTCGGACTTGCCAAGCAGACCGTCGCGGTCCGCAACACGCGCCACATCGGCAAGAAGGATCTGAAGCTGAACAATGCCACACCGCATGTGGAAGTGAATCCGGAGACCTACGAAGTGCGCGCCGACGGCGAGCTGCTGACCTGTGAACCGGCCGAAGTGCTACCCATGGCGCAACGGTATTTCCTGTTTTGAGGCCGGAATACCGCCGTTGACCTCCGCGGAGGGATAAGGCTTTGTGCGGGGATCTGACGAAGGAGACACCCATGCGTATGACTGTCCTGATCGCCGCCCTCTGGGCTCCTGCCGCGTTGGCCGACTGTCCGGTGGCGGGGGATCTCGAAGCGGGGCTCCGCTTTTCGACCAGTGACGGAAATGTGGAGGTGCTGGAGGCGTTTACGCCGGGCGTCGTTGCGTCCTTCTACTACGAGGCGGGCACGCTGGACTCGCGCGTTCTGCTGGCGCAGGGGATCTACATGATCGAGTATATGCCCTATGACGGCACCGCGCTCGAAGCCAGCGCACGCGACACCTACATCTACGAACACAGCCCGCAAGACATGCCGGTCCCGACGACCGGGGACATGCTGACCTTGCCGGTGACGGTCAATGAAGGGGGCGAGCTGTCGCGTGCAACGGATGTTTTCGTCGCCGATGCGGAAACGACCATCACCTTTGGTGACTGCAGCTACCGGATGCTGCCGATCCGTATGTATTTTGACACGGAAGATCAGCAAACCTACGATATCCTGAACTATCTTCCGGAGCTGGGCGTGGCCTACCTTGCGCAATCGTTCTACCCGGACGGGTCGGACACCTATGACTATACCACGCTCGAAGTGGTGAATTGATTGGCGCACCCCGCGCCCGGAAGGAGCCAAGATGCTGACAGCACACGATTATCACCCGCATGGCCACAAGGGCGCGTCCGACCGGCTGATCCTGTCCTACGAGGACCGTTTTTTGCGCCGCAAGGTGCTCGTGCTGGCCTCTGGTGGGACGTTGTTGGTCGATCTGGCGCAGACGACCTCGCTTGATCATGGCGGCGTGCTGATCACCACGCAAGGCGATGAGATCGCGGTGGAGGCGGCGGCGGAGCCTTTGCTGAGCATCACGGGCGAAGACATGACCCGGCTCGCCTGGCATATCGGCAACCGCCACACGCCGTGTCAGATCGAACCGCTGCGCCTGTTGATCCAGCCTGATCATGTGATCGCGGACATGCTCGTGCGGCTCGGTGCGCGGGTCGAGGAAGTCGAAGAGCCGTTTACGCCCGAGGGCGGCGCTTATGGCCATGGCCGCACGCATGGGCATGACCATTCCCATGTGCATGGTCCGGACGGGCACGCGCATTCGCACAGCCATGACCACTGAGGCGATCGAAGACCCGCTGCTGGTGCTGCACCAGCTGTTTTCGCCATCCTTTCCGGTGGGGGCGTTTGCCTGGTCGCACGGGTTGGAAACCGCGATTTCCCAAGGGCTTGTCCACGATGCCACCTCTGCCGGGGATTGGCTGCGGGTGGCGCTGGAGCATGGCGCCGGGTGGTCCGATGCGGTTCTGTGCGCACGGGCCGCGCTGGGCGATGACGTCGCTGATCTGAGCGCGCTTGCGACGGCGTTGTCGCCTTCGTCGGAGCGGCGGGCAGAGACGGTGGAGCAGGGGGCGGCCTTTGCGCGGACGGTGCGCGATGTCTGGGGCGTGCCGGTGCCGGACGCGCCATATCCGGTGGCTGTTGGCGCAACGTTCAGGGCCTTGGACCTGCCGGTGCAGGAGGGCGTGAAGCTCTATCTTCAGGCCTTTGCGGCGAACCTGACGGGCGCTGCGGTGCGGTTGGTGCCGCTTGGGCAAACCGACGGGCAGCGGATCACGCGCGGGCTTGTGCCGCTTTGCATGGCATTGGCGGAAAAGGCTTTTTCCGCAGACTTGGACGAAATCGGCGGCTTTGCCCCGATGCTGGACATTCAAAGCCAGCAGCATGAGACACTGTATTCGCGGGTTTTCCGCTCTTGAACAGGAGGATGCCATGGCATCGGTGAACGGGCCTTTGCGGGTCGGGATTGGTGGGCCGGTCGGGGCGGGGAAGACGAGCCTGACGGCGGCGCTGTGTTCGGCGTTGCGCGATCGCTGTTCCATGGCGGTCGTGACCAACGACATCTACACGCGCGAGGATGCCGAGGAGCTGATGCGGCGGCAGGTCCTGCCGCTGGAGCGGATCAAGGGGGTAGAGACGGGCGGCTGTCCGCATACCGCGATCCGCGAAGACGCTTCCATCAACCTCGCCGCAATTGCCGAGTTGAATCAACGGTTTGACGATCTCGATCTGATCCTGATCGAAAGCGGCGGCGACAATCTTTCGGCGACGTTCAGCCCGGAACTCGCGGATGTGACGGTCTATGTGATCGACACTGCGGCGGGTGAGGAGATCCCGCGGAAGGGGGGACCGGCGATTACGAAATCGGATATTCTGGTGATCAACAAGACCGATTTGGCGCCCTATGTGGGGGCCTCGCTGGAGGTCATGGAGCGTGATGCCGACCGGATGCGGGCGGGGCGGCCGTGGCTCTTTGCTCAGGTGAAGAATGGCAAGGGAATTCAGGAGGTTGTCGATCTGCTGGTGAAGGTCGGCGGGCTGGCTTTGAAGGAGCCGGTGGCAGGTTAACCTTTTGCGCGGTTAAATTTGCGTTCGGGCGGCGCACGCGGGGATTACCGCAGCGCGCGCTGTCCGGCTGGACCAGATGTTGTGGCGGGCCATGGGCCGAGGCCCAAGGGGTTAACGGTGGTTAACCAATTGCCGTGACGCGTTAACCCGCGTTTGGTACGATTCTGGCCGAGTTTGGTACAGAACGCAGTCTGCCTGCCGGGATCGCGGGTTTTCCGGCGTTCAGAGACCATTAATGTGGTAAACGGGCGGTCGTGTCGCGGCGATCGGCCCCCCGCGATCGGCCAGCGTGCCGGAGGCGTTTTCCGATTGGCCAAGTGAACGCCGAGTGTGGAAGACGCCCAGCGAAGGGCGCCCAGGAAAGACCGGCTTTGCCCGATGCCTGGGAAGGAGGCGTGGCAGCCCCGCCCGGAAGGGAATTGCGAAGATCTGAAAACCGTGGCCATCTCATGGAACGAGAGATGGTTCGCATCCGCCGTTTGGTCCGGTCCGGCGAGGGGGGAGCGATGTGGCCCGAATGGTGCGCGGCCTTTTGTCGTTCGGTCAGGACAGCCGGATCGACCAGACAAGGGTTTCGCCAGGCGTTCACCAAGCATGAATTTGCAGGAATTGCGACAGCGCGCCAACCCGCTCCGGACCCGGTGGTGTCCGCCAAGCCCGCGCCATTCCCTTCCGGCGCGCCGAGGGACTGTCAGGGGGTTGGTCCCGCGCATCATCGCGGCCATCCAGCAGCGGCTCGCAGCGTCGATTCGAGCAGGGCCGTATTGGCTCTGAAATCGGCGCAAGACCGGCGGGCCCGGGCCGTCCAATCGCGGTCCTATCGGATTGAAACCCCTGTCGACGCTGCCAAAGAAGCCGGATGTCACCTTCAGATTGCGCCAGATGGACGTGGTATCGAACCGAGCGCTCAACAAGCTTGATCGCGGCGCAGAGCGGCGATAATCCTAACGGGGACTGCCCGGCCTGTGAAATGCCGGTTTGTGATTTTTTGGAGAGACAGATGAAACGTTTTATTGCCGCCGCAGGCCTTGGCCTTTTGACACTCCTGTCGGCACCCACCGCACAGGCGGCGACCGTTCTTGAAGCAGGCAGCAATTTCCAGTTCACCCTGTCGCCTTCGATTTCCGATGCTTCGTCCGGCTTTGGTGTCGTGAGACCCAACACAGGGCCCAATGGCACCCGGGCCTCTGGCGCAGAGATTGACGGCTGTCTCGGCGGTTGCGGTTTTTCCATCGACTTTGGCGCCGGTCCGGATGGCGATCAGTTTGTCATGGCCATTTCGGCTTTCGGAAACATCGCGAAACCGCGAAACACGATTACGTTCAGTCTGTTTAACCTGCCCTTTGTCGGCGGGCCTGCCCCGTTCAAGGTCAACATCCTGTCCAGCGATTACGCTGGCGCGCAGATCTCGAACCTCACGACAAGCGGGTTCTCGCTCTCTTTCAGCGGCGAGACGCCGCTCAACGGTAAAATCACCGGCCAGTTCGCAGAGATATCAGCCGTACCGCTGCCCGCCGGTGGGCTGTTGCTCGCAACAGCCCTGTTCGGTCTCGGCGTGGCGCGCCGCAGGCGTTCCGTCTGAGCGCGGCGGACCGCGACAAAATTGCGCTGACTGCGCGGAGACGCCGGGACTGTTCCACCGTTTTCGACAGACCACCGAAAACGGCCCCTCGCGCCATCGCAGCAACACGTGATGTTGTCCCGCACCCCGGAGATCGCAATCCATTTCGCCCTCGCAGACCGCTGCGGGGGCATTTTTTTGCCTGCGCTGCGGGGGTTGATGGGCCCTTGCGTCATGCGGATTCGGGCTGAACCCATGGTTTGGCAGGCTTTGGCGGAAGGCGCGCTGTTCCGTGCGTTCCTGGTCATTGCCGCCCGGATCTGCGGTCCGGGGAGGGCGCGGGGGGCAGTACGCAAAACGCCCCGTCCTGAAAAAGGCCGGGGCGTTTCGTGTTTGTGCCAGGGTCTGTCAGGCGGCGGACTTTAACGCGGTCTCTGCCTTGCCCATGAAGGTGTCGTGCAGGGTCTTGACCGATTTGTTGAAATCCTCGCGCGGGATGACGAACTGGGCGTCCACGGTGCGCGTGGTTTGATGGGCGCTGATCACATCCACGCCCGCCTTGCGCAGGGCACCGAGGCCGCGTTCGAGCACGTGCAGGCCGCGCAGATCGCGCCCGATGACCGAGACGATGGCGGCGCTGCGGATGTGCGCTTCGGCGTTCGGGTAGCTCTCGTTCAGCTTGGCCACCAGCTGCCGCACACGGCTGAGCGGCGCGTCGAGGTAGTGGGTGATCGTGTTGGCGTTGGAGGTCTTGGACACGATGCGGATGTCGAAGCGCTTGAGCAGGTCCAGCGTTCTGGCGTCGTAGCCTTTGACGCCGACCATGTCCTGTTCAAAGAGTTCCAGCGCGTAGACCTCAAGGCCGGTGACCATCTCGGCGACGCCCTTTTCGGCCTCTGCCTCGTCGATCAGCGTGCCGGGATCTTCCGGCTCGAAGGCGTTGGTCACCCGCAGGGGCACCTCGGCCTGGCGCAGGGCCTTGGCGGCGGTGGGGTGGATGGCTTCCATACCCATGTTCGCCAGCTGATCGGCCACGTCGTAGTTGGTGTGGCCAAGCTTGCGCACGTTCTCTGCTCCGACGAGTTTGGGATCGGCGGAGGAGAGGTGGAATTCCTTGTGGATGATTGCCTCGCGGGCCTTCGACAGGGCGGCGATCTGGCTGAAGGTCACCTCGGAATAGCCCCGGTCGAATTCGTTCATCAGCCCCTCGCGGCACTGGGCGTAGCCGGTGACGATGGGCATTTCCGTTGTCAGGTCGACATCGGCGAGACCGTCCTTGATGCGCTCTTCGAGCGAGAGTTCGCGGTCATCGCGCCAACCGGAGAGGTCGACGAA
This sequence comes from Pacificoceanicola niger, assembly GCF_048553275.1. Classification (NCBI taxonomy): domain Bacteria; kingdom Pseudomonadati; phylum Pseudomonadota; class Alphaproteobacteria; order Rhodobacterales; family Roseobacteraceae; genus Pacificoceanicola; species Pacificoceanicola niger. Next base: position 31,511 of record NZ_JBLZMW010000004.1, read on the forward strand.
GCGGGCGTTCACCCCGGCGCGGCGCAGGCGCAGGGTGGTGACGAAGGCGGAGTGTGCCTCTCCGAGGCCGGAGAGCAATTCGCGGGTCTGGCCCATGTGCTGCGACAGGCGGAAATGGCCGTAGGAGCACAGGCGCTGCAGGTCGATGAGGCAGGAGCGCGCGCCTTCCATGCGTTCGCGTAGGAAATCGCGGGCTTCGGTGCGGTCGGCGGAGTGGTCGAGCACGGCGTCCTGCGCCTCGCGCATCGCTTCCTCGACCTTCGACAGGGCGCCGTGCCAGCCGTGTCCCTCGGTTTCATCTGCGAAATGGGCGTAGACGCCCGGCTTGCCGGATTTCTTGTGTTCGAGCAGCAGGTCGGTGATGCCGCCGAAGGCGGAGACCACGAAGATGCGGTTGTAATCGGGGGTCGGGGCGCGGAACAGCGGCTCAAGCAGCTCGCTCACCCGGCTCATGGATGTGCCGCCGATTTTCTCGACTGTGTGGTTCTGGAAATTCATGTCAGGAGTCCTCTTGGGGCTCGTGTAAAGACGGGGGGCGGGCGGCGCCCCCCGGCAGGGATCAGGCGTCTTCGAGGTCCGCGGGCGCGGCGTAGGAGCCGTCCTCGCGGTGCACTTCCTTGCCGGTCACCGGCGGGTTGAAGCAGCAGGCCATGACCAGCTCTTCCTCGGCGCGCAGGATGTGGCGGTCGTGCTCGTTCAGCGCATACATGACGCCGGGCTTGATCTCATGCGTCTCGCCGGTGGCGATGTCGGTGATCGAGCCCTTGCCCTGCATGCAGTAGACGCTCTCGAAGTGGTTCTTGTATTCGAAGGTGTGCTCCGAGCCCGCTTCGAGAAAGGTGATGTGGAAAGAGAAGCCCATGCCGTCATCGGCCAGCAGCATCCGGACCGAGGTCCAGTTGGCGTCGGACACGACGCGGGTCTTCTCGTCTTTCACGATCTTGTTGAAATCACGTACGATCATTGTCTGTTACTCCGCTGCAATCTTCATGTTCTGTGTGGCTTCCTCGGTGGCGGCGAGGAGGGTCACGAGGCCTTCGCGCAGGAGCGCTTCGGAGGTGGTGAGCGGCGCGAGCACCTTGACCACTTCGTCATGGGCACCGGAGGTTTCGATCACGAGCCCTTTCTCGAAGCAGCGCGCGCAGATGTCGGAGGCCAGCGCGCCGCTGCCCACGTCGACGCCCTGCATCAGGCCGCGCCCCTTGAGGGTGGCACCGGGGATGTTGGCGGCAATGGCATCGAGACCGGCGGTCAGCTGCTCGGCCCGCTCTGCCAGCTCTTTTTCGAAGGTGTCTGTCTTCCAGAACTTTTCAAGCGCGACGCGCGCCGTGACAAAGGCGTGGGTGTTGCCGCGGAAGGTGCCGTTGTGCTCTGCCGGTTTCCAGACGTCGAGCTCGGGCTTGAGCAGCAGCGCGGCAAAGGGCAGGCCCATGCCGGAGAAGCTCTTGGCCATCGGGATCATGTCCGGCGAGATGCCGGATTTCTCGAAGCTGAAGAAGGAGCCGGCGCGGCCGCAGCCAGCCTGGATGTCGTCCGCGATGAGCAGGGCGCCGTGCTTGCGGGCCAGCCGCTCGATGCCTTGCATCCATTTGTCAGAGGCCGCGTTGAGGCCGCCCTCGCCTTGGATCGGCTCGAAGATGAAGGCCGCGGGGGCGTCGATGCCCGAAGACGGGTTGTCCAGCATCTGTTCGATGAGGTCGAGCGTGTCGATATCGCCAAGCGAGCCTTCGAAGGGCAGGTGGGTCACGCCGTCGAGATCGGTGCCCGCGCCGCCACGCTTGCCGGCATTGCCGGTGAGCGACAACGAACCAAGCGTCATGCCGTGGAAGCCGTTGGTAAAGCTGACGATGTTCTTGCGGCCGGTGATCTTGCGCGCCAGTTTCATCGCGGCCTCGACGGCATTGGTGCCTGTCGGGCCGGTCATCATGACCTTGTGGTTCATATTGCGCGGCTTGAGGATGATGTCCTCGAATGCGGTCAGGAAGGCTTCCTTTGCGTCGGTGTGCATATCCAGACCGTGCGTGATGCCGTCTTTCTGGATGTGCTCGATCAGCGCAGCCTGCATGTCATCGTCGTTGTGGCCGTAGTTCAGCGAGGAACATCCGGCGAGAAAGTCGATGTAGCGGTTGCCGTCCGCGTCCCAGAGCTCGGAGCCCTTGGCGCGGATGAAGGATGTGGGAAAGCTGCGGCAATAGCTGCGCGCTTCGCTTTCACGGCGTGTGTAGATGTCATTGGTCATGGTGAAACCTCGTTTCAGGCAAAAGGGAATGGGCGCGCCGGGGCGTGGCGCAGCCCGAATAACAGGAAAGGGGCGGGTTCAGGCGACGCGGCGCAGGGCGGCGGGCATGTCGATCGTGACCATGTGTTCGGTCGCGTGCAGGCCGTCGAAGTGCGTGTCGCGGGTAAAGTGCGCCTGATCGTCGATCAGCCCGTCTTGCCGCTCGGCAAATCCGGTGAACAGCGCCCAGGATGCATCATTGTCGCGGGTGATGGTGGTCTGGATCCGGCGGACGCCTTCGCGCTCCACCCGGTCGAAAAGATGCGAGAGCATACGCCCGCCAACGCCGCGCCCGCGCGCAGCGGACGAAACCGCGACCTGCCAGACAAAAAGCGTTTCGGCATCATTCGGCAGCAGGTATCCGGAGACCCAACCAACGATCTCACCGTCCAGTTCAGCCACGACACAGGTGTCGCGGAAGTGGTCTGCCTGCAGCAGGTTGCAATACATGGAGTTTTCATCCAGCGGCTTGCAGTCGCTGATCAGCGACCAGATTGCAGCGCCATCCTCGCGGACGGGCTTGCGGAAGGTCAGGGTGCCTTTCGGCGGGGTGTTGGAAAGGTCTTTCACGTCGGGCCTCTCAGGTTGCTTCGTTACACTAAGTATATTGGTTAGCCCTCATACTTCAACACACTAAGTAATATTTTCTCGATTAATCCACTCATACCATTGAAATATAACGAAAAGATGTCTGTGCAGTGATTTTTTGCTTCGTGTGAGTTGAGTTTATCACTTGGTGATGCTAAGTATTGTGCTGTTATGAATGTACAAGCCAAGAAAAGTTTATCGCACGGGTGTCACCGGGGCGTCTCTCGCAGTAAGTTGGGATTCCCAAGCCCGGAGTTCATTGTGGACCGCACTGACGAAAGCCTCGTGGCCATCAGGCGCATCATGCGCGCAACCGAGTTGTATGGGCGCAAGCTTGCGCAGGAAGCCGGTCTGACCGCGGTGCAGCTTCGGGTTTTGCAGATCGTCGCCGAGAAGGGCTATGCCACGCCGACCGCCATTGCCGCCCGGATGGGCGTGACGCAGGCGACGGTGTCGGCGCTGATCAAGAAGCTGGAAAAGGCCGGTGTGGTCGAGCGCAGGCGGTCCGATGTGGATCGACGCCAGACCGACCTTTTTATCACGCAGGCCGGACGCGACCGGCTGAGCGGAGCGCCTGATGCGCTTCAGCAGCGTTATGTCCGGCAGTTCGAAGCGCTGGCCGATTACGAACAGGGCATGATCGTCGCGATCCTGGAGAAGGTCGCCGCGATGCTCGACGCCGAGGAAATCGACGCAAGTCCGGTGCTCTCGGTGGGGGAGATCGTAGCGCCTGCCGCTCCGGCGGGGCAGGCGCTCAAAAAGCAATAGCTGCCTGAGGGCACGCCGGTTCGGCGCCCTCGAAGCAAGACCAAAGGCCGCCCGGCGTGATGCGCCCGGCGGCCTTTTTCGTCATTCGGCGGCGCGATGCGCTGGCAGGGGAATGCTGCAGGCCTCGGCAAGCGCCTGCCGCGTGTCGCTCCAGCAGGTCCGTGCGGTTGCCATGAGCGTGTCGCGCTCTGCCTCGTCTGCGGTCTCTGCGGCGGCGTCGATCCGTTGCAGGCAGCAGGTCAGGCGCGGGGCGCCGAAGACCCCGGCGGAGCCTGCAAGCCGGTGCGCCTCTCTTGCCAGTGCGGCGCCGTCGCGCGGCTGATTGCCGGGGCCGAGGAAGGTTTCGATCTCGTCGATGAAGCGGCGCAGGCGGTCGCTGCGCTCGTCCTGGCTCAGGGTTTCTTTCAGGGTTTGCAGGTGCTCGGGGTCGAGCAGCGGTGGCCGGGCGTCGCGACAGGGATCGCGGGCGCCGTCCCGCGCCATGCTGTCGGCATCGCCCACCTCCAGCAGAACCCGGCGCAGCGCCTGCCGGGTCAGCGGTTTGAGCAGGACGCCGGTCATGCCGGCCTCGGCAAAGGCCTGCTGTTCCTCCGGGAGGGCATGGGCGGTGGTCGCGACGATGCGGGTGTCATGGTTGGCGGCTCCGGAGGCGCGGATGCGGCGGGTGGCGGTTATGCCGTCCATGCCGGGCATGGAAATGTCCATGAAGATCACGTCGAAGCGCTCCGTCTGCGCCGCCCGGATGCCCTCCGCTCCGTCTGTGGCCTCCGTGACGCGGTGGCCGTCCTGTTCCAGCATCCGGCGCAGGATCAGCCGGTTGACCGCGTTGTCCTCGACGATCAGCGCCGAGAGGTGGGGGCCGTCGGGCGCGGCGTACTTGTCGACCGGTTCGGCGGCGGTCTCGACGGCGGGAAGGTCGGCGGGCAGGGCGAGCGGCAGGCGCAGCCAGAAGACGGAGCCATCGCCGGGCTCGCTTTCGGCGCCAAGTTCCCCGCCGAGCGCGCGGGCGAGACGCCGGGCGATGCCGAGCCCGAGGCCGGTGCCCTTGTTGCGGCGCTGGTAGGAGGCGTCCAAGGTGACAAAATCCCCGAAGATGCGGTCGAGGTCTTCGTCGGCGATGCCGATACCGCTGTCGATCACGCGGATCTCCACCTCATCAAGGCCGGAGGCGCAGTCCAGCTCCAGGGTGATATGACCGTTGTGGGTGAATTTTATGGCATTGCTGAGCAGGTTCAGCAGGATCTGGCGCAGCCGGTCGGGATCGGACCAGACATCGTGCAGCGCCGGATCGGGCGGGGCGAGGCGCAGGGTGTTGCCGCCCGCAGCGGCCGCGCCAAGCTGGCTGTCGATGACTTCCCGGGTCAGGGCGATGAGGTCGAAGCGGCGTTTGTCGGTCTGCATCTTACCCGAGTCGAGGCGCGAGAGATCGAGCACGTCGTTCACCTGATCGAGCAGGATGCGCGCGGAGTTGCGGATAATGTCGATATAGCGGCTCTGGCTTTGGGAGAGGCCGCGCGTGCCCATGAGGTCGAGCGTTCCCAGGATGCCGTTGAGGGGCGTGCGCATTTCGTGGCTCATGACAGCGAGCAGCCGGGCCTTCGAGCGCTCTCCGGCGATGGCGCGGTCGCGGGCCTTGCGCAGTTCCGTTTCGGCGGCCTTGCGGTTGGAGATGTCGCGCAGAAAGCCGACGACGCGCTCGCCCTCTGGCGTGGTGGCGGTGGCGATGGAGGTCTCGACCGGGAAGCGTTCGCCGTTCTTGCGGATCGCTTCTATCCCGGCGACGAAATCGCGCCGGCGTTCGCGCGGCTGTTCCGCGAGATAGCCCCTCCAGGCCTGGTCCTGCGCGTCGCGGTCCTCAGGCGGAATGATGAGTTGGGAGAAGGGAGCGCCCATCGCCTCTTGCCGGGTATAGCCGAAGATGTCCTCGGCGGCGCCGTTGAATTCCACCACGCGTCCGTCGGTGTCGGTGACGATGATCGCATCAAGCGAGGTGGCGATGATGGTTTCGAGCCTGCGCCGCATGGCCTGATTGCGCCGCGACTGGTTTTCGCGCAGCCGGGCCAGCCGAAAGAGGATGACCAGAAGGCCGATGAGCACGCCAATCAGGATCGCGGTCAGCCAGGCGATGCGGGTCAGGGTTGTGGCGATGCTGTTGCGGTGCGCCGCGCTGCGGACCGCATGGCGGGTGATGCCGTCGAGGGACAACACGCGGGTGTTGCGCCGCATCTCGGCGGCGGCCAGGATCAGATCGGGCAGGGCCGCGCGCAGGGTGTCGTCCGGTCCGTCAATGATTGGAACCCACGTGTTGAAGAAGGTGTCGACGGCCTCAAGCGCCGCCCTGCTTTCGGGGGTTTCGCGCAGCTCGTCGTAGTTTTCGTTCTGCTGGATGATGGCCATGCGGCTGTAGAACACGTCGAAGCGTTTGCGCAGATCGGCGAGGCTTGGCTGCTCTGCGTCGCGGGCCTTCAGGGCGCTGGCCTCAAGGCGGCTGGATTCCAGTTCGGCCTGCGTCAGCGACCAGAGCACAGCCTCGGAGGCGGAGACCTCAAGGCGCTCCAGCTGGCGCCCGACGTGCAGCGCGAGCGCCGCGATCACGGACAGGCAGAAGATCAGCAATAAAATGGCAATGGCGGGCGGCAGCGCGACCTGGCGCCGTCCGCCGCCGAAGAGCCCCGGCGCACTCACGATGCGGGTGCCATGCCGCGATGAGCGGCAGAGTGCGGGAGCGTGATCAGGTGTTTGCGCATGCGTGGTCTCTGTTGGCTGGACTGTCCTTGTGCGGCGGTGTGGCCATGGATCGGGCACCGGAAGGTCGCTTGGTCCCTGGTTTCTACGCGAAAGCGGCCAGTGCGTCCACGCGCAAGGAAATGGCCGAAATCGGCGCGGAGTTGCGTCGGTTATACGGTTCGTTCAGGTATTTCCGATAGGTTTTGTTCTCTGTTCATCCGGTTCGGGGATGGTGTATGAGGACGGTTTCGGGATAAAACCCAAAGATTGAGGCATGAAATGGTGCAGCCATTATGAGAATACTTGTGGCCGACGACCACGATCTGGTGCGTGAAACCATCGCCGCCTATTTCGATGCCTCCGACATCGATGAGGTGATGACCGTTGCCTCGCTGGATGAAGCGGTGCGCGCGGCGGAGGAAACCGGCACGTTCGATCTCGTGCTGCTGGATTACTCCATGCCCGGGATGAACGGTCTGGACGGATTGGCGGAGATGCGCCAGGCCAATCAGGGGCGTCCGGTGGCGATCCTGTCCGGCACCGCCTCTCCCAGCGTGGCCGATGCGGCGCTGAAGGCCGGGGCGCAGGGGTTCATCCCCAAGACGCTGGCGGCGCGCAGCCTGCTGACCGCGGCCCGTTTCATGGCAGCCGGAGAGGTCTATGCCCCGCTGGAGTTCATGCGCGGGCGCGATCAGGCCAGTGGCACGTTGACCCGGCGGGAGATGGACGTTCTGCGCGGCATTTGCGAGGGCAAGGCCAACAAGGAAATCGCCCGGTCGCTGGATCTGCAGGAAGTGACCGTCAAGCTGCACGTCAAGACGCTGAGCCGGAAGCTCGAAGCGCGCAACCGCACCCATGCGGCGATGATCGCCCGCGATCGCGGTTTGCTCTGAGGCCTGAGGCGCGTATGCGCCCGACTTTGCCAGATCTTTCACAGGGGGATGTGCGGCCTGCGCGCGGGGCGATGCAGGGGCTTTTGGGTGATGCAGGGCCGGTAAGGCCGATGTCATCGCCACCGGCCGTGCGGGTCTGTCCTTTGGAATAATGCGAAACGGCCTCTCGGGGAGGCCGTGTTGACAGCGCTCCGGTGTGTACGGATCGTGGCAGACGGCGGCACCGGCGGCGGCCTTGCAATGGCATCCGTCAGGAATGTCCGGGCCATGAGCGTGCGTGGGCCGAGCGGCTGTGCCTGCGTCGGTCGGTGGGTCGGGGTTGCTCTTTCGCTGGGCCGTTGCGGCCGGTGGCCTTCGAAGGTCTTTGATCCGGGCCTTGGGCCCGGGAATGCGGCCCCTGTTGCGGCCACGGTCTGTCCCGGGCGTGGGATTCGCAAAGACCTGCCCGCGGTGTGCTGCGCGGGTTTCACGGCCAACGTCGCCACCTGTGCGGCACGTCTTTTCCAAAGGTGTCTTGATGGGTGGGGCGCAGCGCTGTTTTCCCTGATCCGATGGCGAAGGGCCGCCGTCCCGCCGCTCTGCCGACCTCGTTGAACAGGGGCGCGGGCGGCTGGCGGGCGCGCGCGGTGCATGGTAGTTGCGGGGCAGACGGCGGTGCCCGGGTCGGGCGCGCGGCTTTGACGGCCCAAGCTGGAATTTTCCCGCAATTGGAGGAGCATGAGATGAAACAGGTCAAGATCGGTGATACGGGGCTTGCGGTTACGGGGCTGTGCTTTGGCACGTCCGGGCTGGGCGATATGCCAGACACCTACGGCTATTCGGTGGATGAGGAACGGGCCTATGCAACGGTGCGGGCGATTTTCGACGGGCCGGCGAATTTTCTCGATTCGTCCAACATTTACGGCATGGGCCGGTCCGAGGAGCGGATCGGTGCGGTGATCCGCGAGCGCGGCGGACTGCCGGAGGGATTCGTGCTGTCGACAAAGCTCGACCGGGACATGGAGACCGGGCGGTTCGACGCGGCGCGGGCGCGGCAATCGCTGGAGGAGAGCCTGACGCGGCTCGGGCTGGACAGCATTCCGGTGCTGCATCTGCATGATCCGGAGCATGCCCGCGATCTGAGTGAGATCACAGCCGACGGCGGCGCACTCGATGAGCTGTTCAGGATGCGCGAAGAGGGGCTGTGTCAGGCCGTTGGGCTTGCCATGGGCCGGGTCGACGTGATGGAGCCGATCCTGAAGGCCTATCCGTTCGACACGCTGATCAGCCACAACCGCTATACGCTGATCAACCGCGCGGCCTCTGATATGTTCGATTACGCGGTGGGGCAGGGCATGGCGGTGTTCAACGCGGCACCCTATGCGGGCGGCGTCTTTGCCAAGGGCAGCGCGGCGATGCCGCGCGTGACCTATATGGAAGGCACGGAGGAGACCCTTGCGCCGGTCAAGGCGGTCGAGGCGATCTGTGCCGAGCATGGCGTGGCGCCCGGCCCCGTGGCGCTGCAGTTTTCCATGCGCGATGCGCGGGTGTCCTCGACGATCATTGGCGTATCGAAACCGGAGCGGGTGCAGCAGACGCTGGACTGGGCGGCGGCGGAGATCCCGCAGGCCGTTTGGGACGCGCTGGCCGGGCTGGAGTATTCCAGCGAAGATCCGGAGGCGAGCCGGGTTTATCGCCCCGGGTGACATCGGCCGGTGATCCGGAGCGTCCCACGTGTCCCGGCCTTTGGGCTGGGGCCGGCCCGCGCCGGCCTTCTGTGTCATTGAGTGAACGGGAGGCCATGACGGCGTCGGGCCGTCTTCGGGTGCGGTCCGGCGCGCGCGTGTGTCAGCCTGCCATGTGATCGCGGATGGTGCCGGTTTTTGGCGAGAGATCAGGGTCGATGTCGCGCATTTCCACAGAGAGGGCGAGAGAGCGCGTGGCCATGACCGGTTGCAAGAAGGTCTGTGCGGCGTCGAAGATCGCTTGGGTTGCTGCTTGCTTGACGGCCTGCGGACGACCGGCGCGCAGTCGGATCGACAGGTCGATAAAGCCGTGTTCGGGATCGCCGTCGGCGATGGCGTAGTGATCGACGCGGGTGGCCCGGACGCGGATGCCGGGGAGCGGGAAGGTCTCGATCCGGGCCGCCGCCGCGCGGATGACCTCGCAGAATTGCCCGAAGTCGACGACCTCTTCGAGGTTGCCGGAGTAGTCGATCTGGAAATGCGGCATGGGCGGGCTTTCTGTGAAAGGTGCGGTGCTGTCAGGTGAAATCACAGCGCTTGCCCGAGTCAATGATTTTAATTAACATGTCAACTAATGAGAGATTTGCGCGCCAAGGTCGGACTGCCCGAAGTGCCGTGCACCGCGCGGTCCCTGCCGATTGCCTTGATGCGGGCGCGGGAAAACGTCATGGGGCCGATCCGTGCCATGCTGGCCGATACGGGCGTTACGGAACAACAATGGCGGGTGCTGCGGGTGCTGGCCGAGGAAAGCCCGCTGGATGCCAGCCAGGTGGCCGCGCGGTCCTGTCTGCTGTTGCCGAGCCTGACGCGGATTGCCCGTTCGATGGTCGATCGCGGACTGATCACGGTGACGCCGGACACCGGCGACCGGCGGCGGCATTTGCTGCGCATCAGCGACGCAGGCGCGCGTGTGATTGCGCAGAACGCGGAGGCTGCTGCGGCTATTGTCGAAGGTTTCAAGCAGCGCCTGGGCAGTGAGGATTACGAGCTGTTGCTGGACCTTCTGGCGGTGCTGTCGGACGATCCCGGCAGGCCGTAAAGCGCCGGTTACCGGGGCGGCACGGTCACGCCCGCCTCAGCCCCATTTGGCCAGCGCCGCGGCCAATTCCGCGTGGTCCTTGGCATAATCCTCCAGAGAGGCCCCCGCAGCGGCGGCGTCCCAGGCTTGCCGGATGGCGCGCACGCCGCTGCCGAGGCCCATGGGATGGCCGTGCACGCCGCCCCCGGCGAGATACATCAGGTCGAGCGTGCCGCCGGTGCGATTCCACGTATCGACCGCCTGACCGCCCCATTGCCCGGAGCAGACCACCGGCAGGCAGCAGTCATCGGGCGAGAAGATCGGGGTGCGCACGTCGCCGAAGGATTTCACGAAACTGTCGTCCGGCTCCCAGTATTTCGCGCGGATGCCGTTGATCTGGAACTGATCCACCCCGAGCAGCCGCCAGATTTTCTGATAGGCGCGGAATTCGAGGCCAAGGCCGGGATGCCGGGTCAGCGCGTCCCAGCCATTGCGGTGCGCATGCAGGCACAGCGTCGAGCGTTTGCGCAGGAAGGCCATGCCGCCGTGGCCGACCGAGTTGATGTTGATCACCGCCGCATTGCCGCCGTGGGCCGCGACGATGTCATGGCCGCGCATCATCTCGTCCGGGTCAGCGGCGGAGATGCCGAAGGCGTACATGACCCGTTTGCCGGTCTTTTGCTCGTGGGCGTCGATCACCGGCATGATGGCCTTGACCCGGGCTTCGAGCGGCGAATAGCCGGGGCTCATCAGCTTCTCATCGTCCTTGATGAAGTCGACCCCGGCCTCGCAGAGCGATTTGATCACCTCTGCGGTTTCCTCGGGCAGCAGGCCGAGCGAGGGTTTGATGATCGAGCCGATGATCACGCGATCCTGCACGCCCATGAGGCGGCGCGAGCCTTCCAAGCCGAATTGCGGTCCGGGGTGGCAGGCCCATTCGGGTGGCAGGTCGATGTCCATGACGCGCACCCCGGTCAGGCCGCGCACGGCAAAGACGCCGCCGATGCAGATGGTCATCAGCGCGGCGATGTCGGTGCCGACGGCCTCCAGCGGGTAGGCAATCACAACGTCGGCACGGTTGTAGGGGCCGCTGCCCTCCGGATCGGGGATCGAGGGCACGGTGAGGGGCGGAAGGGGCGTGACCTGTTCGACCACGGCGGCGCAGCGCGCCTGCACTTCGGCGGTCTCGCCCGGCAGTTCGGTGAAGGTGCCGGTGGACTGATCCGAGGCGATCTTGGCCGCGAGGGCTTCGACATTGCCGGAAGTTTCGAGCCGGTAGGTGACTTTGATCGTGCTGGCCATTGCGGGTGCCCTCTGTTCCGATGCTCTTCCATCTGTAATGCTCATCATACCTGTTGACAACGGGCCATCGCTTCGGGACGCTGGCGGGAAAAAGGGGCGAGACATGAAGATTGCTTTGATAGGCTGCGGGTTCTTTGCGCAGAACCAGTTGCACGCGTGGCGCGATATCGAGGGCGCGGAGGTGGTTGCGGTTTGTGACCGCGACGCCGCGCGGCTGTCGGAGACGTCGCAGGCTTTTGCAATTGCCCGCAGGTACACGGACGCGGAGGCGATGTTCGCCGAGGGCGGTTTTGACGCGGTGGATATCGCGACGACCGTGGCCTCGCACCGGCCGCTCGTCGAGCTGGCGGCGCGGCACGGGGTGCATGTGATCTGCCAAAAGCCCTTTGCGCTCAATATGGCGGATGCCCGTGCCATGGTCGCCGCCGTCGAGGCGACGGGCAAGATCCTGATGATCCATGAGAATTTTCGCTGGCAGTCGCCGGTCCGCGCGGCGATCGAGGCGCTGCGCGGGGGGGCGATCGGCACGCCGTTCTTTGGCCGAGTGAGCTTTCGCTCGGGCTATGACGTGTTCAGCGGACAGCCCTATCTGGCCGAGGGCGAGCGCTTTATCATCGAGGATCTGGGCATTCACATTCTGGACATTGCGCGCGCTTTGTTCGGGGATGTCACGCAGATCACCGCGACGACACGGCGGATCAATCCGAAGATCAGGGGCGAGGATGTGGCGACCATGCTGCTGCACCATGCGAGCGATGTGACCTCCGTGGTGGATTGCTCCTATGCCACGCAGCGGCAGCCGGAGACCTTCCCGGAGAGCCTGCTGGAGATCGACGGAACGGAGGGCACGCTGCGGCTGGATGCGGGGTATCGTCTGACGATCCAGCGCGGCGGCGAGAACGTGGTGCGCGATGTGAGCCCGCCGGTTCTGGATTGGGCGTCGATGCCGTGGCACAACATTCAGGAGAGCGTCTTGCTTATTCAGCAGCATTTTGTGGACTGTGTGCGGGCGGGGCGGGTGCCGGAGACCTCCGGGCAGGACAACCTGCAGACCTTTGGCCTTGTCGAGGCGGCATATCTTTCGGCGCGCGCCCGCCGCAGCGTGAGGATGGACGAGATATGAGCGAGGCGATGCGTCTTTACGGCACCGAGGTGCCGGACATGGCCGCCGAGCGGATCACGCTCGGGGCGCTGAGCTTTACGCTGCAGAACGGGGCGCTGAGGCATATTCGTCTGGGTGATCAGGAGCTTGTCCGCAGTGTGGCGTTTCTTGTGCGGGATCGCGATTGGGGCACGCTTGCGCCGGTGCTGACGGAGGTGTCGCGCGAGGTGGGCGCGGCGCTGCGGCTTCGGATGGAAGCGGTGTATGAGACCGGCACGGCGCGGCTCGACGTCGATCTGCTGGTGACGGCAGAGGCCGGTCGGCTGCGGTTTGAGGCGTCGGGCCGGGTTCAGGGGGATTTCGAGACCAACCGTGCCGGATTTACCGTGCTGCATCCGGCCAGTGCGGCGGGTGCGCCGGTGCGGGTGCGGCATTCGGACGGGCGTGACGAGCAGTCCGCCTTTCCGGAGTTGATCGCGCCATGGCAGCCGTTCATGGATATCACCGAGCTGACGCATCGCGCCGGAGGCTTGGACGTGCGCTGCGCCTTCGAGGGCGACACCTTCGAGATGGAAGATCAGCGGCAGTGGGGCGACGCCTCGTTCAAGACGTACAACCGGCCCCTGGCGCTGCCATGGCCCTATACGCTCGAAGACGGGGCGGTGCTGCGGCAGGCGGTGGACCTGACATGGTCTGACGCGGAAAGCCGTTTCGAGCCGATGCCGCCCGAGAGCGTCGCAGGGGCGACCTTCCCGGAGATGGCGCTTGTCGTGACCGCAGAGGAGGCGAGGGCGCTCGCCGTCGATCCCGAGGCCCTCGTTCTGGCCGGTCCGCAGCGGGTTTTGTGCTCGCTTGATACGGCGCTTGGCGATACGGCGGGGCAGCTCGCGGCCTTCGCGGCGCTGCAGGCGCGCGGCCTTGGGATGGCGCTGGACCTGGAATTGATTGCGGTTTTCGATGGCCCGCCCGGTGCGGTTCTGGGCAACCTTGCGGATGAGATGGCGCAGGCGGGGTTTGTGCCCGACAGCGTTCTGGTCTGTCCCTCTGTTGACCGGCAATCGACGCCGCCGGGCAGTGACTGGCCCGAGTGTCCGCCGCTGGAGGAGATCCACGCGGCGGCGGCGGCGGCGTTTCCTGACCTGCCGAGGGGCGGCGGAATGGTCAGCTTTTTCCCGGAGTTGAACCGCAAGCGGCCCCCCGTCGACAGGCTCGATTTTGTCAGCCATGGGCTTTGCCCGATTGTCCACGCCGCCGATGATGTCTCGGTGATGGAGACGTTGGAGGCGATCCCGCATATCACCCGCTCGGCGCGGGCGATCCTCAAAGGCACGCCGTATCGCATCGGCCCTTCGACGATTGCCATGCGGCACAACCCCTATGGCTCGCGTACGATCCCGAATCCGGAGCAGGGCCGGGTGTGCATGAGCGATGACGATCCGCGCCATCGCGGGGCGTTTGGCGCGGCCTATGTCATCGGGCTTGCCGCGGCGCTGGCCCCGGCGGATGTGACTGTGTGGACACCGGCAGCAGTTCTTGGCCCGCGCGGGCTGGACGAGGACTGGCCGATCGGTGATGCGCTTCTGGTGCTTGCCGACCTTGCGGGGCAACCGGTCGAGCATGCCTCTGTCAACGATGGGCTGGCGCGGCTGACGGTTGGGGGGACGACGCTGACCGCGAATTTGACAGCGTCCGGGAGAGAGGGCCTTGGCCCCTATGAGTGGAGTGTGACATGAGCGCGGACGAGATCCCGGACAAGATCACCCGGCGCAAGCTGTCGGATCAGGTGTTGGATCGGTTGCAGGGGCTGATCTCGACCGGTGAGCTGAAGCCCGGCGATGTCATGCCATCGGAGCGCGCCCTGATGGCGCGCTTTGGCGTGGGGCGGCCAGCGGTGCGCGAAGCGTTGCAATCGCTGCACAACAGCGGGCTGATCACCATCAACCACGGCGAACGCAGCCGCGTGAATGCCATCGACGCCGGCACCGTGCTGAGCCAGAGCGACGCGATTGCGCGGCTCTTGCTGAGCTCGGCTCCGGGGAATTTGCAGCATCTCAAAGAGGCGCGGCAGATGTTCGAGCTGGGCATGGTGCGTCTCGCCGCGCAGCAGGCCAGCGAGAGCGATGTGGCGGGCTTGCGTGCGTTGGTCGAGGAGCAGCGGCGCAACCTCGGCAATGCCAAGGCCTTCGTGTCGGCGGATATGGCGTTTCACACCCGGCTGGCGCAGATGTCTGGCAATCCGATCATGGCGGCGGTCTCCGGTGCGATGCTTGCCTGGCTCTTTGAATATCACGGTGGCTTGCTGCATTGGTCCGGGAAAGAAGACATCACGCTGGCCGAACATGGGCGGATCGTCGATCTGATCGCGGCGCATGACGAGGAGGGGGCGGTCGCCGAGATGGCCAGGCACCTGACGCGCGCCGAAGGGGCGTTCGAGCCGCGTCAGGGGTAGGCGTTGCAGGGCGGCTCAGCGCGCGCCGCCGCCCTCGCGAATCCATCCGAAGAAGTCGGCGCTGCCCATCTGGCCGCCCTTGAGCGCGATTTCCAGCCCGTAGTGCGGGCCGGTGCCATAGGCCTTGCACAGGGATACGCCGGGAATCGTCGGGGCCAGCGCCTGCAGGGCTTCGAGGCCGAGAGCGCGCATGCCGTGGCCGGAGGTGTCGCCGCCGGAGATCACCGCGCGGCGGATGCCGGTGGCCGTGAGGATTCCGTCGAGGATCCGCCCGAGCGCCTTGCCGATCATTTCATTGGCGTCTTCGGGCCGGGTCCCGGTCAGTGACAGCGCCTTGCGCACCGCCGCGACGGCGGGATCGTCCGGCCCGGTGGCCGAACAGATCAGCGGGCTGGCCCCCTGCGCGGCGGCCTGCACCCCTGCGGCGATGGCTTTGTCGATTTCATCGCTCAGCACGGCGGGATCGGCGATGGCGCGGGCGGCATCGAAGCGGATGATCTCGAAGCCATTTGCGGCGGACCAGTTGATCTGTTGCGCGGTGATCGGCGAGACCGAGCCGGAGACGGCGGCGATTTGCGCCACGGGTCCGGCGCTTGGCACGGTGGCGGGTGGCGGGATCAGGCCGGTCTCCTGCCAGTGCCGCACCAGCGCGTATTCGATGCCCTGCGAGCCGACGGCAAAGCCGAGACGCGCCACGTTTTGCCAGATCAACCGCCCGGCGGCCAATTCGCTGGCCGGGTCCATGCTGTCGATGGACAGGATGCGGGCGCCGTCGCGCAGGGCGTCGTCCAGTGCCGGCTCTGGCCCGCTCCACAGCGCTTCGAGATCAATCAGCGCAGAGGGCAGGTCGGTCTGCGCCGCGAGGTGACGCAGCAGGTCCGATTCGTCCATCGGCGTGACGGGATGGCGCGCCATGACCGGATGCCGGTCGAGCCGGAAGACCCCGTCGAAGGTCCCGGCAAAGAGATGACCGAAGGCCTGATAGCGGCGCATCTGGGGCGCGCCGGTGATCATCGGCGCGGCCTTTGCCCCGGTGACTTTGAGGCCGATTTCGATGGCGGTGCCGATGTTTCCGGAGTGCGGCGCGGAATCGAAGGTGGAGCAGACCTTGTAATGCAGCAGCGGCGCGCCAAGCCGATGCAGAAAGGTGAAGGGCGCGGGCAGGTTGGCCCGCATCCAGTCCGGCCCATGGGTCCGCGCCGTAGAGGCGATGCCGATGGCCTGCGCATCCGTGAAACGCTCCAGAAGGGCGGGCGATGGGATGTCCGAGAACAGAACCGTTTCCAGCCCGGCGAAGGCAAGTACCTCCATGGTCGCGGCGGAGCCGGTGAAATCATCGCCAAACCAAGTGATGAGTGGGGCCATGTCTGTTCTCTCCTGCCTGCACCCGGAAGGCACGTTGACTCTTCGGTGTGATTATTATCTTATCATACCAGTTGTTCAAGCCCAAGACAGGGCGGAAGAGGAGAGACCTGAAATGACCACTGTTGCGCTGCTGGGGGCGGGCGGAAAGATGGGCGTGCGCCTGTCGCTGAACCTTGCCAAGACCGATTTCACCGTGCGCCATGTCGAAGTGAGCGAGGCCGGCCGCGCG
Source organism: Pacificoceanicola niger (assembly GCF_048553275.1). Classification (NCBI taxonomy): domain Bacteria; kingdom Pseudomonadati; phylum Pseudomonadota; class Alphaproteobacteria; order Rhodobacterales; family Roseobacteraceae; genus Pacificoceanicola; species Pacificoceanicola niger. The sequence continues at coordinate 47,954 of NZ_JBLZMW010000004.1, forward strand.
CGCCTGAAGGAGGCGGTGGGCGTGGATTGCGTCGAGCAGACCGCAGCGCTGGATGGGGCCGAGGTGGTTGTACTGGCGGTGCCGGATACGGCGATCGGCAAAGTGGCGCAGGGCATCGTGCCGACGCTGAAACCCGGAACGATGGTTGTGATCCTCGACGCGGCGGCGCCCTATGCCGGACACCTGCCGGAGCGCGAGGACATCACCTACTTCGTCACGCACCCCTGCCACCCGATGATCTTCAACAACGAAGACACAGAGGCCGCGCGCCTCGACCGCTTTGGCGGTGTGGCCCATCCGCAGGGCGTGGTGAACGCGCTGATGCAGGGGCCGGAGGAGCACTATGCGCTGGGCGACAAGGTGGCCAAGGCGATCTATGCGCCGGTGCGCCAGACCTACCGCGTGACGGTGGAGCAGCTGGCCTACCTTGAGCCGGGTCTGTCGGAAACGGTTTGCGCCTCGCTGCTGGTGGTGATGAAGCAGGCGATGGATGAATGCGTGAAGCAGGGCATCTCCGAGGAATGCGCCAAGGACTTCCTGCTGGGTCACATGAACATCCTCGGCGCGGTGATCTTCGGCATTCAGGAAGGCCAGTTCTCCGATGCCTGCAACAAGGCCATCGAATTCGGCATTCCGGCCCTGATGAAAGACGACTGGAAACGCGTCTTCGAGCAGGACGAGATCATGGCGTCGATCAAGCGGATCACCTGAGGCCCCGGGCGAGCATACTCGGCAGATTGGCCCGTCGGAGCGATCCGGCGGGCTTTTTCTTGACCGAAGCGGTCCGAAAATTGTGCCGGAACAAATTTCTGGTTGGAGCGCTGCCCCTCCGCGCGCCCTTGGGCGCGCATCTGTCGGCTCGTGGCCAGCTTTTCGCAGAAAAGCGAAGACAGGAGACGAAACATCCCATCGACAAAGCACGTAAATTTGGCCATTTCAGGGGATTTAACAGTGGTGGCGTGGGGGAGACTTGAACTCCCGACCTATCGATTATGAGTCGATCGCTCTAACCAACTGAGCTACCGCGCCGTCCACTGTGAGGCCGCTGATTACTGAACAGGCAGGCGAGGGTCAAGCCCCAAATCCGCAGAAAATTTGCCCCGAGCAGGGAGGCGTAAATTCGTCTCGGATTTCCTGTTGTGTTGCGGCCTCAAGGTCTGTCGGATGCGCGGTGGAGGGGCGCGCATCCAAAGGGTTATTTGACGATGACCTCATCCTTGACGAACATGTTGCCCCAGGCGCGGTCCACCAGGTCCGGTGTCATCTTGTAGGGAATGCCTTCGAAGTCGCACACGGCGATCATCTGGTCGATCAAAAAAACCGGCTGGTAGTTGGCATAAACGTTGTTGATCGTTGGATACTTGTTCTTGAGCAGGTGCACGAGGCTGGCCTCGTCGAGCTGCATCTTCTTCTTGCGCGCCACCAGCGCAAAGATCTTCAGGAAGTCTTCCTGCGAGGGGCCGCCGATCTTGATCTTGAAGAAGATCCGGCGCAGGGCGGCCTGGTCGAAGATTTCATTGGGGTGGAAGTTGGTGGAGAAGATGACGAGCGTGTCGAAGGGCACCTCGAATTTCTCGCCCGATTGCAGGGCAAGGATGTCCTTGTTCTCTTCAAGCGGCACGATCCAGCGGTTGACCAGCTTCTGCGGCGGCTCTGCCTGTCGGCCAAGGTCGTCCACGATGAAGATGCCGCCGGTCGATTTAAGCTGCAGCGGCGCTTGATAAGTGCGCGCGGTGGGGTTGTAGACCAGGTCGAGCATGTCGAGCGACAGCTCGCCGCCGGTGATCACCGTGGGGCGCGCGCAGAGCACATAGCGCCGGTCAAATCGGGCGGTGCGGCGCAGGGCGCTGGCGTTTTCGGCATCATCCTCGGCTTTGGAATGCACGATCGGGTCGTAAACCGTGATGACCTGTCCGGAATATTCGATGGCGCGGGGCACGTAGATCTTGTCGCCCATGGCATCACGGATGCCGTTGGAGATCGAGGATTTGCCGTTGCCCGGCGGGCCATACATCAGGATCGAGCGGCCGGAGCTGACGGCGGGGCCAAGGTTGGCGATCAGATCGCTCGGCAGGATCAGGTGCCCCATGGCGCCGGTGAGCTGATCGCGGGTGATCTGGATGTTGCGGATCGACTGGCGCTTGATCTGCGCGCGGTACACATCGAGCGGTACCGGCATCGGGCCGAAGTACTCCGATTGCGCCAGAGCATCGAGCGCCCGTGCCTTGCCGCTGTCGGTCAGCTGATAAGGCATTTCGCTGCTGACGGTGCCTCCGGCGCCGAGCGTACCCATCGCCTCCAGAAGCCCCTGGGCGCGGGCCATGTCGATGATTTCCTGGGTGATCGGCACCGGGAGGCAGATCGCCCGCGCCAGTTCGGTCACGACATTGGTGTTTTTGCGAAACAGCGTCTTGAGCACGATATCTCGGATCATCACGTGCGACAGGCCGACATCGGCAAGGGTTTTGGGAGACGGGGGCGCCATGACGGCGCTGGTCTGCATGTTCATAACGCGGATCTGCCCTGATTGTTTGAGTGAACAATGTCCGGGCAATGTGGCGGATTGTTGGCTGAGGGGGGGAAGGTTAGAGGCATGCGGGCGCGATCTGCGCCCCCGGCGCGCAGGGTTCCAAACATGACGAAGCCCCGGGCGGGGCCGGGGCTTCGAAGGCCTTCTGGATGGCTTGGGCGCGTACGCTCAGTTGCCGACCGTGGTTTCCAGCCCGTCCGGTTGACCCACCACGACGAAATGCAGCGCCTCGGGCTTGAGGATCTCCGACGCCACGCGTTTGACATCGTCCAGTGTCACCGCCTCGATCATGGCATTGCGGGTGTTCACATACTCCGGTTCAAGCCCCTCCAGCTGCATCCCGACGAGGATTCCCGCGATGCGGCCATTGCCGTCAAAGCGCAGGGGATAGCCGCCGGTCAGGTACGTCTTGGCGCGATCAAGTTCGTCCTGGGTGACGCCGTTTTGCGCGACATCGGCCCAGACATCGCCGATCACCTGGGTCGCCTCCGCGATGCGGTCATTGGCCGATGCGACCCGCCCGACATAGAGGTTCGCATGGTCCTTGGTGGCCAGGTAGGAGTAGACGCCGTAGGTCAGCCCGCGTTTCTCGCGGACCTCGTTCATCAGCCGCGCTTCGAAACCGCCGCCGCCGAGCACCACGTTCATCACATAGGCGGGGAAGAAGTCCGGATCGTCGCGGGCGATGCCCTCATGGCCGAAGATGGCAACCGATTGCGGGGTGTCGAAGGGCACGACGGTGATGCCGCCTTCGGTTTTGACATCGACATCCTGCGGCAACGGTGCGCCGGTGTCCGGCAGGTCGGACAGCAGCGTGTCCATCAGGCTGGAGAGTTCCTCCGCGGTGATGTCCCCGGCGGCGGCGATGTAGACGCGATCCTTGGCCAGGGTCGCGGAATGGGCGGCGATCAGATCGTCGCGGCTCAGCGCCGAGACGCTTTCGACGGTGCCGTCGGAATTGCTGCCGTAGGGGTGGTCGCCAAAGACCATCTTGTCCCAGGTCGCGCTGGCGATGGCGTCGGGGTCGCGCTGATCGGAGCGGATGCCGGAAATGATCTGCGCCCGCACGCGTTCGATCGCGTCGGCATCGAAGCGCGGTTCGATGATCGACTGGCGCAGCAGGGCGATGGCCTCGTCGCGGTTCTCGCTCAAGACACGGGCAGAGATCGTCAGGGTGTCGTCCCCGACATCGTAGTCAAAGCTGGCGGCCAGCGATTCGGTGGCTTCGGTGAAGGTCTGCGCGTCCATATCGCCCGAGCCGTCCTCAAGCAGGGCGGTCATCAGGTTGATCGCGCCACGTTTGCCGGGGGCGTCGAGTGACGCGCCCCCCTTGAAGCTGAGTTCCAGCGCGACAAACGGGATCTGCGGCTCTTCGACAAGCCAGGCCTTGAAGCCGCCGGGGCTTTCGACCTGCTGGATGTCGACTTCGGCGCGGGCCATTGCGGCGCTGAAAACCAGCGCGATGAGGGCGAGCATCCGGGTCATTGCGAGACCTCCTCTTGCATGTCGTCTGCGGCGGCGGTCTCTTCTTCCATCAGATAGCCGGTCACGGAGTGACGCGGGTCAAAGACCTCGCGGGCGGCCTGAAGGATGTCTTCGGCGGTGACGGCCTGAAGCACGTCGGGCCAGTCCTGCACGTCCTGCACCGTCAGCCCCGCCGTCAGGGCGCCGCCGTAGGTGCGCGCGAGGCTCTGGACATTGTCACGCTGGTAGATCTGGCTGGCCTTGAGCTGAAACTTGATGCGGTTCAGGGCCTCGGGGTCGACGCCCTCCTGCATGAACTCGGCCACGGCCTTGTCCATGGCCGCCTCGGCCTCTTCGAGGCTGATACCGGGGGCAGGAACCACGATCATGCTCAGGCTGGTGTCGTCAAGCGCGGTATCATCGTAAAAGACACTGCTGTAGACGGCGGTTTGCGTGTCGAACTGCAGTTTCTGGCTCAGGACAGAGGTCTGCCCGCCGCCCAGCAGTTCAGAGAGCAGGGTCAGCGCGGCGGCCTTTTCCTGCGCGCCGGGATCGCGTTCGGGGGCAAGGTAGCTGCGGATCACGTAGGGCTGCGCGACGCGCGGATCGCGATAGATCAACCGCCGTTCGGCAAGGTGGCGCGGCTCTTGCGCGCGGTTGCGTTGCTCAAGGTCAGGGTTGGCAGGGAGCGGGCCGTAATGCTCCTTGGCCATGGCCAGAACCTCTTCGGGCTGCACGTCCCCGGCGACGATCAGGATGGCATTGTTGGGTGCGTAGTACTGTTTGTAATAGCCAAGCGCATCCTCCAGATCGAGTTGCTCCATCTCGTGGCGCCAGCCGATGATCGGTGTGCCGTAGGGGTGATTGAGATACAGCGCGGCCTGCCGCTGTTCGCGGAAGAGCGAGCCGGGATCGTTTTCCACCCGGCTGTTGCGTTCCTCGATGATGACTTCGCGCTCCGTGGCGATGTCATCCGGCGAGAGGCGCAGGTTCACCATGCGGTCCGCTTCCATCTTCATCATCAGATCGAGCCGGTCGACCGCGACGCGTTGATAATAGCCGGTGTAATCGGTGCTGGTGAAGGCATTGTCGGTGCCGCCATTGGCCGCCACGACCTTGGAAAACTCACCGGGGGCCAGGGTGTCGGTGCCCTTGAAAAGCAGGTGTTCAAGAAAGTGGGCAATGCCGGAGCGGCCACGCGGCTCGTCCGCCGATCCGGCACGATACCAGACCATGTGCACGGCGACGGGGGCGCGGTGATCCTCGATCACGACGACATCCATGCCGTTGTCGAGCTGATAGGTGGTGACCTGGTCGGGCAGATCCTGCGCCCGAATTGGCGTTGCCGCCAAGAATGTAAGGATCAATAACAGCGCTAGCCGAGGCATCGCAGCTCCCCTCCGGAAATGTGGTTGCAACCAACCTACGACCGAAAAGGTTAAGTTCAAGCGTTCACCTGCTGTCCCGTGATCACAGGATCGCGACAGGGCGCGATCCCGTTCACGATGCGCTTATTCCGGGGGCGCAGCCGGGGTGCGCGCGCCGCGCTGGCGGAAGATATCGAGCCAGCGCTGCGGATCGAGGGCCTGACGGCGGTAGGCGCGGTAATATTCATCCGTCGGCACGATGCTCCAGGTGAACAGCGAACGGCGCTTGCGGAAGGCGAGGTCTTCGGCGGCGAGCGATTGGCGGATCGCCGGATCGCGACCAAAGCGGCTGGCGGATCGGATGATCGCGGTGTCGGCGGCGGGCACAGCGGTGCCGACATCAAGTCGGTCCGGGCGACCGCCCAGAACCGCGACCGCGTCTTTCAGCGGCTGCTGATCGGTGCGATTGGCACCGCCGGGCGTCGGCGCGGGCAGCGCGGCATAGCTTTCGGGCTGTTCAAGGGGCTTGCTCGGAACGATGGCAAACTCTTCGGGCTTGCCGCTGTTCGTCCGCAGATCATGCAACGTAATGTCGCGATCCTTGCCGATACCACAGGCCGAAAGACCGATAAGCGCAAAAAATCCAACAAGATGCGCGGCTCGCATCGCAACCCTCCAAGTTCAATCGCCCATAGCCTTAGCGCATATGGCGAGCGGCGTCACGCGCCCTTTTTATTGCCCGGAAAGACCACGAGTCCAAGGGCACCAACGAAAATAGCGATATCCGCCACATTAAAAGCAAACGGATTGTCGAAACCGCAACAGGACATGTTGAGAAAGTCCGCCACGGCGCCATAGAGCACACGGTCGACGACGTTGCCGATGGCCCCGCCAATCAACATGCCGGCGGCAATCAGCCCCGTCGTGCCGGGAGGATCGCGGCGCATCCAGACCAGAACGAACAGCACGATGCCAATCGCCACGGAAATCAGGATCCAGCGTGTCGCGGGCGCTTCGCCGGCGAGCAGGCCGAAGTTGACCCCGTAGTTCCACGCCATGCGAAAATTCAGGAATGGCGGCAACACGTCGATGCTCAGCCGCGTGGCGAGATCCATTACATGGACGACCCAGATCTTGGTCAGCTGGTCGATGATGAAGATTGCAAGGGCGGTGCCGCCCACCAGCCCGATGCCCTGCATTGCCTGTCGTTTTGCCACGGCGTTTTGCCTTGCTGCTTGTGCTTCTGGAGCGGTTTACAGGGATGGTGCGGGATTGCAAACCGGACTTTCCATGCCGAGACGCCGGAGTCTGCCCTCAGCGCAGAACCGCCAGCACGCCCCGATAGGCGGCGGCGGCACTGAGCATGTTGATCGGCTCCTTGCCGTTGAAGGTGACCGCCACGCAGATTTCCCGTCCCACATCATCGAGAAGCGCGGTGGTGAAGTTCGTCACCCCCGGTTCAGAGCCGCCCTTGTAGGCCACGCGCGCCCAGTTCTGCGGCTCGGCGAGGCCGGGATTGATTTGCATCAGCGGCAGATCCGCCAGCGGCATGATCAAAGCGCACAGGCGGCTGAGCGGGACGTTCCATTCGAGGCCGGGCACATAGGGCGGCACGGTGCTGACCTGCGGCAAGTTCTGCGCCGCCTTGGCGGCGATGGCGGGGCGTTCTTCCGGAGCGGCAAGGAGCCATTCGGCCTGCGTGGTTTCATCCAGTTTGAGCGCGAAAAACTCGCGGGTCGTCAGGATCGTGTCGAGCCCGATCGCCGCTGCGACGCGCTCGCGCCCAAGCACGTCGATGAGCAGATCCGTGGCGGTGTTGTCGGAGATCGAGATCATCAGCGCCGCCGCCGTATGCAGCGTCACCGGCGCGCCGTCGGGCAGGGTCTGCATCTGGCCGGTGGGCAGCGATTTGTGCCGCGCTTCCAGCTGAACCACGTCGGACCAGGCGCGATTCCCGGCCTTGATGTCCTGCTGCAGCACCGACAAGACGCCGAGTTTGAAGGTGGAGGCGACAGCCATCGGCGCATCGGCGTTATGCTGGTTGAGGATTTGCCCGTCGCGCATGACAAGCCACGACACCTGATCGGCCTGACCAGTGAGCTGGGCAAGGGCAGTGTCCATGTCGCGCGGAATAGGTTCGGGCGCGGCGAACCAAAGCGCTTCGACAAGGCCCTCTTCGTCGAGGCGGATTGTCCCGGAGGCGCGGTGCGTCGCGGTTTCGATGTAGAAATTGCCGTCTTCGACCGCGATCACCGTCGGCTCGCCGATCAGCTCGCGCACCTGCTTGATCACCATCCGAGCCTGTTCGACCGGGATCGAGGACAAAAAGGCAGGGGCAAAGTCTTCGGTCTCGGCGCCGCCATCGAGCAGATCCCGAAGGACCACATCGGCTTGCTGGGCGCACACAGCCTGGCCCAGTGTCAGACTCGCGAGGAGCCAGAACGTCAATGCGCGGAACGGCCTGATCATTCCTCTGATCCTTTTTGAACAGAATGGCGGCACAGGGCCAGTTGCGCAAGCACTTTGGCCGTTAAGTCGTGCGCGTGAAGGCCTTTTTCAAGGCGGCCCCCCGGCGCCTCCGACCGGAGGCGCCGGGGGCGGCGGCGTCAGTGCCGGAAGTGGCGCATACCCGTCAGAACCATGGCGAGACCGGCCTCGTCGGCGGCCTTGATCACCTCGTCATCGCGCATCGAGCCGCCCGGCTGGATGACGCATGTGGCGCCCGCAGCGGCGGCTTCCAGAAGGCCATCGGCGAAGGGGAAAAAGGCATCGGAGGCAACAGCGGAGCCGATGGTCAGCGGCTGCGGCAGGCCAAGGCTGTCGGCCATGCGCTCGGCCTTCTTGGCGGCGATCAGCGCACTGTCGACGCGGCTCATCTGGCCGGCACCGACGCCCACGGTCGCGCCATCCTTGACGTAGACGATGGCGTTGGACTTGACGTGCTTGGCCACCTTCCACGCGAAGAGCAGGTCGCGCATCTGGGCATCGGTCGGAGCCTTCTTGGTGACCACCTTGAGGTCATCGAGGTCCATCTGGCCGTTGTCCTTGTCCTGCACGAGCAGTCCGCCGGACACCTGGCGGTAGCTCAGCCCCGCTTCGGCGGTGTTGGCCAGACCCGGCGTCACCAGAAGGCGCAGGTTCTTTTTCCTGGCAAAGATCTCCTTGGCCGCATCGTCGGCGGCGGGGGCGATGACCACTTCGGTGAAGATCTCGCTGATCGCCTCGGCCGTGGCCACGTCCAGCTTGGAGTTCAGCGCCACGATGCCGCCAAAGGCAGAGGTGCGGTCACAGTCAAAGGCCTTCTGGTAGGCTTCGAGGATCGTCGCACCGCGCGCCACGCCGCAGGGGTTGGCGTGCTTGATGATCGCCACGGCGGGGCCGTCCTTGGGCAGGAATTCGGAGACCAGCTCAAAGGCCGCGTCGGTGTCGTTGATATTGTTGTAGCTCAGTTCCTTGCCCTGAAGTTGTTCTGCGCGGGCGATGCCGGGGCGCTCGGAGCCGTCAACGTAGAAGGCGGCCTTCTGATGCGGATTTTCGCCGTAGCGCAGGCCCTGCGCCAGTGTGCCGGCAAAGACGCGGCGGCGCGGGGTGTCCTCGCCGATTGCGCCGGCCATCCAGGTGCTGACGGCGGCGTCATAAGCGCCGGTGCGCGCGTAGGCGATCTGCGCCAGCCGCTGGCGGAAGCGGTAGGAGGTCTGGCCGTCGTTTTCGTCCAGTTCAGCCAGCAATGGGGCATAGTCCTCGACGTCGACCACGGTGGTGACAAAGGCATGGTTCTTGGCCGCGGCGCGGATCATCGCCGGGCCGCCGATGTCGATGTTCTCGATCATCTCGTCATAGTCTGCACCCCGGGCGAGCGCGGCCTCGAAGGGGTAAAGGTTGACCACCAGCAGGTCGATGCCGCCGATGCCGTGCTCTTCCATGGCGGCCACGTGTGCGTCGTTGTCGCGCAGCGCCAGCAGGCCACCGTGCACCATCGGGTGCAGGGTCTTGACCCGTCCGTCCATCATTTCCGGAAAGCCCGTTACGTCGGAGACGTCCCGCACCGCGATGCCCGCATCCCGAATAGCCTTGGCGGAGCCGCCGGTGGAAAGCAGCTCGACGCCGCGATCGGAAAGCGCCTTGGCAAGGTCGGTGAGGCCCGTCTTGTCGGAAACGGAAAGCAGCGCGCGGCGCACGGGATAAAGGTCAGTCATGGCAGCAAAGGTCCCCTTGGGGTTTTCGGATCAGGTCAGCATCTCGGCATCGTCACGGGCCAGATCGCGGACGGCGGTGGCCGTCTCCTGCGCCTTGGCCAGAGACCAGCGGATGCGGGTCGCATAATCCATTGCGCGCCCGGATAAAACGATTTGTTTGCTCGCGCGGGGGCGCATTCGGCCCTTTTCGAGATAAACCGATGGATCGATGGCCAAATCCACCTTGCCCGAGAAGCGGAAGACCCAGATTTCGCCCGACCGCAGCGCCAGCGAGACGGCGTTGCCGCCCATGTCCAGCGCCACATCCACCTCCGGATGCAGGTGAAAGCGGATGTCATAGGGCAGGCCCGCGAGCTTGACCGCGTCCATGGCCTTGTCGAACTTCTTGTTGGCGGCATCGTCGAGGGCGACGAGGTAATCCTCGCCCTTGATCTCGCGTCCGTCGAGGCTGAGTTCGAACGCGCGGGCATGGGTCAGCCCCTGCAGCCCGACATAGCCGTCATGCCCGGCTTCGAGCCGGAAGCCACCGTCCGCGTGGTCCATCTGCACCGGCACATGGCGCGGTGTGTCTTCGAGCAGCTCGCGGCGGGACAAGCCGATCCAGCGCTCGGGGCCAAGGCGCGAGCTGGAATAGCCCTGAAGACACAGGGTGGAATGGGACGGGGTGGCGCGGCCGGCCCGGCGCCAGTCAGCGCCGAACTCCGCGCCCGAGCCGCAATTGACGATCATCGGCCTGCGTCCCGAGGTCAGCTCGAAGGCCAGGGTAGAGGCATGGGCCTGCGAAGAGGCCTTGCCCGCCGGGGGCGCGGCGGTATCCACGATGATCGAGGTGCGCCCGGCGGACAGGCGGCTGTAGCCCATGGCGAGGCCGTCGGTCTGTCGCTTCTTGCTGCCCGACGCGGCGAGCGCCTGATCGAGCCGCCCGTCCAGACCGCGCCCGCCGCCGTGAAACCGCGCCAGCCCGCCATCCGCGTGACGCAGGGCGCGCAGGGTCGGGGCGATGCGGTTGATCGCGGAGAGATGCGCGGGGTCCGGGTCCTTGCGACCCTCCTGCAGCGCCGCCTGCGCCCAGGTCAGCAGGGTGAAGACCTCAAGCAGTTCTTCGGGATTGCGCGTCGGGATGCCGCCCTGATCGTCCACCTGCCGGGCGCATTCCGCCCCCAGCGCGAGGCGGGCCGGTTCGGCGCGCTCTTCCATCCCTTCGATCGACAGGCCGCAGTAGAGCAGCCCGGTCAGCGCCTCGAACCGGGGCAGGCCCGGGCTTGCCCCCTGCCAGCGACGGGCGAGGAACGTGGTCTGGGCTGCCAGCGCCTTGTAATAGGCTTCGGCCTCTTCGGCGCTGGTGCCGCGCAGCAGGAACAAGGCATGATGCACCCAGCGGATGACCCGCCGTCCGGTCAGCTCCGGCGACCAGCCCGGCCCGGTGCCGCCGCCATAGCGCCCGATCCAGCCCCAGAGCCATTGTTGCGCCAGCTTGCGGGCCTTGGCATCGCCCACGGCAGCGAGATCGTCGAGCCAGCCAAAGCCGTGCACCGCTTCGGCAAAAGCCTCGTCCGGCAGATCCAGATCCCAGAGGATGGCGTCCTGAACTTCCAGAAGATGCCCGGCAAACATGACATTTCCGGCCAACAACTGCCGCCCGCGGGCGAAATAGCCGATGGTGCGCGGTTCCGGCTGCGAGACAAAGCCCCTGGCCGGACGCGCCCGCGCCGCAAGACGCGCGTGCACACGATTGAGAAAGCGCGCCTGCCTGGCCCGCCAAGTCCGCCCCTTGGACATGTCACTGCCTCTGTCTTACGGCCTGCTGTGCCGCCTCACCCACGCCCCTTCTGGAGCTGTTGTTGTGGTGAATGTACCGTTAACGACGGCCCGCGTCACGTGGCTTTGTTCGGCTTGCGGCGCTTTGCGCGGGAATTGGCGTTGAGCGGGGGCGTTTCGCGGTCGGATTGGGCGCAAATTGACGCCCATGCGTCAGGACTTGCGCAGCCGCGCCATGTAAAAGCCGTCCATGCCGCCCCGATCGGCCCAGAAATCCGGTCGCAACCGCAGACCGCCTTCGTCGCTGCGCCACGGTTCTTCGATCCACGCGGCCTCGGGCGGTTCGACAGTCAGGCCGGTGTGGCGTTTGAGAGCCTCGTCAATCTGGCATTCGCCCTCGTCCGGAATCAGCGAGCAGGTGGCGTAGACCAGCAGGCCGCCGGGTTTGAGCAGGCTCAGCGCGTGGTCGAGCATGTCTTGCTGAAGGCCGATCAAGGCGCCGATGCGCTCGCCCTGATGCAGGTGCGGCAGGTCGGGATGGCGGCGGATGGTTCCGGTGGCCGAGCAGGGCGCATCGAGCAGGATGGCGTCATAAGCCCCCGCGTGCTCCAGCGCGTCGTCCGCAACCAGCGTCGCGGTGAGCCGTGTGCGTGACAGGTTTTCCTCGACCCGTCCGAGGCGGGCATGGGAGAGGTCCAGCGCAGTGACCTGTGCTCCGGCGGCTGCCAGTTGCATGGTCTTGCCGCCTGGCGCGGCGCACATGTCCAGCACGGTCAGGCCGGTGACATCGCCCAGCAGCTTGGCCGGGAGCGCGGCCGCCGCGTCCTGAACCCAGAAATCGCCCGTGTCATAGCCGGGCAGGGCGCTGACCTGCCCGCCGCTCAGCCGCACCGAGCCCGTGGGCAGGAGGGTGCCGCCCGTGGCCTCGGCCAGCGCGGCGGGATCGCCCTTTGCCGTCAAATCGAGCGGTGCGCCGGCGAAGTGTGCGGCTTCCATGGCGGCGACGGCCTGCGGCCCCCAAGCCTCGACCAGCGGGCCGCGCAGCCATTTCGGCAGGCGCGGGATGCGCAGTTTTTGCCATTCGGTCGGGCCGGTTTCGGCGACCTTGCGCAGCACGGCGTTGACGAGACCCTTGAACTGCTGTGTCCGCTTGCCTGCGCTGATGAGGTTGACCAGATCGTTTACGACGCCATGCGCCGCACCGCCCGCGCAAAGCTCGATCGTGCCAAGCCGCAAAGCGTTCATCACCACCAGCCCCGGTGCCTTGCGCAGGTGCGGCTTCAACACGCGGTCGGCCCGTTCAAGCCCGCGCAGCACGTCCGCGGCCAGACGCTGCGCCGCCGCGCGGTCGGCCGGTTCGAGCGCATCGAGCCGTGTGGCCGCTTCGCTCAGCGGGCGCGCCTCGCCCAGAACCTGTGTCAGGATTTGCACGGCGCCCTTGCGCGCGGGGCTGAAGGATTTGCTCATTGGGTCTCCGGGGGTCGGGATTGCGGGCGCCGGGCTTGCCCCGCCATGGCTGAGGCGTATATCAATGGTGCAGTTCGAGGAAAAGCCAATGTCTGATACCCGCAAGGATCTTCCCCCCGCCGCGCAGCGCGCCCTGGCCGAGGCCGAGGCACGCCGCAAACAGGCCGAGGAAAATGGGAACGCCATGCCCAAGGAGCTTGGCGGGCGCGATGGCCCGGAGCCTGTGCGCTATGGCGATTGGGAGAAAAAGGGACTCGCGATCGATTTCTGATCGGCGTGGCCTGGCGGTTTCGAAGATTTGCCGGGTCAGATTTTTGGGGCGCTGTCCCCGCACGCCCCCGAGATATTTTTGGACCAGTGAAGGCTTGGGCGTGGCTTTGGTATGATCCGGGGCGGCGCGAGAGTCTGATTTTGGCTCTTGGTCGGTGCGTTACCGGCCGTAGAGCGCCCCCATGATCAGATAGGTGCTGAGCATCAGGGCAAAGCCGGTGCCCATGGGGATTGTGAAACGATTGCCTTTGCCCACCGAGGTCTTGGTATCGGCTGCCGCGCCTTTCCAGGTCTTCCATTCGGGCGCGAGCCGGTGCAATGGCGTCCAGCGGACGAGGAGCACGGTGATCGTGGCCGCCAGCATGGCCGACGCGGCGACAAAGAGCATCATGCGGATGTCGCCGGGATGGATGAAGAGCGCCAGAACGGCGGCGAACTTGACGTCGCCGGCGCCGATCTGGCGAAAGAACCAAAGCAGCAGCCCATATGCGAACACGACGGCGTAATGCGCAAAGCGCCATGCGAAGTCATAGAACGGCAGGGTGGCGAGGCCGATGATCACGAATACGGCAAAGAGCGCCCAGACGGTCACATTGGTGATCTTCTTCGTGCGCATATCGACGTAGAAGGTCAGAATGCAGATCGGCACCACGAAGATCGCGAAGAGCGCCGCCTGAAAGGCCGGAATGGTCATGGGCGCCCTCGCGCGGAATTAGCGTGTGACGGTGGATTCGAGCGCTTCGAGCGAGCGGGAGGCGGCTTCGAAGTGCTGGGGGTGGGTGTCGATGGCGTCGCGCAGGAGACCTTTGCCGATCTCCGTGTCGCCGCGTTTGATCGCCGCGAGGCCCATGGAATAGAGCAGTTCCGCGCGCTCTTTCTGCGTCATCGGGACGACGGGCAGGGTGTAGTTGCCCTGTGCGCCACGCGCCAGAACGAGGTTGTTCTTGGCCGTGAAGTTATCGCGGTCGCGTCGGATGGCGTCGTTGAACAGGCGTTCGGCCTCGGCGTAATCGCCACGGCTCAGTTTGGAATAGCCCCAGTTGTTCAGCACATTGGCGGGCGTCGTCGTCAGGCCGATGGCGATTTCGTAGAAGCTGTCCGCCTTTTTCCATTCCTTGTTGCCGTCGGCGATCATCGCTTCGAGGCGATAGCGCTTGTAGGTCTCATGGGTCGGGGGGATCGAGTCGAGCACCTTCTCCGCCGCATCCCAGTCGTTGGAGCGGATCAAAACATCGGCGAGTTGGACGCGGTCGTTGTCGGTGGCATCCTTGTGCTCGACGACGCGGGCCCAGGCGACCTTGCCCTCGCTCACGCGTTTGGCCTTGACCAGTGAGGTCGCGAGGCCGCGCTGCAGGTCGATGCGGTCGGGGTCCTGGCTCAGGGCGCGCTGAAAATAGGAGACCGCCTCGTTCGGGTCGCCCACGGTCAGCATCACTTCGTTCAGGTTGGTTTCGTCGATGACGTTGACGCCCTGGAACTCACGGTCCACGGCGTCCTTGTCGATGCCCTTTTCGCAGGCCGAAAGCGCGGCAAAGCCCGCAACGGCCAGTGTCACAACCAGGGATTGGCGCATGTTTCCTGCGTCCTTTTGCTGCTCTGCCTCAGTGTCACCCGTTTGTCAGCGTGATCTGGTAGACGCTGCTACCCCGCCGCACGAGTTTGTATTCTTGTTCTATACTCTCATCGTAGCTGGAATTGTCCATTTTTGCGAGAGCCAAGCGCAGATTGTCCCGAATTGAGTCGTTTTGGCCATTGTCGAGTGCATAGGCACGGCGGAATACTTCGACCGCTTCGGCAATTTTGCCACGCTCCATGAGCACGACACCCAGATTGTTCCAGGCTTCGGGCCAGTCGCCTTCGACCTCGATGGCGCGGCGCAGGAGCTTTTCCGACTGATTCAGCCGCCCGAGCGCGAGGTTGGCGGAGCCAAGCGCGGTGAGCACCTCGGCGTTCATCCCGTGGGCGCCGGCGGCGCGGATGTAAGCCTCCAAAGCCAGCTCGTGTTCGCCCGCATCCATCAGGCGATGTCCAACCACGAGACCGTCGACGGCCTCGCCGCGCGGGTCGAGCGACGGCGCGTAGACCTGCCCCTCCGGCACGGCTTGGCCGCCTGCGGAACAGGCGGCCAGAACGATCAGCGAAAGAATTGATCCCATGCGGATCAGCGTCATGATTTATTGTCCGATACTGCCCATCTGCGTGATGCCGACAGCCGAGGGACCCACAAGGATGATCAGCAGCGGCGGCACCGTCAGCATCATAGTGGTCAGCGTCATCTTTGTCGGCAGCTGGTTTGCCTTTTCTTCGGCGCGCATGACCCTTTTGTCACGCATTTCCCCGGCATAGACGCGCAGCGCGTCAGAGATCGAGGTGCCGAAGGTCTGGGCTTGGTTGAGCACGGTCACGAAGCTGCTGACGTCCTGCACACCGCAGCGTTCCGACATGTCGTTCAGCACCTGGGTCTTGTCCTTGCCGGCCTTCATCTCGTGGGCAATGATTTCATACTCATCGGCGAGCGCGGGGTAGGAGGCGCGCAACTCCTTGGACACGCGGACAATGGATTGGTCCATGGACTGGCCCGCCTCGACGCAAACGAGCATCATGTCCAGCGCATCGGGAAAGCCGGACTGGATCTCGTCCTTGCGTTTTTCGACGCGCTTGTTGATCCAGTATTTCGGCGTCATGTAGCCTGCGGCGCCGGGACCGAGAATGTACATCAGCTTTTGCTGCATGGTGGCCGACGCGCCATCGACGAACATCAGAAAGTAAACCGTGCCGCAGGCGAGCAGACCAAGCCCGAGGGCGAATTGGGCGAAATAATAGATCTGCACCGCATCCTTGGTCCGATATCCCGCCTGAAGCAGCTTCATGCGGATGTCGGAGAGTTCCTTGGCGTCCTGCGGTTCGAGGAACTGTGCGTATTTGTTCAGCTTCTCGTTTTTCTTCTTCTCGCGCAGAACCTGGCGGGTCTCCGCGTTCATGCGCTCCTGTCCGGACTTGCGGAGCTTGTCCATCGGGTCCGGCTTCGAGCGCAGCATCATCGGGATTGTCGACAGGATCAGCAGCGCCGCAAGGCCGGCAACCACCAGCAGCGGGCCGGCGGGCCCGAGCATGTCGGTGATCATGGTATTGAGTTGATCAAACATGGAAGTGTTACCCTTCAGACCTTGATATTAACGAGCGCCTTCATGACGATCATGTTGAGCGCGAGCATGATGAACACGATGAAGCAGGCCGGGATGAACCATTCGTGGTCGAGCACTTCGTCGTAATAATCGGGCTTGGCCACCTGAATGAAAACCAGCGCACCGAGGGGGAAGGCGGAGAGGAACTTGCCCGACCATTGCGCCTCGGCGGTGATCGCCTTAACCCTACGGAACAGGCGGAAGCGGGCGCGGATCACCTTGGCCAGACCTTCGAGGATTTCGGCGAGGTTGCCACCGGCCTGTTGCTGGATCGCCACGGCCACGGCGAGGAAGCGCAAATCCTGCATGTCGAGCCGTTCGGCCATGTGCTTGAGCGCCTCGCCGATGTCACGGCCGTAGGTCGCCTCATCCGCGATGATGCCGAATTCGGTAGCCAGCGGGTCCTTGATTTCCTTCGAGACGATGGAAATGGCGGATGTGAAGGGATAGCCGGTGCGCAATGAGCGCACCATCAGTTCGACGGCGTCCGGAAGCTGCTCTTCGATCATCGACAGGCGCTTCTTGGCCTTGTGGTTGACCCACATGTAAACGCCGCCGACGCCCATGGCGACGCCCATCGCCAGCCGCACGGCAAAGCCCGCCTCGGTGCCGATGGTCAGGCCGAAAAAGGCGACGACGCTGACTGCGGCCATCACGAGGATGAGCTGCTGCGGGGTAAAGGCGATCGCGGCCTTCTGGGCCTTGTCCGCCAGCACCGAATAGAGCGGCAGCGAACGCGATTGCATATGCTGGTCCATCTCCTTTCGGAGCTTGGCAAGCACGTCCTCGCGGCCTTCGCCCTTGTCGAGCATCTCAAGGCGGCGGTTGACCTTGTTATTGAGGCTGATGGATTTGCCGAAGGCGACGAGATAGACCCCTTCGACCAGAACCAACACGGCAATGAAGATAATGCCGTAGATGATCGGTTGTGCGCTGAGCATTAAGGTTACTCCGGTCTGAAGGGTTCGTAGATGGAGGCGGGAATGTCATAGCCCCACATCCGGAAACGTTCGGAATAATGCGAACGCACGCCGGTGGCGGTGAAATGGCCGATGATCTTGTTGTCGGGGGTCAGGCCGACGCGTTGGAAGCGAAAGATCTCCTGCATGGAGATCACGTCACCCTCCATGCCGGTGATCTCGGTGATCGAGGTCATCCGGCGCGAGCCGTCCTGCAAACGGGATGCCTGCACAATGAGGTTTACAGCCGACGAAATCTGAGAGCGCACGGCCTTGAGCGGCATTTCGATACCGGCCATGGCGATCATGTTCTCCAGACGGGCAACACCGTCGCGGGCGCTGTTGGCGTGGATCGTGGTCATGGACCCGTCGTGGCCGGTGTTCATGGCCTGCAACATGTCGATGACTTCCTCGCCACGCGTCTCGCCAACGATGATCCGGTCCGGGCGCATCCGCAGGGCGTTCTTGAGACAGTCCCGCGGGGTGACCGCGCCCTTGCCTTCGACGTTGGGCGGGCGGCTTTCCATGCGCCCCACGTGGGTCTGCTGGAGTTGAAGTTCCGCCGTATCCTCGATCGTCAGGATCCGCTCGGCATCGTCGATGAAGGACGACAGCGCGTTGAGCGTGGTCGTTTTACCCGAACCCGTACCACCGGAGACGATGATGTTCAGGCGTGTGGCGACGGCAGCCTGCAGATAGACGGCCATTTCCTCGGTAAAGGCGCCGAACCTGACCAGGTCGTCAATGCCCAGCTTGTCCTTCTTGAACTTACGAATCGAGACCAGGGAGCCGTCGATTGCAATCGGGGGAACCATGGCGTTGAAACGCGAGCCGTCCTGAAGACGGGCGTCGACATAGGGGTTGGATTCGTCGACACGGCGGCCCACGGCGGAAACGATCTTGTCGATGATCCGCATCAGGTGCTTTTCATCCTTGAAGGTGACGTCCGACAGGGACAGCTTGCCCTCTTGTTCGATAAAGATCTGATGCGGGCCGTTGACGAGAATATCCGAGACCGTCTCGTCCTTGAGCAGGGTTTCGAGCGGGCCAAGGCCCTTCACTTCGTCATACAGGTCGTTGATCATCGCGCGCCGCTCTTCGCGGTTCAGCACGATGCCGCGTTCCTGCAGCGACTCGGTGGCGATGGCGTTGATTTCTTCGCGCAACTCGCCTTCGCCGGCCTGATCGAGCGCGGCGAGGTTCAGGTTTTCGAGAAGCGCGCGGTGCAGTTCGAGCTTGACCTCGCCGAGGCGCTCCTTGCGCTTCTTTTCCTTGTCCATCGGCGCGGTCGATGCGGGCGCTTTGACCTTGGTCTTGCGCGAGGCCGTCGTGATCGCCGATGTTACATGCGGTTTTTCGGTGGGCGCCGCGGCGGGCGCGGGGGCCTTGACCGGATCCTTTTGGACCGGCACGGCCCCCTTCATCTGAGGTTTCTTATATCTGGAAAACATTTAACCCCCGGGCTCTCAAGCCGCTTCTGCGTCTGAATTACCAAGCGCGAGCAAGTTCGCGGCCAGTTTTGAAATTTCCTTGCGCAGCGGATTTTTTGCCGCGTGATTGGCAAGAGGCTGGCCATGATCGCAGGCCTGCATGACGACCTTCCCGCCATCGGGGAATTGCACGTCGAGCGCGATCCCGAGGCTGTCGGCCATGCGCTTGACCCGCGCCTTGCCCTGAAGATCGGTGAATTTGGGTGCGCGGTTCAGAATGAAGCGCAGCTTGTCGAAGGGCAGGTCCTCGGACATCAGCGCCTTTTTCAGGCGCAGCGTGTTCTGGGCTGACCGCATGTCGAGTTCGACCATGGCAAAATAGACCTGCGCTTCGGTCAGCACGGTTTCGGTCCAGTTGACCAATGTGCCCGGCATGTCGATGATGACATAGTCAAAGTGCTCGCGCGCCACGTCGAGGAGCCGCTGCACATCGGTTGGAGACAACATGTCGAGCGGCAGAATATCGGCGGGCGAGGTGAAGACCTGCATTTTGTCTTCGAAACTGACGAGCGCCTGCCCGAAGCTGTCGCCGTCCATGGATTCGGTATCCGACAGCAGTTCAAGCACCGACTCGCGGCGGGGCAGGTCGAGATAGGTCGCGATGGAGCCGAATTGCAGTCCAAGGTCGATCAGGCAGACGCGCGGCGGCTTGTCCTTGCTGACGCTGACCAGTTCGTAGGCAAGGTTTGATGCCAGGGTGGAGGCCCCGGCGCCGCCAGCCAGCGATTGCACCGCGATCAGGACGCCATCGCCATCGCCCTTGAGTTTGACGCCCTGTGCCTGCGGCGCGGCCTGCAGAACCGGATCGGGGCGGCGGATTCGCTCCACCGCCGCGGCCAGCTCCCCCTCCGGCAGCGGGTAGGGAATGAACTCGTCGGCGCCCAGCCGCAACAACTGGTGCAGGGCCGAGGGCGTGACATCCTCGGCAATGAGCACGATCTTCACGCCGCGCGCCTTGGCGCCTGCGATGATCTTGCCCAGCTTGGCAATATCAGGCTCGTCAATGGCGTCGATGGCCATGGCGATGAATTCAAGATGGGCGGCGTCGGGCTGGCCAAGGAAGGGCAGGGCTTCGTCAAAGCCGAGGTCCCCCCAGCTCTCTCCCAGGATTGCCTCCATGTCCTCGATGAGGAGATCAAAGTTCTGGACGTCGCGGCTGACAGTGCAGGCCACGATCGGGGCCGGGTCAGTTGCCGATGCAGATGTACTCGTCATTATGCCTCACGTCCTGTTTTTTCAGAGCGGACCCGGGCAGGCGCGACTTCCAACAAACCTCAACCACCCAAGTTCCGGACCCTGTAGGCGCCGACTCGGATGCCGGGACCTGATCCTTCGAGGGTCAAACTGCTCCTGAAACGGGGCAACATTTTGGCCAAAAAACCGAAATTGTACGGTATTTCTGGACAGAGAGGTTTCGTTGAGCTTGGTTAACTTGTTTGTATTCAGAGGCTTATGAATTGTGGCGCGAAACAGTCGGCAAAGAAAAAGGCCCCGCTTGGGGGCCTTTTCGGAAACGATCTGACATTTTGCGAAGGATCAGCCGCCACCGCCGCCCGCGCCGGTTTCGGTCTGGAAGTCCTGGCCCTGGATTCCAGTCAGGCCGGTCTTCGGCACGCCGGAGCGGACATACTCGCGGTAGACCACCTCAGCATATTTGCCGTCCATGACCGTGGGATGGCCGGCCACAAAGCCAGAGACCTCGGTCACGGTGCGGCGATTGCGGCGCTCCTTGCCTTCGGTGACGATCAGCGGCTGCGTTTCGCCATAACTGACCAGTGCCTCCAGTCGCGAACGCTCAACCCCTTGCGATGCAAGGAAATTCACCACGGCATTCGCGCGGCGCAAGCCAAGGTTCTTGTTGTAGGCCGCATTGCCGACCTTGTCGGTGTGGCCATAGACGTTAAAGCGGACTTCGGGGAACTGGCGGATCCAGTTCGCCTGCTCGCGCAGGGTGTCGCGGGCCCCGGCATCGAGCGCATCGCTGTTGAAGGCGAAGTTGACCGTCGTCATGACTTCGGTCGCAAATCGCTGTCCGAGATCGTAGACGTATTGTTTCTCGCCGTTCTGATACTGGGTGTTGTTCATCGTGGCGTAGCCGAAATCGCCGGTATCGGTCAGCGATCCCGCTTCGCGGTTGAAGGAGGCATAGACCGGATCCCGGCTCTGTGCGCTGCATCCGGCCAGCACGCAAAGCGTTAGGCCCGCCATGGTGATCCTGCTCATCTGCTGTCCCCGCATCTGATTATTCCATCACATAGCCGTAGGAACCGCTGAAGTCTTGTTTTGCGACTTCGCCAGCGGCGCCTCGGGGTGTTTTCTTGGAGGTATCGCTCGCAACGCGGCCATACAGGAAGAGATCCTTTTCCGACGGCGGACGCACGCGGTCCGTCGGAAGCGCCAGGGCTTCGCCTTTTGTCGGTGTCACAAGGTGCGGCGTGACGATGATCACCAGTTCTGACTGCTCGCGCACGTATTCCGCGCTACGGAAGAGAGCGCCGAGAACCGGCACATCGCCGAGCCATGGCACCTGACCGTTCAGGTCGCGGAAGTCGTCTTCGAGAAGGCCGGCAATGGCAAAACTCTCGCCGTCGCGCATTTCAACGGTGGTCTGTGCCTCCCGGCGGCGGAAGGCCGGGGCGGAAATGGTCTCAAACTGGAAGGCATTGTCGAAGTCGAGCGCCGAAACCGCTGATTCCAGTTCCAGATTGATCAGATCGCCATCCACCACGCGGGGGGTGAAGTTCAGCTCGACACCAAAGGGTTTGTATTCGATCGAAATCATGCCGCCCTGTTGGGCGACCGGGATCGGGAATTCGCCGCCGGCGAGGAATTTTGCTTCCTGACCGGAAATCGCAACCAGGTTCGGCTCCGCGAGGGTACGCACGACACCTTTCTGTTCCAGTGCTTCGAGAAGGATGCCCACTTCGAGGCCACCGGCGTTGAAACCGAAGAGCACCGCGCCCTCGGCGGCGTTGGAGCCCG
This sequence comes from Pacificoceanicola niger, assembly GCF_048553275.1. Taxonomy (NCBI): domain Bacteria; kingdom Pseudomonadati; phylum Pseudomonadota; class Alphaproteobacteria; order Rhodobacterales; family Roseobacteraceae; genus Pacificoceanicola; species Pacificoceanicola niger. The sequence continues at coordinate 69,622 of NZ_JBLZMW010000004.1, forward strand.
ACTGCGGGTTCAGCTTGCCGACGATCGTGTCCACATCTGCCAGCGGTGACGCGTTGCCGGTGCCGATCTCAAGGCCAAGATCCCCGCCCAGAACAGACCCGCCGGTGCCGATGGAGGCGCGCAGCGTCTTTGCGACCGAGCGGCTCATTTCAGCAAAGCGGACCTTCAGCATCACCTGCTGGATGCCGCCAACACTCATCAGGTTGGACACCCGTTCAGGGGCGTAGCGCTCCGCGAGGTCCAGCGCGCGCTGCATCTTCAATGTCGAAGAGACCGTCCCGGACAGGACGATCCCGTCATTGGCGGTGCGCACCTCGATCTGCTCTTCGGGCAGGATCTGGCGCAGCCGCTCCTTGAATTCGGTGACATCCGCCGCGACCCGCACATCGACGTTGGTGAGCAGATTGCCCTGCGCGTCGAGAATGGTCAGCGTCGTGGTGCCGGGCGTCTTGCCCAGAACATAGATCGACCGATCCGAAAGGGAGTTGATGTCGGCGATGGCCGGGTTGGCAATCGAGAGCTCGGCGAAGGGCACGTCACTTTCAACCACGACTGCCCTGTTCATCGGCACGCTCAGTACCGATTCCGTGCCTGTTCGCACAATGCGCAGCTGCTCTGCCTGAACATGACCTGCCACCGGGGCAACAGCCATGGTCAGCCCGAGAAGGGCTGCTTTGAGAAACCTATCGTATGTCATGTGACCTGCCTTTCGATCACGCCTCAAAAATGCAGGTCTATTGCCTGCTTATTGCCGGGGAGGATGCGCCACTTTCCCTTTCGTTGCAAGAATCAATGACTTCGTACGTTGCGTTTATGTGGATAACGCGCAACAGGCTGCCAAAAAACAACAGTGCCGTATCGCAAAACGGGCGCCCGTTTCCGGACGCCCATGCGTGGTGAATCGTGATTTGGCTCAGTTGCAGGGGATCGGAATTTCGATCCGCTCCGTTCCTTTGTTGGTCCGGATGGTGCAGACTTCGAGCGATTTTTCGGCGCGCTGCTCCTGCTTCTGAATGCCCAGGAGGGAGCGTTGGTCGACCTCGATGGCCTCGGCCACGGTGTCGTCATTGTGCGACATCAGAGACAGCGACAGACGGCCGGTGGATTGCGCCTGTGCCAGCGCGGCCACCTGCTGCGGGCTTGCGGCCACGGTGACGGTGCGGGCAATTGTTGCGTCGGGGCTGTCGGAATGCGCCATCTGGTCGATGGCGATAAGGCCGATACCGGTCTGGATCAGTTTGGTCACGTCACCCACGGGCAGGTTGGGATCGTTGCCCGGAATGCGGCCGGTCCAATAGATGTCGACGCGGTCACCGGGGCGCAGGAAGCCGGACACGCCGGAGGCGACGTCCACCTTGATGGCAAAGGCACGCTGGCCTCTTTCGAGTCGCGAGGTCAGACCGGCATCGCCGCCAGGCTCGGAAACTTTCACCGCCACGAGGGCTTCGTTCTTTTCCATCGCACGGACAGCGACCCTGGGGCCTTCATTGTCGGCGAAGAAGGGATTCGCCTCGTCGAAGTAGCCTTCGGGCAGGATCTGCGTGGGCCAGGGCGCCAGGGCCACATCCTCCGCAGAGATCTGTTCGCCGAAGGCCAGGGGCCGGGTCGCGATATAGATTTCCTGTGTCGGAACAGCAGCGGTCACTTTGGCTCGCTCTTCCTCAAGCGCACTTTCATAGGCGCCGATGTAGTTTTGCGCCATGTAGACGGCAAAGCCGGCCAACCCCAGCCCCGCTATCAACACCAATCCGAATACAAGTCGCATGGTTCATCCTCATGGGTTCACGTTCGTCCCCGCATCGCGGAGTATTCCGGTCCGTTTTTCGCCGAGGATTGTGGCCAAAACAGGTCCGGCGCACGGCTGTTGTGTGAATTGAACACGTCTTGGCAACTGAAAAGGACGGGATAACTGATTGCTAGAAATGAAAAAAGGCTGCCCCGTTCTGGATCAGCCTTTCTCGCGTAAGGAAGTCTTGTCGCGGTCAGAAGTCGTTCTCGGCGGCAATCGCACCACCGGCGGACGTCATGAGCGCATTCGAGTTGTCCTCGATCACGAAGAACGAGATGGCCGACATGCCGACGACGGCAGCGGTTATGATAACCCAATCGACGGTCACGGCTCCGGACGTATCGTCCCGAAACGTTTTCAGAAGCTGAAACATCCTCTACCCTTTCTTTCTCAGAGGTTATGCCCCGAGCCGATGGGGCGCATCGGCTCGAAAGACATGTCTTATGCGAGAAAGACTTAGAAGTCGTTTTCGGCTGCCACTGCACCACCGGCTGCGGTGATCAGGTTCGAAGCGTTGGTCTCGATGGTCGAGTAGGCAGCGATGGCCAGGCCAACGACGGCGGCGGTCAGAACCACCCAGTCAACAGTCACGGCGCCGGCTTCGTCTTTGCGGAAGTTCTTGATCATGTTCAGCATTGGTATTCTCCTGCTTGCCCGCCTGGGGCATGAAATTTCAAAGGGTGCCGGCGCGTCCTGGGCCATGCCCGCGCGCCGGGCTTTATGCGGCGATCATGCCGCGATCGACTTAGAAGTCGTTTTCAGCTGCCACTGCACCACCGGCTGCGGTGATCAGGTTCGAAGCGTTGGTCTCGATGGTCGAGTAGGCGGCGATGGCCAGGCCAACGACAGCAGCGGTCAGAACCACCCAGTCAACAGTCACGGCGCCGGCTTCGTCTTTGCGGAAGGTGCTAAGGAATTTCATCATGGTCTCTCTCCGTAGATATATGTTTGCTCACGTGGACCGCGTCGATGCGTTGATGGGCCTCTCTCACTTGCCCCGTCTCGCTGCGGTATGAGGATAATTAACACTTGGTTTGCGGCGAGAATTTGGCCTGATTGGTTTCATTTTGCAGCGGCGCGAAAACTTGCGCTGGGATTGTCTAAGTGTATGAAAATAAATGTGTAATAAGTTTATTTCGGCACGGAGGCAGAGCGCACCTATGCAATAGTGTAGGGAATTTGCACCGTTTAGTTTACGTCTTGGCAACACTGGTGGAGGTGGTGCGGCATTTGTGTCATTATCGGAAAAAACAATAGGCAGACGAGCACAGAGCATGGCCCCCAGATTTTTCCTGGCGCTGATTTGCGCCTTGTCGCTTGCTGCGCCGATTGCGGCGGAGACGACGTTTCCCTCGTTCAGCGCAAAGCGCGTGAAACCGCCCGCACCGGGCACGAAGAAGCGCATCACGGTTCAGATCGCGCCGCGCGCCGAGCCCGCGATCCCGCCGCGTCCGGTGGCGCCGGAGGCTCCGGCAAGCAAGGTCACGGCCGCCGTTGCGCCGGTGGCTCCAGTGACCCCGGGCGGCAGCTATGACTGGTATTGGGATGTGGTCTCGCCCGCGTTTTCGGCGACGGGGCCGGGCCGCTTGCCGCAGGCGCTCGCGGGCTTGTCCAAGTCACCCCGGGGCGGGGCGGTCAGTGCGCCACGGCTGCAGGCACTGCAGGATATCGCCTCTGCCCATGGCAAGGACATTCTCATGGCGAGCATCGGCACGCGGGTCTCTCCGGCGTTGGCACTGGCGGTGATTTCGGTGGAATCCGCCGGTCGGGCCGATGCCAGGAGCGGCGCGGGCGCCGAGGGGCTCATGCAATTGATGCCCGCCACGGCAGAGCGGTTTGGTGTCGCGGACAGCTTTGATGCGGCCCAGAACATCAAGGGCGGCGTCGCTTTCCTCGATTTCCTGATGGATAAGTTCGAGGGCGATCCGATCCTCGTGCTTGCCGGGTATAATGCAGGGGAAAACTCCATCGCCAAGCATGACGGTGTACCGCCCTATGCGGAAACGCGGGATTATGTGCCGAAAGTCCTCGCCGCCTTTCAGGTGGCGCGCGGTCTGTGCGTCACACCGCCCGAGCTGATTTCGGACGGCTGCGCCTTTCACTTCCTGACGGCAAGCAACTGACTCAATCCGGATCGCGCAGCCATTGCGGGCGCAGTACCTTGATCGTTGGCCGGGAGGGAAGGTCGCGCAGCGAAACCTCGATTGAAGGGCCTTCGACATAGTCGATGGCGAAAGTCTCTTCCATGCCGCGCAAAAAATTTCCCAACGCAAAGTCGGAAAACCAGTGCATCGGAATGACGATGGACGAACGCAACCGCTCCGTCACCCGCATCACCGTAGGCAACGGAAGGGTATAACCGCCATCGACCGGCACCATCAGCACGTCGATCCGGCCAAGCGCGGCGTATTGCTGCGGCGTCGGTTCGTGGTGCAGGTGGCCAAGGTGTCCGATACACAGCCCCTCCACCTCAAAGATGAAGATCGAATTGCCCGCATCCTCGCGCCCGCCGAATCGGCTGCGAATGTCGGTCGAGACGTTGCGGACGAGCATCTCGCCCAGGTCGAGATGATGCTCGATGCCCGCGCCATGCGTCTCGCCCCAGCCTTGCAGCACATGCGGAATGGCCGGGTCCGGAGCAGCGGTCCAATGGGTGTCATGAGCGTGGTTCATGGTCACGATGTCGGGCATCAGTGCCGTGTTGCCGGTAAAGCCGGTGAAATCGGTCACCGCGTCCAGCCCGCCACGTGTCTGGATCAGGAAAGACGCATGAGCCAGATAGTGAATGCGGACGGAATACTCCGGCACCGGCTCCGTCCATGATGCCTTGTGCAGGTATTCGATACCAGGCGCGGCCTCGGCGATTGCGATGCAATGGCTGGGCCTGCGTTGGTCGGGGGCCGTGTTCTGCGCCTGGGTGGCAGGGGCAAGGCTCAGGGCGATCAGGCAAGCGGCAAGCAGTCGAAGCATGGTCTCTCCTCCGGATACTCCGAAAGGATAGTCCAGCTGTCCCCTTTCCCAAAGCGCCGGAGACGCACGGGTGTATCAACGCTTTGTGATCTGCCCGCGTAGCGATCAGATTCCGACGGTGGTCTTGCCGCGTCTGTCGCCGCGCAGGGCGGCGTACAGCACATGGGTGCGCCAGCGTCCATTGATCTGCAGGTAGCTTTGCGCAACGCCTTCGTATTTGAAACCGGAGCGCTCAAGCAGCCCGCGCGATGGCACGTTCTCCGGTAGGCAGGCCGCCTCGATCCGGCTCAGTCCCATCTTTTCGAAGGCATAATGCACCATGGCTTCGATCGCCTCGGACATGTAGCCATGCCGGGCAAACGGTTCCCCAATCCAATAGCCCAGCGTTCCGGACTGGGCCGGACCGCGCCGGATGTTGTCGAGCGTGATCGCGCCGAGCAGCCGGTCATCCTCGCGGCGAATCAGAAACAACGGAATCGCGCTGGAGCCGTTGATCGAGCGCGAGGCCCAATAAACACGATTGGTGAACGAGCGACGCGAGAGGTGATCGTTGGCCCAGGTCGGCTCCCACGGGGTGAGAAAGTCGCGGCTGTCGCGCCGCAGGCTGGACCATGGCGTGAAATCGGCGTGCACAGGGGGGCGGAGCGTCAGACGCTCTGTCTCAAGCTTGAGCTTGCGCCTTACCCTCAACATCATGCGGTTCGGCGCTCCTGCAACTCCTCCAGCGCCGGAGCGCCCGAGACCGGTCCGTAGAGCGCCATGGCCGCCGGCGCCTTCGTGGCCTGATCTTCGGCAAAGGCGCAGACATCCGCGAGCGTCACCGCGTCGATCCGGGCCACGGTCTCTTCGATCGGAGGGACCTTGCCCCAGATCTGGATCATCCGGGCCATGCGCTCAGCGCGGCTCGACGAGCTTTCCAGCCCCATCAACAGGCCGGCCTTCATCTGCGCGCGGGCCCGGTCGATCTCGGCCTGGCTCATGTCGTCGGCGGCGCGCTTCATCTCGTCGATGGTGATATTCGCCAGCTCGCCGATCTCCGCGCCGGAGGTGCCGGCATAGATCGTGGTCATCCCGGTGTCCGCATAGGCGCCGGAATTGGCGAAGATCGTATAGCACAGGCCGCGCTTTTCGCGAATTTCCTGAAACAGCCGCGAGGACATGCCGCCACCAAGCGCCAGCGAGTAAATCTGCGCGGTATAGAAGGAGGGGTCGCGGTAACCGGGCCCTTCGAAGGCCAGCGCCCAATGTGCCTGTTCGAGATCCTTCTCACGGCGGCTTTCGCCCCCGGCGAAGGACGCGCCGTCGGCGCCGGACGCGTTGCGCGGGATCATATCGCCGAACAGCGCCTGCGCCTGTGCGACGAGGGTGTCATGATCAACCGCACCGGCGGCGGAGAGGATCAGCTGATCAGGGCCGTAATGCTCTTCGACAAAGCGCGACAGGTCATCGCGCTGAAAGGCTTTGACGCGCTCCTGTTCACCCAGAATTGTGCGTCCGATCGGCTGATCGGGGTAGGCCTTTTCCTGCAGCCAGTCAAAAACGATGTCATCCGGCGTGTCGTTGGCTTGGCCGATTTCCTGCAGAATCACATGCCGTTCCGTCTCGATTTCGTGCGGATCGAAAACCGGGTTGCGCAAGATATCGGCGATCACGTCCAGCGCCAGTGCGGTGTCCGCTTCGAGCACGCGGGCGTAATAGGCGGTTACCTCGCGGGAGGTGTAGGCATTGATATAGCCGCCGACATCCTCGATCTCCTCGGCGATCCGCAGCGCGCTGCGGGTCTTGGTGCCCTTGAAGGCCATGTGTTCGAGAAAATGCGCGATGCCGTTCTGCTCGGCGCGCTCGTGCCGCCCCCCGGCGGTTACCCAGATGCCAAGCGAGGCAGACTGCAGGCCGGGCATGGTTTCTGTGACGATACGGAAGCCGTTGGGCAGGGTGGCGGTTTGAACGGTCACTTGGCGATGCGCTCCGAAATGAGGGTTTCCAGCGCGGACAGGTCGTTGGGCACCCGCGTCACGCGCTCTAACCGCTCATACAGGTCTGCCATGCGGGAGGGAAGAGGGGGGCGGATGCCGCTGGCCTTTTCCACCGCATCGGGGAATTTCGCCGGATGGGCGGTGGCCAGCGTGATCATCGGTGTGACCGGATCGCGCAGCGTCTCCGCAACCTTCACCCCAATGGCGGAATGCGGGCAGAGCAGCTCGCCCATGGTGGCGTTGGCCTCGGAAATGGTCGCCAGGGTTTCTTCCTCGGAGACGCGGCCGCTGTCGAAATGCTCGCGCAGCGCCTGTAGCGCGCCCTGGCTGACGTTGAAACCACCGTCTTTCAGCTCGTCCATGAGCTGGGCCACGGCCTTGCCATCGCGATTGTAGGCGTCAAAGAGCGCGCGTTCAAAATTCGAGCTGACCTGAATGTCCATCGAGGGGCTGATGGAGGGGTGGACCTCGGAGGTCTTGTACTCCCCCGCTGACAGGCAGCGGTGCAGGATGTCGTTCTGATTGGTCGCGACGATCAGACGGTCGATCGGCAGGCCCATTTTCTTGGCGATATAGCCTGCGAAAATATCACCGAAGTTGCCGGTGGGCACCGTGAAGCTGACCGTGCGATCCGGCGCGCCAAGCGATACGGCGGAGGAGAAATAGTAAACGACCTGCGCCAGGACCCGGGCCCAGTTGATGCTGTTCACCCCGGCGAGCCGCACGGAATCGCGAAAGTCGAAATGGTTGAACATGTCCTTCAGACGGGCCTGGCAATCGTCGAAATGACCGTCCATGGCGAGGGCATGGACGTTGGCCTCGTCCGGTGTGGTCATCTGGCGGCGCTGCACCTCGGACACGCGGCCATGCGGGAACAGGATGAAGACATCGACATTGTCGAGCCCCTTGAAGGCCTCGATCGCCGCAGAGCCGGTGTCGCCGGAGGTCGCGCCGACGATGGTCACGCGCTCTCCGCGCCGTTCCAGCGCCTCCTGAAACAGCTGGCCGATCAGCTGCATGGCAAAGTCCTTGAAGGCCAGCGTCGGCCCGTGGAAAAGCTCCAGCAAGAAATGGTTCGGAGCCAGCTGCACAAGGGGCGCGCGGGCGTTGTGGCCGAATCCGGCGTAGGCCTTGGCGATCAGGTCGGCAAAAACCTCGTCGGTGAAGGTCTCTCCGACGAAGGGGCGCATGACGCGAAAGGCGATCTCTTCGTAGGACAGACCGTTCAGCGCACGGATGTCCGCGGCGCTCATCTGTGGCACGCTCTCCGGCACGTAGAGGCCGCCATCGCGGGCAAGACCGGACAGCATGGCCTCTTCGAAGCTCAGGGCAGGGCTTTGGCCACGGGTGGACACGTAACGCATTGGATCAGTCTTCCTTGCTGCGGCGCCAGAGGAAGGCACCAGTCATGAGCAACCACACCACGGCAAGTGAGAACCATGTGATGGCGTATTGCATGTGATCATTGGGAATACCGGCGGTATCGACCGGCATCAAGGTCAGGCCCGGGTCGGGGGGCGTCATGCTGCGGGCAATGACGAGCAACGGCTCGGTTTTCAGGACTTCCGACATCTGGTTGATGTCGCGGGCGAACCAGGTGTTCTTGGCCACGTCGTTGTCGGGGGTGGAGCTGTTGCGGTCGTCCGGCCAATGCAGATTGCCGGTGATCGTGACAGGCTCGGGACGGGCGGGGGCGGCCTTTTGCGCGACGGGGATAAAGCCGCGATCGAGCAGGAGCGTGCGGCCTTCTGTTGTCGTGAAGGGAGAGATCACCCGCCAGCCCGCGCCGATGCGCTTGGCCGAGACCAGAACAAAGAGGGCGTCATCCGCGATCGTGCCTGTCAGCTCCACCGGCTGATATTTTTGCTCGGCGGGAGAGATCAGCGTGGGCAGCGGCTGGGCCGGGCCGGAAATGGTGGTTTCGATCTCGGACAGAATACCCCGTTTCCAGTCGAGCCGCTGCAGTTGCCACGTGCCAAGCGCCACGAGGATCGCCGCGCCGATCAGGCCGAAGAGCAGGGGAGGCAGGATGCGTTTCACGTCTGGTTTATCCGTCTCGAAACAACAAAGGCGCATCCGTGGGGATGCGCCTTGTCTTTTTTCACTCTGTCGCGCCGGGTTCAACCTCTGAAAGCGGGTGCGGGGTATAACCCCGCCCTACGAGGCCCGGAGCGCCTGGCATCCGGTCGGATCAGCCGCCCCAGATGTAGACAGCTGCGAACAGGAAGAGCCAGACCACGTCAACGAAATGCCAGTACCATGCCGCCGCCTCAAACCCGATGTGCGATTCCGGCGTGAAGTGACCGGCGTAGACCCGCATCAGGCAGATGAAGAGGAAGATGGTGCCGACCACGACGTGGAAGCCATGGAAGCCCGTCGCCATGTAGAAGTTGGCGCCATAGATGTTGCCGGCGAAGCCGAAGGCCGCGTGGCTGTATTCATATACCTGAAACACGGTGAAGATGGCCCCGAGAGCGATGGCAAGGATCAGGCCCCACTTCATGTCCTGGCGGTTGTTGTTCTCATGCACAAGCGCGTGGTGCGCCCACGTCGCCGCGGCACCGGAGCACAGCAGGATCAGGGTGTTGATCAGCGGCAGGTGGAACGGATCGAATGTTTCGATCCCTGCAGGCGGCCAGACCCCATCAACCTGTGGCGAAAGGCCATCGGGGTGCATCGGGTACATGGCATGTTTGAAGAACGACCAGAACCAGGCGAAGAAGAACATCACCTCGGACATGATGAACAGGATGAAGCCATAGCGCAGGCCGATCTGCACGACCGGGGTGTGATCGCCAGCCTTGTTTTCTGCGACAGTTTCGGACCACCAGCCGAACATGACATACAGAACGCCGACGAGGCCGATCAGCATGATCCAGGGTCCACCATCGTGGAAGAACCGGACTGCGCCGTAAAGCATGATGAACCCGGCCACCGATGCGGCGAGCGGCCAGATAGAGGGGTTCAGGATGTGATAGTCGTGGTTTTTTTCATGCGCCATCTTCAGTCCTCTTAGGCGTTAGTTCACGGACGCTTTCGAGCCCGGATCGGTGGCAAGAGCGGCCTGCGTGTCTTCGGGCAGGTCGATCTCGAAAAAGGTGTAGGAGAGCGTGATGTGGTTGGTGAACTTCGCGTCGGGATCGTCAACGATCTCCGGGTCGACATAGAACACCACCGGCATCTCGACACGCTCGCCAGGCTGGAGAACCTGCTCGGTAAAGCAGAAACATTCGATTTTGAAGAAGAAATTGCCGGCATCGAAGGGGGCAACGTTATAGGTCGCCTGCCCGGCGATGGGGCGATCCGTGGGGTTGTAGGCCTCGTAGAAGGCCAGGCCTTCTTCGCCGATGCGCAACTCCATTTCCGGCTGCATGGGTTTGAATTCCCAGGCCATCGACGGTTCCTTCGACGCGTCGAAGCGGACCTTGATGGTGCGGTCGAGAATTACGTCGCTGGAGGCCGTGGCCACGGAGGTCGAGCCGCCGTAGCCGGTCACTGCACAAAACCAGCTGTAGAGCGGGACGGAGGCCCAGGCCATCGCGCCCATGAACCCTACGACGCCGACCAATTGCAGAACGGTTTTGCTCTTGGGATCAATTGCCATTCTGAACCTCCGTCGGTTGCATCTGGAAATCGCCTCGCGTGACCTTGACGACGGACATGCCGAAGAAGATCGCGACAAGCGCAGCCAGTGTCAGCCCAACGCCAAGATTTCGGCTGAACCGACGTCCATGCAGTTCGTGTTGTTTGCTCAGGCTCATGCGAAAATTCCCATACGGTCAATGCCCGCCTCGATCAGGATCGCGCCGAAGTGCGCGAAAAGGTAGAGCAGCGAGAGTTTGAAGAACTTCTTTTCCGTTAGGAAGTTGTCCGTTTCGGACGCCTCTTCGTCACGGCGCCAGATCTGCCAGGCACCCTTGAGGAAGAGCGCGTTCAGCACCACCGCAACAGCGAGATAGACCGGGCCGCCAACCTGCGTGAAGCCGAGCGCCAGGGCAAAAATGGCCAGCAGGATCGTGTAGATGAGGATATGCGTACGGGTCGCGCGACGGCCGTGTGTGACGGTCAGCATCGGCACGGTGGCATTGTCATAATCCATGCGCACGAAGAGGGCGAGGGCCCAGAAATGCGGCGGTGTCCAGAGGAACGTCAGGCAGAACATCAGAACCGAGGCGGTAGAAATATCGCCCGTGGCCGCGGCCCAGCCGATCATCGGGGGAAAGGCCCCGGCGGCGCCGCCAATGACGATGTTCTGCGGGGTCAGCCGCTTGAGCCACATGGTGTAGATCACCACGTAGAAGAAAATGGTAAAGGCCAGAAGCCCCCCTGCCAGCCAGTTGGTGGCGAGGCCAAGGAACACGCAGGCAAAGACCGACAGGGTCATGCCGATGGCAAAGGCCTCTTCGCGGGTCACTTTGCCCGAGGGAACCGGTCGCTTCCTCGTGCGCTTCATCACCGCATCGATGTCACTGTCGTACCACATGTTCAGCGCGCCAGAGGCCCCGCCGCCCAGAGCGATGAACAAGATCGCCACGAAGCCGATGAAGGGGTGCACAGGGACGGGCGCAGCCAGCAGGCCGACAAAGGCCGTAAAGACGACAAGGGTCATCACGCGCGGCTTCAGCAGAGCGAAATAATCGCTGAACTGTGCTTCGCCTTCGATTGGCCGACTGTCAAAGCTTGCGTCGCTCATGGCATTCCCTTGGGGTGCGGTTGTTTCGTCTTTGGAAGGGCCAGCGCCGCCCGGGCGCTGGCCTTTGTCAGGGCGGGGCGAGCAGCCCCGGAGGCGCTCAGTTCGTCAGAACTTCACGAACGTCGGTGTAACCACCTTGCTCGACCGAACGTTCGAGCCAGGCCTGATACGCCTCTTCGCTGACCACTTTGACGGTGATCGGCATGTAGGCGTGATCCTTGCCGCAAAGCTCCGAGCACTGGCCGAAGTAGACGCCTTCACGCTCGGGCTTGAACCACAGCTCGGCAAGCCGGCCGGGAACCGCGTCCTGCTTCACGCCAAAGGCCGGGATGGTCCAGGAGTGGATGACATCGGCGCCGGTGATCTGCATCACGATGGTCTTACCAACCGGCACCACGACGGCAGTGTCCGTCGCGAGCAGGAAATCGTCGCCTGAATAACCGGCGCGCTCGAGGCGCGCGGTCATGGCGTCGCTGCGGACGAAATCCTGTGCACCGGCGTCGTAATCCTCACCGGTCATGGTGGCCGGGTGGCCTAGCATGTAACTGTCGTAGCCGAGATCGGTGCCGACGTACTCATAACCCCAGTACCACTGGTAGCCGGTCGCCTTGATCACGATGTCGCCATCGGGAATCTCCTGCTGCTTGAACAGCACCGGGAGCGAGAATGCACCGATGAACACGAGGATCACGATGGGACCAAGCGTCCATGCGATCTCGATCGGCGTGTTGTGGGTAAAGGTGCCGGGCGTCTTGTTGGCGCGTTCGTTGAAGCGGATGTAGGCAACGACCAGCAGGGCCACCACGAGGAGGCTGATGACCGTGATGATGAACAGCAGCAGGCCGTCAAGCCACTGAAGGTCACGCGCCAGTTCGGTCGCGGCGGGCTGAAAGCCCATCTTGCCGTCGGTCGGGCGACCGACCACTTCGAGATCTTGCGCCAGGGCCGGCGCGGCGATGAAGGCTGTGGCAAGGCCGGTCAGCATCGATTTCAATTGCATGTGTCACCCTGATCGGTTGTGCGTCTGTCAGTATATCATGTTGGCGTAGAGAGGCGTTAACGCGCGCGACGGATTGAGAATCCGCTCCTCCCATTGCGTATCCTGTGCTTAAAACCATATTCTGACGCACCATTAAAGACATACTCTTGCGGCAAAGCGCCGCTTTTTTGATCTGGATCAAACCGAGGACCTCATGACCGACGCGCTCTTCCGCCCTTTCGAGACCCATCTGGACCGCGATGCGGCCACGTCCTTCCTGCGACAGGCGCTTTCGGGGGCCGAAGATGGCGAGCTCTTTCTTGAACGGCGGCGATCCGAGACGCTGGTGCTGGATGACGGTAGAATCAAGACCGCGAGCTATGACGCGTCCGAGGGATTCGGCCTGCGTGCGGTGAAGGGCGAGGTGGCGGGCTATGCCCATGCCACCGAAATCAGCGAAAGCGCTCTCAAGCGGGCGTCCGAAACCGCGCGGCTCGCTGTTGGCGATGGTGGCGGGGTCATGGCGCCCCCGCCCTCGGGCACCAACCGCACACTTTATACCGATGCCGATCCGATCGCTGGTGCCGCGTTCCCGGTCAAGGTCGAGACGCTGCGCGAGATCGACGCTTTCATGCGCGATCTCGACCGGCGCGTTGTCCAGGTGACGGCATCCATCGCGGCGTCGCTGCAGGAGGTGGCTATTCTGCGTCCCGAAGGCGGGTTGGTCACGGATGTGCGCCCGATGACCCGTGTCAATGTCAGCGTGATCGTCGAAGAGAACGGCCGCCGCGAGACCGGTACCGCCGGGGGCGGGGGGCGTGTGACACTCGATGGACTTCTGGACCCGCAGGATTGGCAGAGCAAGGCGCGCGAGGCGCTGCGCATCGCCTTGGTCAACCTGAAGGCCGAGGCGGCACCCGCGGGCACCATGGACATCGTGCTTGGGCCGGGCTGGCCCGGGATCTTGCTGCACGAGGCCATCGGTCATGGGCTGGAAGGGGATTTCAATCGCAAGGGCAGCAGCGCCTTTGCCGGGCTGATGGGGCAGCAGATCGCCTCCAAGGGGGTGACCGTTCTGGACGATGGCACCATCCCGGACCGGCGCGGCAGTATTACGGTGGACGACGAAGGCACGCCGTCGGGCAAGAACGTGCTGATCGAGGATGGCAAGCTGGTCGGCTATATGCAGGACCGGCAGAACGCCCGCCTGATGGGCGTAAGCCCCACCGGCAATGGCCGCCGCGAAAGCTATGCGCATATTCCCATGCCGCGCATGACGAACACTTACATGCTGGGCGGTGACGCGGATCCGCAGGATATTGTGGCGGATCTGAAGGATGGGATCTGGGCCGTGGGTTTCGGCGGCGGTCAGGTGGATATCACCAATGGCAAGTTCGTCTTCAGCTGTACTGAAGCCTACCGGGTCAAGAACGGCAAGGTCGGCGCGCCGGTGAAGGGAGCCACGCTGATCGGGGACGGCGCCACGGCGCTGCAGCAGATTCGCGCGCTCGGCAATGACATGGCGCTTGATCCCGGCATGGGCAACTGCGGCAAGCAGGGGCAATGGGTGCCGGTGGGTGTGGGCCAGCCGACCGTGATGATCGGCGGGCTGACCGTGGGCGGCTCGGGTGTCTGAACCCGGCTGGAGGCCGGTGCGCTCAACCCATCTGATCGCTCCGCGCCTCGGTCATCATTTATCCTCCGTCCTGCTGGCGATTGTGGCCATGCTGTTATTTGGCGGGCTTCTCGCGCTTGTCGGCAACACGGCCAAGGGCTCCCTGCCGGTCGTCGGTGCCGCGCTTGAAGCCTTCGGACTTCTGGTCGCCTATTCTTTCTTGCTCAGCTGGCTCGGCCACCTGCCGTTGGCTGTCGTGCTTCATATGGCGTTTCGGCGGGGGCGCGGCGGCTGGCTGGTCGCGGTTCTGGCTGCTGGCGGGATCGGGCTGTTCTGGGCGCAGGTGCTCGCCACACCGATCATCCTGCCTTTCGCTTTGGTGGGCGGTGTCTTGCAAGCCTGGTTGTTGCGGCGTGCGGTCTTGGTCCGGGCGAGCCTGTCTTGATCCGCCAAATGCGGGCGACTCCCAAATCCCAGCCGCATCGCACCGCGCAAACGCCTGCAATCATGATGAATTCAAATTAATGTCACCCTTTTTCAAAGCGTTGGTGATTTATCGCAAATCCACGCGCTGCGGTTTACCTTTGATTAACCGCGCTCGCGCTAAACCTGTACCTGCAAGATGACGGAGCCGGGATGTTCGAGGATACACACTCTTCCACTCACCCCCCACTCCCACCCACCACGGAAGATGATCGGGTGTCGTGGCTCCGTCTCTTGCGCTCACGCCGGGTCGGCGTGGCGACATTCTGGAGATTGATGGCTGAACATGGCTCCGCGCAGGCCGCGTTGGAGGCCCTGCCGGACGTGGCGCGCTCCGCAGGCGTCCACTCCTATTCCGCCTGTCCCGAAAGCACCGCCCTTGCAGAGATGAACGCCGCCCGGCAGCAGGGCGCGCGCATGCTGTGTTGCGGGGATCCGCTTTATCCGCCCGACCTTGCCGAACTCTCGGATGCGCCGCCGATCCTCTGGCTGATCGGCGATCCCGAGGTGATGCTGCGGCCCATGGTTGCGTTGGTAGGCGCGCGCAATGCCTCCTCTCTTGGCCTGCGCATGGCGCGCGGTCTGGCCGAAGGGCTATCGGACGCGGGTTATGTGGTGTCGTCGGGTTTGGCGCGCGGCATCGACACCGCGGCCCACCTTGCGTCCATGCCCGGCGGCACCGTCGCGGTTCTGGCTGGCGGGGTCGACATTCTATACCCGGCCGAAAACACGCCGCTGGCCGAGCAGATCATCGCATACGGTGGTGCCCGGATCAGCGAGCAACCAATGGGGATGCAGCCGGTTGCGCGCCACTTCCCCACCCGCAACCGCATCATCTCCGGTTTGAGCCAGGCCGTCGTGGTAATCGAGGCCGCCGCAAAGTCCGGTTCTCTGATCACGGCCCGCAACGCGCTTGATCAGGGACGCGATGTGCTGGCGGTGCCGGGACATCCGCTCGATGCTCGCGCCGGCGGGTGCAACATGCTGATCCGCGATGGCGCTCGCCTGGTTCGGTCGGTGGATGACGTGCTGGAAGCGTTGCCACCGATGCGGGCCGCGCGCGCGCAGCCTGAACTCGACCTCGCCCCGCCAGAGCGGCCTGCGGCCGGCCCGGTCGCCAATCCGCCACAGGAAAACCCAAGGCCGCGCAAGAGCAGGAGCCTGCAGGATGTCGCACGGCTGCACAGCGAGATCCTTGCCCGGCTCGGACCCTCGCCGGTGGCCGAAGATCAGCTCATGCGCGATATCGGAGCGCCGTCCGCCGCGCTCGCGCCGGTGCTGACCGATCTGGAACTCGAAGGCCGGATCGAGCGACAGCCGGGCGGTCTGCTGGCGCTGATCGTGTCGCGGTGAACGGGGCAAATCGCCGCGCGGCACAGGCTTGAAAACATGTCCACTTTATCGCCGTTACCGCCGGGGCGCGAGTGCCGCGATTGACATTTCCCCCTTGCGCCCCACATCCCTGATCGCCATACGCTGGCCGTCAAGAGCCGGAATTTGATGTAAGAGGTTTGCCAATCCATGCCCGTCGTTGTCGTCGAGTCGCCTGCTAAAGCCAAGACAATCAACAAGTATCTGGGATCCGATTACACGGTTCTGGCGTCCTATGGGCATGTGCGCGACCTGCCGCCGAAAAACGGTTCGGTCGATACAGAAGACAATTTCGCGATGAAATGGGAGATCGCCAACGACTCGCGCAAGCATGTCGCGGCTATCGCCGAAGCGCTGAAAACCGATGACAATCTGATCCTCGCGACTGACCCCGATCGCGAAGGCGAGGCGATTTCCTGGCACCTCAAGGAGGCGCTGACCAAGCGCCGCTCGATCAAGAAATCGACCCATGTCAGCCGCGTCACCTTCAACGCCATCACCAAACAGGCGGTGACAGAGGCGATGAAGAACCCGCGCGACATCGACGCGCCGCTGGTGGAGGCCTACCTCGCCCGGCGGGCGCTCGATTACCTCGTCGGTTTCAACCTGTCGCCGGTCCTCTGGCGCAAACTGCC
This sequence comes from Pacificoceanicola niger, assembly GCF_048553275.1. Lineage (NCBI taxonomy): Bacteria > Pseudomonadati > Pseudomonadota > Alphaproteobacteria > Rhodobacterales > Roseobacteraceae > Pacificoceanicola > Pacificoceanicola niger. The sequence goes on from NZ_JBLZMW010000004.1 coordinate 86,133, forward strand.
CGGCGCACGGTCGGCCGGTCGGGTGCAGTCGGTCTGCCTGCGGCTGATCGTCGAACGCGAGATGGAAATCGAGGCGTTCAACCCGCGGGAGTACTGGCAGGTCAAGGCACAGTTGACCACGCCGCGCAATCAGAGCTACGAGGCGCGACTGACGACCCTGGCGGGCAAGAAGCTCGACCGCTTCGACCTGGCCAACGAGACCGATGCCGAAATGGCGGTCAGCGCGATCGAAAAGCGCCAGCTCAAGATCGCGTCGGTCGAGGCGAAGCCGGCCAGCCGCAATCCCTCCGCGCCCTTCATGACCTCGACGCTGCAGCAAGAGGCCAGCCGCAAGTTCGGCATGGGCGCTCGCCAGTGCATGAACACGGCGCAGCGGCTTTATGAGGCCGGGCACATTACCTATATGCGGACCGACGGCATCGATATGGCGCCCGAGGCGGTGAGCGAATGTCGCGATGCGATCAAGGATCGCTACGGCGCCGAATACGTGCCGAAAGAGCCGCGCATCTACAAGAACAAGGCCAAGAATGCGCAGGAAGCGCACGAATGTATTCGCCCGACCGACATGACCAAGGACGCGTCCGCGCTGAAGCTCAAGGACGAGGACCAACGTCGGCTCTATGATCTGATCTGGAAACGCACGCTGGCCTGTCAGATGTCTGGCGCACGGCTGGAGCGCACCACGGTCGAGATCGAGAGCGACGATCGTCAGGTTGGCCTGCGGGCGACCGGCCAGGTCGTGGTTTTCGACGGCTTTCTGAAGGTCTACGAAGAAGGCCGCGACGAGCCGGAGGATGACGGCGACGGAAACCGCCTGCCGCAGATCATGCAAGGCGAGCCGGCGAAATTCGACGGAAGTGCGCTCGAAGCGGCTTATGACAAGGCGGGCGAGAAAGCCGAGACACTGGTCGAAGGCGCCGCGCCGCAGGGCATGCAAAAGAACGGCGTCGCGGTTCTGGCCAAGAACGGCGCGGTCCTGGCCCTTCAGAGCCATACCCAGCCGCCGCCGCGCTATACCGAAGCGACACTGGTCAAGAAGATGGAAGAGCTCGGCATCGGTCGCCCCTCGACCTACGCCTCGGTGATCACGACGATTCAGGACCGCGAATATGTCCGCAAGGAACAGAACCGTCTGTTCCCGGAGGACAAAGGCCGGATCGTCACGATCTTCCTGCTGAATTTCTTCAAGCGCTATGTGGAGTATGACTTCACGGCTGCGCTGGAAAACGAGCTTGATCAGGTTTCGGCAGGCGATGAAGATTACAAGGAACTGCTGGCCAAGTTCTGGCGCGATTTCAGCGCCGCCATTGCCGAGACGTCTGATCTTCGCATCGCCGAAGTGCTCGATATCCTTGACGATGCTTTGGCACCGCAGCTCTATCCGCCCCGCGAAGATGGCACGGACCCGCGCGTGTGCCCGAAATGCGGCAAGGGGCAGCTCCACTTGAAGACCTCCCGGTCGGGTGGGTTTGTTGGCTGTGGCAACTATCCCGAATGCACTTACACGCGCCCGATCACCGGCGAAGGCACCGAGGCCGAGGAAAAGCTGCTTGGCCACGATGATGGCGACGAAATCTGGCTCAAGAGTGGCCGCTACGGGCCGTATCTGCAGCGCGGCGAGATCAACCCGGCATCGAAAGAAAAGCCCCACCGGGCCAACCTCCCGAAGGACCGCGCCAAGAAATTCATGCCCGGCTGGGCGCCCGACGACATCACCTTGGAAAAGGCGGTGACGCTGCTGACGCTGCCACGGATTGTTGGCCTGCACCCCGATGGTGGAGAGATCAAGGCGGCGCTCGGCCCCTTCGGCCCGTACATTATGCATCAGCTGCCTGACGAGGAAAAACCGGTCTACGTGAACCTCAAGGAACTGGTCGAGGTCTTCGAGATCGGCATGAACCATTCGGTCGAGCTCTTGGCCGAAAAACGCGCCAACCCCGGTCGGGGCAGGGGGGCTGCGGCCAAGGCGCTGCGCGAGCTCGGCGATCATCCGGACGGCGGCAAGATCGCGCTCTACGAAGGGCGCTATGGCCCCTATGCCAAGTGGGAAAAGATCAACGCGACCTTGCCGGACGATGTGGACCCGGAAAAGCTGACGCTGGAAAAAGCGATCGAGCTGGTCAATGAACGGGCGGCAAAGAGCGGCAAGAAGAAACCTGCGAAAAAGCCGGCGGCCAGGAAAGCGCCAGCCAAGAAGACGGCGGCAAAGACAAAAAAGTGACAGGGTTGGCGGCAAAGTGCGCAGTCATATCCGGTAAACGGTATGTGATTTCTCTTTGACCGTCACCTATGATCCTGTGGCGCCCGAAACGGCGACAGAAAGGTCTCTCTCATGACCAAGAACACGATGTCCCGCCGCGGCCTGATGGCGGGCGGCGCGGCGCTTCTCTTTACTCCTGCGATTGCGCGGGCGCAGCAGGCGGACCCCTTGATCCGCCGCAATGTCTCCAGCTTTGTGAGCCAGGACTGGCGCGAGCACTTCGACACACTCGGCGTTGGCTGTATCGTTTGCGACACGGGCAGTCGTGCGCTGCACTACTGGTCTGCCGATGGCAGCGATTACCGGGTTTATCCGACCTCCGTGCCGAAAACCGATGAGCTGACCAAACGCGGCTACAGCGAAATCGTGCGCAAGAAGGTCGGGCCGAGCTGGACCCCGACCGCGAGCCAGATGGAACGCTTCCCGGACTGGCATCCGGTCGAGGGCGGCGCGCCGGACAATCCGCTTGGCACACATGCCATGTATCTTGACTGGCCCGCTTACCTGATCCACGGCACCCATGACACGCGCAAGATCGGACGCCCGTCGTCGGATGGCTGCATTGGCCTGTACAATGAAAAGATTGCGGAGCTCTTCGCGATCACCGAGATCGGCACTCAAGTCCGGATGATCTGAACCGCTCCGGGCCTGAAAACACTCCCGAATCCTCTGTCAAAGCCGCGCTTGACCGCGCGGCTTTGGTGTATCTGGAGATTCCAGAGCATGTTAACGCTCGCAGTGCCGGGGGCTGTCATTGACTCTCTGCTGCCCTGCGGCGAAAACTCGCGGCAACTCATGATCTCAAGGGAGTAGCTCGATGAAAAAGGTTTACGGCTCGGCGGCGGAGGCCCTTGACGGCATCCTGCACGACGGGATGCTGATCGCCGCGGGGGGCTTTGGCTTGTGCGGTATTCCCGAACTGCTGATCGATGCGCTGGTCGAGAGCGGCGTCAAGGATCTGACCGTCGCATCGAACAACGCGGGCGTGGATGGGTTCGGCCTTGGCAAACTGCTGGAAACCAAGCAGATCAAGAAGATGATGTCGTCCTATGTTGGGGAAAACGCCGAGTTCATGCGGCAGTACCTGTCCGGGGAGCTTGAGTTGGAATTCAACCCGCAGGGGACCCTGGCCGAGCGCATGCGCGCCGGCGGAGCGGGTATTCCGGGCTTCTACACCAAGACCGGCGTCGGCACCCAGATCGCCGAGGGCAAGGAAGTGAAGCAGTTCCATGGCGAGGACTACATCCTCGAAGAGGGCATCTTTGCCGATCTGGCTATCGTGAAAGCATGGAAAGCGGACGACACCGGCAACCTCGTGTTCCGCAAGACCGCCCGCAACTTCAACCCGCCCGCTGCCATGTGCGGCAAGATCTGTGTGGTGGAGGTCGAAGAAATCGTCCCGCGCGGCTCCATCGACCCCGATCACATCCACCTGCCGGGCATCTATGTGCACCGGATCATTCAAGGCGAGCACGAAAAGCGGATCGAACAACGCACCGTGCGCAAGCGGGAGGACGCATAATGCCCTGGGATCGCAATCAAATGGCGGCACGTGCCGCAGAGGAACTCGAAGACGGCATGTACGTGAACCTCGGGATCGGTATCCCGACGCTCGTTGCCAACTACGTCGGTGACAAGGACATCACGCTGCAATCCGAAAACGGCATGCTCGGCATGGGCCCGTTCCCCTTCGAGGGCGACGAAGATCCGGACCTGATCAACGCGGGCAAGCAAACCATCACCGAGCTGTCGCGCACGTCCTACTTCGACAGCGCCATGAGCTTTGGCATGATCCGTGGCGGCAAGATCGCCGCGGCCATCCTCGGTGCCATGGAAGTGGCCGAGAACGGCGATCTGGCGAACTGGATGATCCCGGGCAAGCTGGTCAAGGGGATGGGCGGCGCCATGGACCTCGTGGCCGGCGTGAAAAAGGTGGTTGTGGTCATGGATCACACCAACAAACACGGCGACAGCAAGCTGCTCAAGGCTTGCACGCTGCCGCTGACGGGCAAGGGAGTGGTGAATCGTATCATCACCAACCTTGGCGTTCTGGACGTCGTCGAGGGCGGCCTGAAGATCGTCGAATGCGCCGATGGCGTGACCGAAGAAGAGCTGCGCGCGGCGACCGAAGCAACGATCGTCTGATCATTCATCAACGCGCAAAACAAAACGCCCCGGCTCTCTGAGCGCGGGGCGTTTTTCTTTCGCGGGCCCTGGTCTTCACGGGTCCACAAATATCCTGGGGGGCCGGGGGTGAACCCCCCGGCGGTCGGGGCAGGCAACGCCTGATCCGAAACCCCTCAAAGCCCGTCATAGGTGCAAAGTGCATGCACCTCCATACCCATCGCCTCAAGCTTTTTGCGCCCTCCAAGGTCCGGCAAATCCACGACAAAGGCACAGCCGATGATCTCTCCGCCAAGTCGTTCGACCAGCTTGATCCCGGCCTCCGCGGTGCCACCGGTGGCCAGCAGGTCATCGACCAACAGGATCTCTTCGCCTGGCAAGATCGCATCGTCGTGGATCTCGACCACGGCCTCGCCATATTCGAGCTGGTATTCCTCCGAGATCACGGCCCCAGGCAATTTGCCTTTCTTGCGGATCGGCACGAACCCGGTGGAGAGCTGGTGCGCGATGGCGCCGCCAAGGATGAACCCGCGCGCCTCCAACCCCACGACCTTGTCAAAGCGCACCCCGGCATAGGGGTGCAGCAGCTGGTCGATGGCCATGCGAAAGCCGCGCGGATCGGCAAAGAGCGTCGTCACGTCTCTGAACAGGATCCCCTCATGGGGAAAATCGACAATGGTTCGGATATAGTCCTGAACCTGCTTGGTTTTCACACTCATGTCGCTCTCCTCAGCGAAGCGGTCAGCACGCCCATGGCGATCAGCGTGGCCCCGCCGGCGCGGGTCAGCCATGTGATTACGGAGGGGCGCGCGATGGTCCGGCGCAGCCGGTCTGCCGCCAGTGCGTAGGCCAGCGCATTGAGCGCGGCAAGGCTGACGAAGGTGGCGATCAGGATTGCGAATTGCGGCAGCAGGGACGCGCTTGCGTCGATGAACTGCGGCACAAAGGCGATGAAGAAGGCGATGCTCTTTGGGTTGAGCGCGGTGACGAGGGCGTTGTGCGTAAACACGCCCTTTGCCGTGACTTCAGCCGCGGGCAGGTTCAGCCCAGTTGATGGCGCGGAGCGGAGCAGCTTGATGCCCAGCCAGATGAGATAGGCCGCGCCGATCCATTTGAGTGCCGTGAACAGCGCGGCAGAGGTGGCAACAAGCGCGCCAAGTCCCAGCAGAGACAGGCTCATGGCGATGAAATCCCCGGTGGCGACCCCGGCGGCGGAAGCCATGGCAACGCTGCGCCCCTTGCTGAGCGCGTAGGACAGGACAAGCAGCACAGTCGGGCCGGGGATCAACAGGAGCGCGGTCGAGGCGGCGACGAAGGTCAGCCAAAGGTCAAGCGACATCAGCGGTTTATCCTGCGTTCAGGACACGGCCCGCCACCGCGTCCAGCTTGGCCAGCACTGCCGGATCGCGGCGGTCAGGGGCGGTCATGACGGCGTGTTCAAGGGCGCGGTCGCAGCCATGCGGGCAGGGCGTGCGATCCGCGCCGAGCAGTGCAGGCAAGCGGCGCACAAGATCGCGGCCTTTTTCCGCATTGCCCATGAGGACCTTGATGATTTCGTTCACGTCGACCTCGCCATGCTGCGGATGCCAGCTGTCGTAGTCGGTGACCATGGCGATGGAGGCATAGCACAGCTCTGCCTCGCGGGCGAGTTTGGCCTCGGGCATGTTGGTCATGCCGATCACATCGGCGCCCCACTGTTCGCGGTACATCTTCGACTCGGCAAGGGTGGAGAATTGCGGACCTTCCATGGCAAGATAGGTGCCGCCGTTATGGATGGTGATGCCCGCGTCCTGCGCCGCCGCGAAACACGCCGCGCCGAGGCGGGGACAGGTGGGATGCGCGACGCTGACATGGGCGACGCAACCTGTTCCGAAAAAGCTTTTCTCGCGGGCAAACGTCCGGTCAATGAACTGATCCACAACGACAAAATCACCCGGAGCCATCTCTTCCCGGAAGGAGCCGCAGGCGCTGATGCTGATCACGTCGGTCACGCCGAGGCGCTTGAGCGCGTCGATATTGGCGCGATAGGGCACGTCGGTCGGGCTGTGGACATGGCCGCGCCCGTGGCGGGGGAGAAAGGCCATTTTGACACCATTGAGGCTGCCGGTCAGGATCTGATCCGAGGGCGCGCCCCAAGGGCTGTCCACCGTGGTCCAGCTCGCCTCTTCCAGGCCGTCGATTTCGTAAATGCCCGATCCGCCGATCACGGCAATCATCGTCTGGCTCATGCCCAATCTCCATTCGTTGGTCGGGGGCAGGGTGCAATGACGGAGGATTGAAGGGAAGAGCCTTCACCGCAATGTGCGCGAATTCTGCGCGGCGGTGTGAAGGGCTGGCGCTGCGTACAAAAGTATTCCGTGATATTTGCAACAGTCCCGACTAATAGGGCTTTAAGGGACCGCACGGTGGGGCCGCTCTGGCCTTTTATGCCGCATCGCAGTAGACGCAGTCGCGCGAACGAAAGGACCCCCCCATGAAAAAAGCTCTGCTGGCGCGTTTCGCCAATCGCCTGGAATTGCCCGATCTGTCTTTGATGCCCGATGAGAAACTGACCGTGGGACGGCTCAGGATCGAATTGCTGGCCGGGCTGACCGTGGCGCTGGCGCTGGTGCCTGAAGCGGTGGCATTTGCCTTTGTCGCTGGCGTCCATCCCTTGGTCGGTCTCTACGCCGCCTTCATGGTTGGCCTGATCACGGCGCTGTTTGGCGGTCGTCCGGGCATGATCTCGGGCGCGACCGGCGCGCTGGCGGTGGTGATGGTGGCGCTGGTGGCGCAGCACGGCGTGGAATACCTGTTCGCAACAGTGGTCCTGATGGGAATCTTGCAGGTTTTTGCGGGGGTTATGCAGTGGGGTAAGTTCATCCGGCTGGTGCCGCATCCGGTCATGCTTGGCTTCGTGAATGGTCTGGCGATCGTGATTTTCCTTGCCCAAATGAGCCAGTTCAAGGTGCCGGGCAGCGCGTTGGAACCGGGGGGCGGTGAATGGCTCAGCGGACTGCCCTTGATCCTGATGCTCGGGCTGACAGGGCTGACCATGGCGATCATCTGGGGCGTGCCGAAACTGACCCGCGTGATCCCGGCGCCGCTGGCCGGTATCGGCATCGTGGCGGCCATCGTGATCGCCTTTGGCCTTGATGTGCCGCGTGTGGGCGACATGGCGTCGATCAAGGGCGGGCTGCCGCCGTTCCATATCCCGAGCGTGCCGTTGAACCTCGAAACCCTTGAAATCATTCTGCCTTATGCGGTCATCCTCGCGGCCATCGGCCTGATTGAAAGCCTGCTGACGCTAAACCTCGTTGGCGAGATGACCAATAAACGCGGCGGCGCCAGCCAGGAGTGCATCGCGCAGGGCGCGGCGAATCTTGTCACGGGGTTTTTCGGCGGCATGGGCGGCTGTGCGATGATCGGGCAGTCGATGATCAACGTGAAGTCCGGCGCGCGGACGCGAATCGCGGGAATCGCGGCGGCGTTGTTCCTGCTGATCTTCATTCTCTTTGCCTCGCGGCTGATCGAATTGATTCCGCTGGCCGCGCTGGTCGGGGTAATGTTCATGGTCGTGATCGGGACCTTCGCGTGGAACTCATTGAAGATATTGGCAAAAGTCCCTGCGATGGATGCCTTTGTCATCATCCTCGTGACTGTGGTAACGGTGATGGAAGACCTTGCCGTGGCGGTTGTCGTGGGGGTGATCGTGAGCGCGCTGGCCTATGCGTGGAACAATGCGCGGCGCATCCACGCCAAGACCTACACCACGCCGGAAAACGCCAAGGTCTACCAAGTGCAGGGGCCGCTGTTCTTTGGCTCCTCGGACGGATTTATCGAGATGTTTCAACCGGATAGCGATCCAAATGTGGTTATCGTCGATTTTGCGGACAGCCGGGTCGTGGACCAGTCGGCGCTGCAGGCCATCGAGGCCGTGGCGGCAAAATACGAGGCGGCGGGCAAGTCAATCCAGTTGCGCCACCTGAGCCGCGATTGCCACCGTTTGTTGAACAAAGCCGGGCACTTGATGGTCGATAGCGACGATGATCCGGACTACCAGATCGCGGTCGATTACGAGGTCCGCACGGGCATCCTTGGCGGTCACTGACAAGGCGAAGGGCGGTCCGGTTAAGGGACCGCCCTTTTGCTTGAGGGGGACACGCTGCGGTTGCATCGCCCGGAGTTTGGTACGATTCGCGGCCTGTTTGGTACAAAACGCCGGGACCGTCTGCGCGGCGATGTCGGCCCGGTTAGCGAGTTTGGTACGTTTTCCACTCTCCGGCCGATCGAGCGGCGGTCGCGCCCTTTGACGTTGCGTCAATTCGGCAGAGAATGTTCCGCCGCATAGCCCGCGAGCGCATCCACGCTGCCAGTCTCCAGGATATGCCGCGCCGCAGCGATCCGCTCTGTCGGCCAGTCCCACCAACGCAGCGCGGTCAACGTGGCGATCTGCTCTTGCGAAAACCGCATCCTTACCACCTGCGCCGGGTTGCCGGCGACGACGGCATAGTCGGGCAGGCTGCCGCGCACGACCGAACCGGCGCCGACAATGACTCCGTTTCCGATCTGCGCCCCCGGCAGGACCAACGCACCGTAGCCAAGCCAGACATCGTGACCGATGGTCATGGGCCGGGTGTCGGGCTGATAGCCGAGCATGGTCTCGGGGTCGAAGACCGCGAAGGGAAAGGTGGATGGGCCACGCATGGCGTGATTGGCCGAAGAGCCGATGAAGCGGACGCCGTGGGCGATCTGGCAGAACTTTCCGATGGTCAGGGTCTCCTGACTGAACGGGAAGAGATACGGGGCGAGGTGTGCCGCCCAATCCGCAACCTCGCCAAAATCGCTGGCATAGGTGTGATCGCCGACGATCATGCGCGGGTGGTCGATGACCGATTTGAGGTAAACGGTGCCGGGATGGGCCGTGCCGTCAGGCAGCGTGATGGGGTGCGACAGATGCGCAGGGGGAAGGGCGTAAGGCATGGAGCCTCCTTTGAAATCCGAGCTGTGTTCAGGGGTTCAAAGGGTCTGGTCCATGGTCGCCTCCATCGATTGATGGCAGCAGTTTACGGGAAAAGCAGGTCGTTGGCGAGTGTTTCACTCATACGGGGATGCATGGGTCCTATGCGGACTCAGTTCCCGGTTTCACCGCACTCCGCCGGAGAGGAGCCCGCATCGCCGCAAGTCTGCTCGGCCATAGGCAGATCCGAACGGACGACGTCGTCGGACAGCACGACGCTCTCCCACTCCTGACCGAGCACCTCTTCGGGCTCTTCATGGGTATTGGTGGGCACGGAGGGCTTTTCCGTCTCGGCCACCGCGCCGCCCGACAAGGCGATGACAGGCAAAAGGGCGGTGAGGGCCGCGATATGGGCACGTGTCTTGAAAGGCGCAGGCATGACGATCCTTCTCCGTAAGAAATCGGATGCAGACTAAACGTTTTGCCCCGGCGCACGAAATGTAATCGGGGGAGTTGGTAAAGCGTCGGGTAACCTTGTCTGGGTTGGTCTGCGGGCGACCTCTGCCACCAGCCGAAAAACGCGGGGGGTGTTGCGCCCGGAGTGATCTGGGCGTGGCGTCGACAGTTTTGCGGGGCAAAACTGCGACTCTGCCACCAGCCGAAAAACACGGGGGGTGTTGCGCCCGGAGTGATCTGGGCGTGGCGTCGACAGTTTTGCGGGGCAAAACTGCGACTCTGCCACCAGCCGAAAAACACGGGGGTTTTTCGGCTTACTCCCCCGGGCGGTTCAGGGCGAACTTTTCGCGCACCACGGTGTAATCCCGATAGCCCATGCGGCTCAGCGGGTTGAATTTCAGCACGTCGAAAATGCCATCGGTCAGGCAATCATCGCGCATGTGGATGCCGGTGACCTCGCCGAAGACAGCGAAATTGGCCTCGCCGGGCAGTTTGACGATGTCGGTCAGCTTGCATTCGAGGTTGGCAGGGGCCAGCGCCACGCGGGGGCAGTCGATGGTCTCGCACTGCGCCTTCTCGATGCTGGCTTCGGCGAATTCATCAACGCCCGCGGGATAGAAACCGGAGGTCGCGTTCATCGCATCGCGCATCGCGTATTCGACGATGTTGACACAGAAGACGCCGGTCTCGCGGATCTGGGCGACGCTGTCCTTGGTGTCCCCCCGGTCGGGCTTGGCCGAGGTCGAGGAAAACATCACCTGCGGCGGGACATAGGCCACGGCGTTGAAGAAGGAGTAGGGCGCGAGGTTGTCGCGGCCATCGCTGCCGCGCGTCGAGATCCAGCCGATAGGCCGAGGCGTGACGATGGCATTGAAGGGATTGTGCGGCAGGTCATGGCCGTCTTCCGGGCGGTAGAACATCACGGTCTCCTTGTTGGATATCGGCCACCGCGTTGTTTGCGCGGCGGTTTGGGCCGTGATACCCGCAATCAAAGAGGATTGCACGGGGTCGGATGTGTTCACACTTGCACAGGAACTGCCGCAGGATTGGTGGGAGGTCGAGGCGCTGTATGACAGCTGTTTTGCGCCCGGACGGGTGCTTCTGAGCTCCTATCGTCTGCGCGAGGACGTGCCGCCCGTGGCGTCGCTGTGCCGTGTGGCCAAGGATGAAGACGGGCGCATCGGCGGGGCGATCCGCTACTGGCCGGTGCTGGTGGGCGCGAGCGAGGCGCTGCTGTTGGGCCCGATTGCTGTGCACCCGACGACGCAGGGCGAAGGGCTGGGGGCTTCGCTGATCCGCGATACGCTGGCGCGGGCGGAAGAGGAGGGCCATGCGCGGGTGCTGCTGGTCGGCGATCCGCCCTATTACCGGCGCTTTGGGTTCGAACCTCTGGCGGGGGTGGAGATGCCGCCGCCGACGAACCCGGACCGGATTCTGGGGGTGTCCCTGATCCCCGGCGCGTGGACTGGCGTGCGCGGAGAGGTCACGCGGATGCCGCAGAAGGGTTGAAATATCGCCAAAGGTTTACCAGCTATTAGCGAGTGGGGCCTTATGAGGGTACGGATATGGACGACACGGAACTGGTACAGCGGGACGTGGACATCGACGCGGCGATCGCGGATCTTGCACGGCGCTATCGCGCGGCCGGCAATCTCGGGGTTCAGGTCCTGAACGTTCTGAACTGGCCTGCGGAAGGGGTGATGGACCGGCTTCCGGAAAACGCTCGCGCCAGGCTCGAAACCGCGACGGTCCGGGGGCTTGAGGCGGCGATGAGCGCGGCATCGGGCTCGCGCAGCCTCGTCAAGGATCAGAAACCCTGGGTCAATACCGCAACGACCACGATGGTTGGTGTGGTCGGCGGGCTTGGTGGTCTGACGACGGCGCTGGCGGAACTGCCGCTGACAGTGACGATGCTGATGCGCTCGGTGCAGGCGGTGGCGGCGGAGCATGGCTTCGATCCGGACGAAGAGCAGACGCGCAAGGATGCGCTGCTCGTCTTCGCGGCGGCCGGTCCGATGGTTCAGGGCAAAACCCCCGATCTGACCTTCCTGTCCTCCCGCGTCACGCTGACCGGCGTGAATGTCTATGTCGGCATTGGCCTGATCGCGCCGCGCCTCGCGGTGGTTCTCGGTCGCAAGCTGGCGGCGCAGACGATTCCGGTGATCGGCGCGGCCACGGCTGCGGCCACGAACTACTCCTACTCCGGCTACTATCATGAGATGGCGCAAGTGGTGTTCGGCCTGCGGCGCCTCGCGGACCAGACTGGCACGCCCTTTGACGCACTGGTGGAGCTGCTCGCGGCCCGTCTGGACGATTGATTCCGGGGCAGGGCATTTCTTGCAGGATGTTCACCATCTTTTAGGCAATTTTACCTAAAGTGAGTCGGGAAGGGACAACGATTGCTCCCGAGATCGGTCCGTTGGTGAAACAGGCCCGGAATGCGTGCTCCTTAATGCTGCGCATTTGCCGTGGATTGCCGGCGCAGGCCCGACAACTGCGCAGAACGCGTGGAATAAGTGCCGCAGGCCAGAAGGCCAAGGTGCAGGCAGACGTCAAAGTCTTTTCATCCGGCCGCCGGAATAACTCCGCGGCCGGATGTTTTTATGTTTGGGCCCCCTGTTGCCCGATCGAGAGGACGGCCCGGCGTCGACCGCTGGTCGTAGTCGCGAGCCGCGCCCGTCTTTGGTCCGAAAATACCTCGGGGGAGGCCCGCAGGGACGGGGGCAGCGCCCCCAACCAAAACTCTGCTCCGGCAGAGTTTTCGCGCGCGCCCCGCGCGCGCCGGTCGCTGCGCCATGCGCAGCGAAACACCTCCGGGTCAGTCGGGCCTCAGGCCACCGCCCAGCCGTTGTCCCGCAGATAATCCATCACCGCCCCACGCAGGTTCTGTTCGCCCCGCTCGCGCGCCGCGTAGAGGGTGGCTTTGACCTCGGCGAGATTGGTGCGCATCAGGATGCTTTTGACCGGGCCGATGGAGGCCGGGCGCATGGAGAGGGTATGGATGCCGATCGCCGCGAGGCACAGCGCCTCGACCGGTCTGCCGGCGTCCTCTCCACAAAAGCTCAGCCGCGTGCCGCTCTCGGCGCAGCGCTGGACGATGATTTCCAGGAAGGTCAGGAAGGAGGCGTTCAGCGTATCATAGCGGCGGCGCACCCGTTCGTTCTCGCGGTCGGCGGCGAAGAAGAACTGTTTGAGGTCGTTGCCGCCGATGGAGAGGAACTGCACTTCGGAAAAGAACCGGCTTGAGGCGTAGGCGAGGCTGGGTGTTTCCAGCATAGCGCCGATTTCCACCGTTTCCGGGATCGGATGGCCGAGGCGGCGTTCGCGGGCGAGCGCCTTGTCCATTTCGGCGCGCGCGTCGCTGAATTCCGAGTATTGGGCGACAAAGGGGAACATGACCACCAGAGGCCGGCCACTGGCGGCACGGATCAGCGCCTGCAGCTGCATGCGCAGCACGCCGGGCTTGTCGAGGCCGACGCGGATGGCGCGCCAGCCGAGCGCCGGGTTGGGCTCGTCCTGCGGCTTCATGTAAGGCAGCACCTTGTCCGAGCCGATGTCGAGCGTGCGGAACACCACGCGCTTGCCGCCCGCCGCATCGAGCACGCGCGCATAGATGTTGGCCAGTTCGGTACGCCGGGGCATCTGGTTGCGCACGAGGAATTGCAGTTCGGTGCGGAACAGGCCAACCCCTTCGGCGCCGGAATTTTGCAACGAGGGCAGGTCGGCCATCAGGCCGGCGTTCATCAGCAATTCGATGCGGCTGCCATCGGCGGAGACACAGGCGGTGTCGCGGATCGAGGCATAGCGTTCCTGCGCCTGCGCCTGCATGGCGATCTTGTCACGGAACGCGGCGACAACGGTGTCGTCGGGCCGCAAATGCGCAATGCCCTGATCGCCATCGACCATGATATGATCGCCGTTCAGTGCCTCGTTGGTGATGCGCCCGGCGTGGATGACCAGCGGGATCGCCAGCGCCCGTGCGACGATCGCGGCGTGGCTGCCGACAGAGCCTTCCTCAAGCACGATGCCCTTGAGCGAGCGGCCATAGTCCAGCAACTCGCCGGGGCCGATGTTGCGGGCGATCAGGATCGGATCGTCGGGCATGGCACTACCGGTTTCGCGACCTTGTCCGGTGAGAATGCGGAGCAGGCGGTTGGACAGGTCGTCAAGATCGTGGAGCCGTTCGCGCAGGTAGGCGTCCGCCACCTGGTTCATGCGGTTGCGGGCCTGCGATTGTTCCTTTTCGACGGCGGCTTCGGCAGAGAGGCCCCGGTCGATGTCGGTTTCCATCCGGCGCAGCCAGCCCTTGGAATTGGCGAACATCCGGTAGGCTTCGAGCACTTGCATCTGGTCGCCCTCACCGGCGACGCCGCTGGCGCCTTCGAGCATCTGGTCGACACTGACGCGCAGGTCGTCCACGGCCTTGAGCAGGCGCGCGCGTTCGGTTTCGGGATCGTCGCCGACGAGGTTGGTGACGACCACCCGCGGCTCGTGCAGCCAGACGTGGCCCATGGCCGTGCCTTCCTGCCCGGTGGTGCCGCGGAACATGACCGGTTGCACGTGGCGCCGCGAGAGCGCCGCGCCCTCGCCGACAAAGGCGCCCAGTTCGGTCATCTCGGCCAGCACCATGGCGACCACTTCGAGGGCGTAGATTTCGTCGGCGGTGAATTCGCGCGCCTGTTTCGACTGGACCACCAGCACGCCTAGTTTCTCCCCGAGCCGCTGGATCGGCACGCCGAGGAAACTGGAATAGATCTCTTCGCCGGTCTCCGGCATGTAGCGAAAGCCCGGCGCGGCGGGGGCGTCCGCGGCGTTCACGGTCTTGCCGGTGCGCGCGACGCGGCCGACGAGGCCTTCGCCCAGCTTCATGCGGGTTTCGTGGACCGCTTCGGGCTTGAGGCCCTGCGTGGCACAGAGTTCGAGGGTTTCGCTGTCGCGGAACAGGTAGATCGAGCAGACCTCCGTTCCCATGGAATCGGCGGTCAGGTGGGTGATCTTGTCGAGCCGTTCCTGGCCCGCGGCCTGCTCGGCCATCGTGTCCCGCAACCGTCCAAGCAGCTTGCGGCTTTCGCTTTCAAGACCATCGGCCATGGGATTGGCGCCTCATGAGTGTTCGCCCCAGATATAGGCGAGTTGCGGGGGAATTGGAAACCGGCAATTGCCCGGAAGCCTTTGGTTTGCCTTTAATTGCACAGCCGCTTGGCAGGGTTGGCGGTCGCGCCGTCCGGCAATCGAAGATGCCGCGCTGCGGCGTGGGTGCGTGCTTTGGTCCTGGGGCCGGCGCTGCGCTTGCAGGGGCGCTGTGCCGGGCGGCGGCGGTCGCGTCTTGAGGACACAGGTGGCTGTGCCGGGGCCTGGTCGGGCGGGGATTCGGGGCGCATGGGGGGCTGTCCTGACCGTGTCGGTGTCCCCGCCGTGATGGCAAGCGGTGGCGGCAAGTGCAACCCGAAATGCCCGCTATGCGTGTAATTTGTGCACCGCTTGGCCGAGGGGCCTGCAGCGGAGGGGCGTGCGAACGCAATCGGGCGGCCTTTGCGGGCCGCCCTCAGATCTCATGCGCGGTGCGCGGCGGTGTCAGGCGGCCTTGTCCAGCTCAAACGCGTCGTGCAGCGCCTGAACCGCCAGTTCCATGTATTTGCGGTCGATCAGCACGGAGATCTTGATCTCGGAGGTGGTGATGACCTTGATGTTGATGCCTTCGCTGGCAAGAATGCGGAACATCTTGGCGGCGACGCCGGTGTGGCTGCGCATGCCGATGCCGACCACGGAGATCTTGCAGACACTCGTGTCGGCGATGATCGAATGGAAGTTGATGTCGCCCTTTTCCTTGGCCGCTTCCATTGCCTGTTCGGCGCGGGCCACCTGATTGGTGGGGCAGGAGAAGGTCATGTCCGTGCGGCCCTCGTCCGAGATGTTCTGCACGATCATGTCGACGTTCACTCCCGCTTCGGCCAGCGGGGTGAAGATCGCCGAGGCGATGCCGGGGCGGTCGGCGACGGACACGAGGGTCATCTTCGCCTCGTCGCGGGAATGGGCCACACCGGCCACAACGTTGCTTTCCATGATATCCTCCTCGTCGCAGACCAGGGTGCCTGCTTCGTCAGACTGTTCCTCGAAGCTGCTCAGAACGCGCAGCTTGACCTTGTAGCGCATGGCCAGTTCGACCGAGCGGGTTTGCAGGACCTTGGCCCCCAGCGAGGCCAGTTCGAGCATTTCCTCGAAGGCGATGCGATCGAGTTTGCGGGCCTTGTCGCAGATGCGCGGGTCGGTGGTATAGACACCATCGACGTCCGTATAGATGTCACAGCGCTCGGCCCCGAAGGCGGCGGCAAAGGCGACGGCGGTGGTGTCCGATCCCCCCCGGCCCAGCGTGGTGATGCGGCCTTCGTCGCTGATGCCCTGAAAGCCCGCCACGACGGCGACTTTCATGCCCTCGCCGAACTTGGCGGTGATGTTATCGGTCGGGATCTCTTCGATGCGGGCGTTGGCATGGGCGTTCGTGGTGCGCACCGGCACCTGCCAGCCCTGCCAGCTGCGCGCTGGCACGTCCATTTCCTGCAGGGTCAGCGCCATGAGGCCCGCCGTGACGTTCTCGCCGGAGGAGACAACGGCATCGTACTCGCGGGCGTCGAAAAGCGGTGAGGTTTCCTCGACATAGCCGACCAGCTTGTTGGTTTCACCGGACATGGCCGAGACGATGACGATGACGTCATAGCCCTTGGCAACCTCGACACCGACGCGCTTGGCGGCGCGGCGGATGCGGTCCAGCGTGGCGACAGAGGTGCCGCCGAATTTCATGACAAGGACGGGCATTGGAGTCCCCCGGAATTGCGTTGCGCGCGGTTTAGGCGCGGTTTTGCGAAAGGGCAAGATAATTAAGCCGCGCAGGGCCGCTTCACGGCATGTGTGGCGAATTGTACGAACTTCCTCCCGGCGCATGGCAGGAAATCTATACGGTTCTGCGGCAGACTTGTCCTGGCATGCGACTGCAGCGGCGTGCCGTGCGAGGGGCTGGCAGATCCTGGATCGGGCGGGGCCGGAGCAGCCCTGAACGGAAGCATCAGCATGGCGCGGGAGAGCGCCCAACACCGCACGCGGGCGGCCGGGCTTGCCTTGCCCGATGGGATGCCGGGCAAGGTGAGTTCGTTCGTGCACCGGCCGGGCCAGTACGGATCGGCAGGAGGCTGGCGATCGGGCATATCCATGGGGCCTGTGGCGCCCAAGCGGAAGTCAGCGGGCGCGGCAGGGTCGCACTGTGCGGACAGTGCAGGGCCACCGCGCCTCCACAGATCGGCCACCTCTCAAGGAGCCTCTGGCGTTACGGTCCGCCGGGTTTCCGGTAGGTCACCGGTTTCGGACCCTGCGCACCGGCCAGATGGGTTTCCATGCCGGGGCTGATTTCGGTGTTTTGCCCGGATACGGCGAGCCAGCCATCAGTGCCGCGGGTCAGCACGAAACTCAGGATGGTCTGGCGGGCGTCGGCGGCACTGCCATCGGGGGCGATCTGCCCGGTCATGTGGACGCGGGCGCGGACGATGGCGGCATCGGGGCCAAGCATCCGGCATTCGCTGCGTCCGATGCGCAGTCGGGTCTGCGCAAAGAAGGATTTCAACGCTTCGTCGTGCGGGCGGGCAATGGCGGCGCGCCCATGCCACCACAGACCGGTGACATTCACGAAATCCGCGTCTTCGGTGAACAGGGCCGCGATGCGCGCGCCGTCGCGCGTTTCCCAGGCGTCGGCGAAGGCGCGGGGCATGTCTGCCGGATCGGCGAGGGGCGTGGCCCCGCCCATTCAGTTGCTTTTTCGCGTCGGGGTGAAGGGCAGCGGGGCGATGGGGATGCCATCCTCGATCAGGGCCTTGGCCTGCTGGACGTTGGCCTCGCCCCAGATCGGGCGTTCGGGCGCGTCGCCAAGATGCATGTCGCGGGCTTCCTTGGCGAAATTGCCGCCGACATAGGTGGCGTTTTTCTCCACATGATCGCGCATCCGCGCGATGGCCTGCTCGGCGGGGGTGGCGGGGCGGCTGAGGGTGTTGGGCGCTGAATCGTCCTTCGGCGCGCTGCTGACTCGCGGGGCCATCAGCGCCTTTTCAACGTCGGACGCACCGCAAATGGCGCAGGCCACATGGCCGGCGGCCTGCAGTTTGTCAAAGGCGCTGGCCGATTGAAACCAGCTGTCGAACTGATGCCCTTCGGCGCATTTGAGGCTGTACTGGATCATATCCTGAACCTGATGTCCTACCGTTAAGATATAGCGAAGTTTTCCGGGATCAAGCGGGCCGCGGCGATGGCAGAGCGTCCCGGATACGCGCGGTGAGGGCGTCGAGGTCAATATCCTGCGCCAGCGCGTCCTGTGCGGCGCGGCCAAGCGCCATCTGATCGTCGGGTTTGCGCAGGGCGGTCAGCGCCTCGGCCAGCGTTGCGGCGTCCTTGACATGTCGCGCGGCCTGGGCCTGCGCCAGGCGGTCAAACGCCGCACGGAAGTTGCGGGTGTCGGGACCATGCAGCAACGCCGCGCCGAAATGCGCCGGCTCATAGGGCGTGTGCCCGCCGCGATCGGTGAGGGTTCCGGCGATGAAGACACGCCCGGCCAGCGCGTACCACAGCGCCATTTCTCCCATGGTATCGGCAAGATAGACCTGTGCGTCCGGCGCTTCCCCGGCGCTGCGGCGCGCGCAGGTCAGCCCCTTGGCGGTGATCAGCGCAGCCAGCGCTTCGGCGCGGCGGGGATGCCGGGGGGCGAGGATCAGTTTGAGGTCCGGCGTGCTGCGCAGAGCGAGGATGTGCGCGTCGAGAATGGTCTCATCCTCACCGTCATGGGTAGAGGCGGCGAGCCATGTTTTTGCACGCGGAAAGGCGGCGCTCAGGGCTGCGTCCGGTGTCTGATCCTCCGGGGGCAGGTAGAGCGCCTTGAGATCGACGACCGGTCCGCCCGCAGGCTGCGGCAGGCCGAGGTCGAACAGGCGGCCAAGGCTGCTGCCGTCCTGTGCGATGGCAAGGGTCACGCGGGAGAGAACGCGGTTGGCCAGCGCCGGCAGGCGCGCCCAGGTGCGGGCGGTTCCGGCGCTCATGCGCGCGCCGAGCAGAATCACCGGTCCGGGGCAAAGGCGGAACCGGTGCGGCCAAAGCTCTGATTCGAGCGAGATATGGGCCACCACCGGCCCGGCGCGCATGGCGCGGGTGCTGGCCCCGGCCAGGTCGAGCGGGGCGAGGCACGCAAGTGTGCGCGGCAGTCCCCAACCGTTGACCATCGCGACGGCGGTGTCGGTATTTGCGGTGATGCGCCAGTGCAGGTCGGGGCGATCCGCGATGAGCCGCTGCAGAACTGCGCGGACCGAGGCCAGCTCGCCGTTCGACGCCCCGTGTAGCCAGACCGTGGGGCCGGGGCTTGGCAAATCGCGCCCGAGCCGAGCGCGCCAATAGGCCGGAAGCGGGCGTTTGAGCAAAACGCCTGCGGAAAAGACGCTGATGAGAAGACGATAAAGCAGCACGGCGGATGGATGCCCTTTGGCAGCGGCAGGTCCGAATGGCATAGGACGCAGGGCTTTGCCTTGGCAAGGGCGCGCGCCCGGGATGCCGTGGGGTGTGATGGCGAAAAGTCACGAAAAAGTTTGCGCTTAGGCGGCGATCTTCATGTTTTGCGTCATGGGAATTTTTTGCTTCGAGCGGTGCGCCGGACCCCGTTCAAGCGGGATGGTGCTGCTGGAGAGAATTGAACTCTCGACCTCTCCCTTACCAAGGGAGTGCTCTACCTCTGAGCTACAGCAGCGTCGCCGTCGAAGCGTGGGCGGTGATTAGCCTCAAACTTTTTCGAGTGCAAGCGCAAACTGGACGGTTTTTTTCACCTGGGGTACAGAGGGGGCATGGAGCGCAAATCAACACCCGGAAAAACCCCGCAAAGCGAGAGAGATGCCCGTTTGAAGGCGGCCCTCAAGGCGAATCTTGGCCGCCGCAAGGCGCAGGCAAGGGCGCGGGCGACGGAGCCGGGTGACAAGACTGAGCAGACAGACAAGAGCAGCGGTAACAAGGACTGACAGGCATGGATTCGATTTTGGTGACGGGGAATGGCCCGCTGAACGGGGATATTCCCATCGCGGGCGCAAAGAACGCCTGTTTGACACTGATGCCGGCGACGCTGCTCAGTGACGAGCCTTTGACGCTTACGAATGCGCCGCGCTTGTCGGACATCAAGACGATGACCGCGCTGCTGCAATCGCTTGGCGCGGAGGTGCAGAGCCTGCAGGGCGGGCAGGTGCTGGCCATGAGCAGCCATGATCTGAACAACCTGCACGCCGATTATGACATCGTGCGCAAGATGCGGGCGTCGATCCTTGTGCTGGGGCCGATGCTGGCGCGCGCGGGCCAGGCGGTGGTTTCGCTGCCCGGCGGCTGTGCCATCGGGGCGCGGCCGGTCGATCTGCACCTCAAGGCGCTGGAGGCGATGGGCGCGGAGCTGGAGTTGCGCGACGGCTATGTGCATGCCAAGGCGCCGAGCGGGCTCAAGGGCGCGGTGGTGGACTTTCCTTTCGCATCGGTCGGGGCGACGGAAAACGCCCTGATGGCGGCGACGCTGGCGAAGGGCACGACGGTGATCAAGAACGCCGCGCGCGAGCCGGAGATTGTCGATCTGGCCGAGTGCCTGCGGGCGATGGGCGCGCAGATCGAGGGCGAAGGCACATCGCAGATCACCATTCAGGGCGTCGATCGCCTCGGCGGGGCGACGCACCGTGTGGTGACGGACCGGATCGAGCTTGGCACCTATATGCTGGCCCCGGCGATCTGCGGCGGCGAAGTGACCTGCCTTGGCGGCAAGCTGAGCCTTGTCGAAGCCTATGTGGAGCGGTTGGACGCGGCGGGGATCAGCGTCGAGGAAACCGAGAAAGGCCTGAAGGTTGCGCGCAGAGGCGACCGGGTGCAGGCGGTGGATGTGGTGACCGAGCCATTCCCGGGCTTTCCCACGGATTTGCAGGCGCAGATGATGGCGCTGCTGTGCACGGCGGAGGGGACCAGCAATCTCGAAGAGCGGATTTTTGAAAACCGCTTCATGCATGCGCCGGAGCTGATCCGCATGGGCGCGGACATCGAGGTGCAGGGCGGCATGGCACGGGTGCGCGGTGTCGAGCGGCTGAAAGGCGCGCCGGTGATGGCGACGGACCTGCGGGCTTCGGTCTCGCTGATCCTTGCCGGTTTGGCCGCGGAGGGCGAGACGGTGGTGAGCCGGGTCTACCATCTTGATCGCGGCTATGAGCATGTGGTGCGCAAGCTGTCCGCGGTGGGCGCGCAAATCGAACGGATCAAGGGCGAATGAGCGACGATGCACGATTCGAAGACGGGGCCGAAAGGCCGCTGAACCTCGGGGCCCTCGACGGCGAGGACCTCGGGGTGATTTCTGCGCTGGTGCAGGATGCGGTGCTGCCGGTGACGGAGATTTCCTGGCAACCGGGCAAGCGGCGGCTCGGCCTGCTGCTGAACCGGGTGCGTTGGGAGGATGTGGAGGCGGCCACGCGGCGCGGACGGCCGGTGGAGCGTGTGCAATCGCTGCTGGTGGTTGATACCGTGCTGGGCATGTCGAGCCAGGGCTTGGACCGGACGGACCGGGACGTGGTGCTGTCGGTTCTCTCCGTGACGTTCGAACCGGGCGAGGCGCCGGGCGGACATGTGGTTCTGACGCTGGCGGGGGATGGTGCGATCCGGGCGTCGGTGGAGGCGCTGGAGGTCAGTCTGCGGGATGTGACGCGGCCCTATGTGGCGCCGTCGGGCAAAGCACCGTCGCACCCCGAATGATGTCGGATCGCCTGCGCGATCCGACCGGCGCGGTCTCTGCGAGACCGCGTTTTTGGGGGCGCTGCCCCCGCCGCCCTTGGCGGCTCCCCCGAGGTATTTGAGGACCAAAGAGACGGGGCGGTGCGAGCGCGCGGCGGTTCGATCAGAGGTCGATGTCGAGAATGCCGTCCGGTTCGGCGGCGCGGCTTTGGCACAGGATGATGCGGGTTTCGCGTTGCGCGTTCGAGAGGACGAAGTCGCGGTGCTCTGCCTTGCCGCCGCGCAGGCCGCATTGGCAGACGCCGCAGATGCCATCGCTGCATTTGACATCCACGTGGATGCCCGCGCGGGCGAGGGCTTCGGTCCCGGTTTCTTCTTTGGATACTGGGACTTCCCGTCCGTCCTTCAGGCGAAGGGTGAAGGGATGGTTAACGTGGTCCGGCTGTTCCGGGACGGCGAAATATTCGCTGTGCCGGGACACTTCGGGGAAGCCGGCGGTCTCGGCTGCGGCCTGGACGGCGGCCATGTAGGCTTCCGGACCACAGGTATAGAGATGGGCGCCGGGGCGGTACTGCAGTGTTTGCGCGAGGTCGAGGCGGGTGTTTTCGTCCGAGATGTGGACATGCACGTTGCGGGCCCAGGGCATTGCCGCGAGATCCGTGAGAAAACCGGCGGAGGCTCTTGATTTTACGGAATAATGCAGGGCGAACGGTCGGTTCAGCGCGTGCAGGCGGTGGGCCATGGCGATCATCGGCGTGACGCCGATGCCGCCTCCCATGAGCCATGTAAAGCTGGCCTCCTCGACCAATGGGAAATGGTTCATCGGTTTGGAAATGAAAACGTTTCGGCCTTCGTTGAAAATCCGGTGCAGCAGGGCGGAGCCGCCGCGTCCCTGATCCTCGCGCAGCACGGCGATCTGGTAGCGGCTTCGGTCAGCGGGATCGCCACAGAGCGAGTATTGCCGGAGGAATTCGGGGGCGACGACGATATCGATATGCGCCCCTGCGGTCCATTCCGGAAGCGGCGTGCCGTCGATGTTGGAAAATTCGTATTTTGTCAGGCCGGGGGCCATGTCCTCGGCCGTTGATATCGTGACCCGCAGCACTGGGGCGTCGGTGGCGGCATCGTATTTGTGCAAGTGATCCGTGTTGCCGGCGGCAGCGCGGTGGCGGTATTCCTCGGCGGTGATCATCGCCTGATAGGCCTCGATCCCGGCTTCGCGGTCCATCGGCGCGGGGTAAGGCCAAGGATGCGGGGCGAGCGGCGCGGGATAGACGGCGAGGGTCTGATCCTCGTAGCGCAGATCGAGGTCCGTTTGCAGATCGCGGGCGTTGAGCTGGTGCCGGGTCGGGCGGTAGGCGCCGTCCGGCTCAAGCTCCAGATCCCACCACCATTTCTTGACCGGGTTTAGGCCACCACGGCCCGCCATGTCGTCGAGTTTTGCCAGCAAGGGTGCGGCGGCGGGCAGGCGCATCGCGAGGCTGCGCATGGGGTTTTCGGCGAACAGCCCTTCGAGGTTCCACGGGCAGGTTTTCATACAGCGCCCGCACATGGCGCCGCCCGGCGTGGTGATGCGGTAGGTGGCGCATTTCTGGCTGTCGGATTTCCAGATCTCATAGCCGTTGAACATCAGTTTCGGCCCGGCGGTGATGGCGCCAGAGGGGCATTCGCGGGCGCATTTGTTGCAGCTTTCGCAGAAGGTCTGCAGGCCGAAGTCGATGGGTTTGTCGTGGGCCAGCGGCATGTCCGTGGTGACGACGCCGGATTTCAGGCGGGGGCCGAGGAAGGGGTTGAGGATGACCTCGCCGATGCGGGACACCTCGCCCAGACCGCTGAGCAGCAGGAGCGGCGGTTGCAGGACTTCGCCATCGAGGACCGTGTGCGCCTTGGCTGAATAGCCCATGCGGCGGATCTGTGCGGCGATGACGCCGCCGAGCAGGGAAAACCGCAGGTAAGCGCGCATGGATTGGGCAACGCTGATCCAGTCGTCGCCGGAGGCGCCGTCCATGGTCTCATAGCCCTGATCGACGATCATGGAGATGGCGTTGGTGTGGGCCGGGTGGATCGGCGCGCCGGCGGCATCGTGGCTGTACCAGGCCCAGTCCGGGCAGCGGGAGATGCCGACGGCGTCGAGGCCGAGCAGGTAGGACGCTGCCTTGATCGCGTCGGCATTGTCGCGCGGGGACGCATCGCGGGGCAGAGCCAGCGGTCCGCCCCCTTGCAGGAGCACGAGGGCCCCGAGCAGGCGCCGCTGCGCACCGGAGGGCGCGGCCTTGCGCGCGTAATGGCCGCCGGTCGCGCCTTTTTGCACGGTTTTGCCCATGTCCCCGAACTGGGCGCGGGCGAAAATGTCGGCGCGTTTTGGGACGCGGGCGACGTTGGCTTCGTCGATATAGGTGGTGGGCGCGTCCACGCGTTTGAGGGTTTCGAAGGGGTGCGGTCCAAGGGCGAAGTCCCTGTCGTCGAAGGGGTCCTGCGTGCGGCCGGATTTGGCGGAATGGAGGCCAAGCTGCCACGGCAGGCCGGTGAGCAGGCTTTCGGGCTGCTGGTCGCGCGGCGCAAGGGGCGTGTCCGTGGCAAGGTCCAGCGTGGTGGTCACGGCGGCGAGGCCATAGCGCTCCCCGAGCCATGGAAGGCTGCCATCCGGGAAGGCGATCCCGGCGGCCACGGCGGCGCGCGTGAGGTGAATGTCACAGGTGGTGCCGGTGTGCGCCTTGGCCTCCCAACCCAGAAGGCGGATGTAATTGGCGATGACGGTCGCGGTTTCGGCGGCGCGCAGGCAGGCACGCTGGGGCAGGGCGTCCCCGATCCAGTCGAAGCCGGGTTCATCGGGGCGCGGATCGCGCGGATTCTCGACGGCAAAGACGATGACATGGGTGTGGCCGTCGATGCCGGCCGGCGGCGCCATCATCGAGTCCTTCAGATCCGCCATGATCATGTCAATCCCGGCCGCGAGGGTCTTGGTCTGGCGGGTTTTCAGCGCCTCGGCCAGCGCGGCAATGCCGGGGTTGATCACCGGGGCGCGCAGGCGGGCCGCATCCGGCAGGCGGGCGATGCCCACCATGGAGGCGTCGGAGAAATAGCCGAAAGCCTTGAGGTGGTTGGCGCGCTCCTGCGGATCCTCGGGGATGGCGGAGCGGACGCGGTTGACCAACCCGTCGCGGATCGCGTCCATCATTGCCTGATGTTCGGACATGGCGTGGATCAGGCTTTCCGGATTATCGCTGTCGAAGCGCTGGGGGGCAAAATCCGGCAGCGTCGCAAGGTCCGGCAAGGGGCCGCGTTTCAACCGCTCCAGCGCATAAGGACCGAGGTGCACGGGCCGGTTGCGGCTCGAAAAAATTCGCGATTTCATGGTGATCCTCCCGCGCGACAGAGTATCGGGGCGCGGAGCCGTGGCAAGGGGCGTTTGCCCTGACGGGACGGACGGGCTAAGGGCAGGACGAAGGAAGGGACCGTATGACTGACACTCCGCATTTGATTCTGGGCTCCGGCAGTCCGCGACGGCGCGAGCTTTTGCTGCAGATTGGTGTGGTGCCCCATGCCATCCGCCCGCCTGACATCGACGAGGACCCTAAACCCGGTGAGTTGCCGCGCCCCTACTGTGTGCGGCTGGCGCGGGAGAAGGCGCTGGCGATCGAGGCGCGCGCGGATGAGGTGGTGCTGAGCGCCGATACCACGGTTGCCCTTGGGCGGCGGATCCTTGGCAAGCCTGCGGACGCGGGCGAGGCGGCGCAGTTTCTGACGATGCTGTCGGGGCGGCGGCACCGGGTGATCACGGCGGTGGCCGTGCGCCGGGGGGATCGCGTCTGGGAAAAGGACGTGGTCACACAGGTGAAGATGAAGGGCCTGTCGAATGCTGAGCTGAACGCCTATCTTGCGTCAGAGGATTGGCGCGGCAAGGCGGGCGGCTATGGCATTCAGGGCATGGCCGGGGCATTCATCCCGTGGATCAACGGATCGTTCACCGCCGTTGTGGGCTTGCCTTTGGCGGAAACGGCAGGATTGCTCGGCGCAGCGGGATATCCGCTTTATGGAGGCGCGACATGAAGGGTTTGACAATCGCTTTGGACGAGATCGGCGGCCGCGAGGCGGCGGCGCTGATCCGCGATGGTTTGCTGGATGATCTGATGATCGACAGCGACGCCCCGCGTCCGGGCACGATCTATCGCGGCGTGGCGGAGCGGCCGGTGAAGGGGCAGGGCGGCATGTTCCTGCGCACCCCGGACGGCAGCGCGTTCCTGCGGCAGGTCAAGGGGCTGGTGCCGGGGCAGACGCTCCTGGTGCAGGTGACCGGGTTTGCGGAGCCGGGCAAGGCGATTCCGGTGACGCAGAACATCCTGTTCAAATCCCGCTATGCCATTGTCACGCCCGGCAAACCCGGTGTGAACGTCTCGCGCCAGATCAAGGATGATGACGCCCGCGAGGCGGCGATGGAGTCGGCCCACGAGGGCTTTGCCGAGGCGCCGCTGCCGCAGGAGGCCGGGTTGATCCTGCGCTCGTCCTGCGCGGATGCGGCGCCAGAGGAGATCGCGGAGGATGTTGTGGCCATGTGCCGCCTGGCCGCGCATGTGCTTGCCGATGAGGGGCGCGAGGCGGAGGTTCTGGTCGAGGGCGACGGGCCGCACGCGCTGGCGTGGCGCGAGTGGACCGAAGAGGCGGACGTGGACGGCGATCCGGGCAGTTTCGCGCGGCAGGGCGTCGACGAGATGGTCGAGGACCTGCGCCGCCCGCACGTGCGCCTGCCCGGTGGGTTTTCGATGATCATCGAGCCGACCAGCGCGCTTGTGGCGGTGGATGTGAACACCGGCGGCGATACCTCTCCGGCGGCGGGGTTGAAGGCCAATCTGGCGGCGATGCGCGATCTGCCGCGACAGCTTCGGCTGCGCGGCCTTGGCGGGCAGATCATCGTCGATCCCGCACCCTGTCCGAAGAAGGACCGCAAGCAGCTTGAAGGGCTGTTGCGCGCCGGGTTGAAGAAGGAGGCGACGGAGTCGGTGCTGACCGGCTGGACCACGCTTGGCCTGATGGAGATTCAGCGCAAACGGGACCGTCAGCCGCTCAGGGATCTGCTGAAATGAGCTGTCCGATGTGTTCGAAGCCGACCGATGCAGAGTATCGCCCGTTCTGCTCCAAACGCTGCGCCGATCTGGATCTGGCGAAGTGGCTGGGCGGCAGTTACGCGGTGCCCTCCACCGATCCCGAAGATGTGGAGAAGGCGGCGGAAGAGACGATCCGCGCCCTCGAAGAGCAACAACGAAAGCCCCACTGATGTTTTCCGATGACCTTCTGGCGCAGGTGCGCGCCCGGTTCGCCCATGTCGAAGAGTGCCCCCTGAGCGGGCCGCGCGTGTTTTTCGAGAACGCGGGCGGAGCGTTGACACTTAAGTCGGTGGTGGAGACCACGGCGAAATTCGCGGCCATCCCGGACAATCAGGGCCGCGACAATGTGGCGAGCCAGGCTCTGGTTGATGTGATCTCAAAGGCGCGGGCGGATGTGCGCAGCCTGATGGGCGCGCCGGATGGCGCGGTCTTGTGGGGCGAGAGCGGCACGGAACTGCTGTTCCGGCTGGTGCAGGATGCCTGCCTTGGCTCCGAGAAGGGCGGGATCGTGCTTGGCTCGACGGTCGAGCACCCGGCCTCGCGCAGCGCCTGCGCGCGCTGGGCTTTGATGAGCGGACGGGAGCACGTTCTGGTGCCGCATGACGATGCGACGGGCCGGGTCACGGCGGCGGCCTATGGGGACTATGTTACGCCGGACACCCGCGTGGCGACGATCCTGCATACCTCGCCGGTGACGGGCATGAGCAATGACGTGGCCGGAATCGCGGCGGCGATCCGTGCGGTTGCGCCGGACTGTTACATCATCGTCGATGGTATTCAGCACGCCTGCCACGGGCGGATCGACGTCAGCGCGGCGGCGATCGACGGCTATGTCATCTCGCCCTACAAGGTGTTTTCGCGCCATGGCTATGGCGTAGCCTGGGCGTCGGAACGGCTGACCATGCTGGCGCATGATGCGCTGGTCGGCGGGCCGGATGGCAGCTGGGAGCTGGGCACGCGGGACACTGGCGCCTATGCCACGATGTCCGATGTGGTGGGCTATTTCGACTGGCTCGGCGGGCAGGTGTCGGATGAAAGCGACCTGCGCGCGCGTATCGAAGCGGCGGGTGCGGCGATCCACGCGCAGGAGGCGGCGCTGGTCCAGCTGATGCTGGAGGGCTCTGGGAACCTGACCGGGCTTGCGGATCTGCCGGGCGTGAAGATCGTCGCGGGGGCGGACAACGACGCCCGCGAAGGGCTTGTCAGCTTCTGGATCGCGGGCAAACCCTCCGGAGAGATTGTTGCGGCGCTCAATGATGCGGGCATTCGCACGCACATCCGCAAGGCGGATCATTATTCGGGCAACATCCTGACGCCGCTCAACCAGCCGGACTGCATTCGCGTCTCGCTGGCGCATTACAACAGCCCCGGTGAGGTGCGCGCGTTCCTGAGCGCCATGGCCGCGCAGACCTGAGCGGCTTGCACCCCGGCGGCACGGCGGTACGATGCCTGCTGACCATAGCGAAGGGGCAGCGATCATGCGCGTGATGGAGCATCTGTTGGACTTGGCGGGGATGCCCGGGGCGGAAATCCCGGTGGGAGCGCGGCAGATGGCGCGAACTTCGCTGTTTGACTGGCTGGTCTGCGGGCGCGCCGGTCAGGCAGAGCCGCTGGCGCGCATCCTGCAGGAAATGGCCACGCGCGAGGGCGGCGCGGCGCAGGCGGCTGTGTTCGGGCTGGAGGGGGCGTATCCGGCGCGGATGGCGGCGCTGGTCAATGGCGCCATCAGCCATGCGCTGGATTATGACGACACGCATTTCGCCCATATCGGGCATTTGTCGGTGGGGATCTACCCGGCGGCGCTGGCCATGGGGCAGGCGCAGGGGGCAACGCTTGGGCAGGTGATCGAGGCCTTCGTGATCGGGGCGGAGGTGGCGATCCGGGTTGGTCTCGTGCTGGGGGCCGGGCATTACAACCGGGGCTTTCACATGACGGCGACGGCCGGGGCCTTTGGCGCGAGCGTCGCGGCGGGGCGTCTGATCGGGCTGTCGCGCGAGGAGATGCGCCATGCGGTCGGCCTTTGTGCGACGCGGGCCTCCGGGCTGAAGGTGCAGTTCGGCACCATGGGCAAACCCTACAATGCCGGGATCGCAGCCTCGGCGGGGGTGGAAACGGCGCTGCTGGCCTCCATGGGGATGACCGCGCCGGAGGACGGTCTGATGGGCGCGCAGGGTTTCGTGGCGACGCAGTCCGACGCCCCCGATGAGGCGGCCTTCTGGCGCGATCCGCCGGTGGAGCGGTTTCTCTTCGAGGACATCAAGTACAAGCTGCACGCCTGCTGTCACGGCACCCACGCGATGATCGAGGGGCTTCTGGCGCTGGAACCTGCGGTGCGCGATCGGGTGCGGGCGGTGCAGCTGCGCACCAATCCGCGCTGGCTCGGCGTGTGTGACAAGACGGCGCCGCAGACCGGGCTGGAGGTCAAGTTCAGCTATGCCTGGCTGGCCGGGATGGTGCTGCGCGGCATTTCGACGGGCGATGAGCGCAGCTATGACGATGCGCTGGCGTCGGACGGCGCGCTGCGCGCCTTTGCCGAGGGTGTCACGGTGACGGGGGACGCGACGCTGAGCGATATGCAGGCGGAGGGCGTTGTGGTGCTGGACGATGGAACGCGGGTGGCGTTTGCCCACGATCTGGCCGTGCCCTTGGCGCAGGCGAATCTGCAGGCCGCTTTGCTGCGCAAGGCGGAAGCGGCGATTGGTCCGGACGGGGAAGCCCTCTGGCGGCAGATCGAACGCGGCGGCGCGGCGCGCGATCTGGCGGCGTTTGTGCGCGGGGGGTGAGCCCCCTCTGGACAGTGCTCCGCACCCGTGCCTTCATGCGGCCATGACGACCGTTTCTTTACAGACAGAGTTTCCCCGGATCGACGCGGTTGGGCTCGACGGGCTCCTGGTGCGCTTTGGCGAGACATTGGACGAACCGGCGAACCGGGCGGCGCTGGCCTATCGCGCAGCGCTGGAGCGGGCGAGCCCGGAGGGCGTGGAGGAATGCGCGACATCGCTGGTCTCCTGCTTTGTGCGCTTTGATCCGCTGGCCGTGACGCCGGACGCTTTGTCGACGCGGCTGCGCGCGATTCTGGATCAGCAGGATTGGTACGCGGCGGCGCTGCCGGAAGGGCGGCGGCTGCTGAGCATTCCCACGGTCTACGGCACGGAGCTTGCGCCGCAGCTCGAAGAAGCGGCGCAGGTTGCCGGCATGAGCGCCGAGGAGGCGGTCAAATCGCTGTCGGATGCGCAGGTGCGGGTGACGGCGATCGGTTTTGCGCCGGGGCAGCCCTATATGGGCAGCTTGCCGGAGGCGTGGAACATCCCGCGTCAGACGGCGCTGACGCCACAGGTGCCGGTCGGGGCGCTGGTCGTGGCGATCCGGCAGCTCGTGCTGTTTTCTGTCACAACGCCAACCGGTTGGCGGCATGTGGGGCAGACGGCGGTGCGGCTGTTTCAGCCCGATAGCGACACGCCGTTTCTGCTCAGACCGGGCGATGAGGTGCGCTTTCCCAGCATCTCGCGCGCCGCGTTCGAGCGTCTGAAGGACGACCCGATGGGCGGGTTGAGCACGGAGGCGCTGGAATGAGCGGAACGCTTGAGGTGCTCTCTGCCGGGCCGGGGGTGACGGTGCAGGACATGGGCCGATCTGGGTATTTGTCGCAGGGCCTGTCGCGCGGCGGCGCGGCGGATCGGCTCGCGCTGGAAGAGGGCGCGGCGTTGCTTGGCCAGCCGGTGGGCACGGCCCTGGAGCTGGCCGGAATGGGCGGGCGGTTCCGGGCGGATGTGCCGCTGCGCATCGCCCTGAGCGGCGCGCCGATGAAGGCGGCGGTGGATGGCGCTGCGCTGCGCTGGCATGCTTCCCACGCGCTGCCTGCGGGCGCGGTGCTGGAGATCGGCGGGGTCACGGCGGGCAGCTATGGCTATCTGAGCATTGGTGGCGGGCTTGCCTGCCGCGAGCGGCTGGGCGCGCAGAGCGCGCATCTGGCGGCGGGGCTGGGCGCGGCGCTGAAAGCGGGCGAAGAGCTGCCGCTGGCGCCGGATGCGGGCGGCGAGACGGGGCTGGTGCTGGACGTCACCCCGCGCTGGAGCGGCGGCGAGATCCGCATCTTGCCGAGCCTGCAGACGGGGCTGTACCCAGAGGCGGATCAGGTGCGGTTCTGCGAGACGCGGTTCAGGCGCGATGCGCGGGGCAACCGGATGGGCGTGAAGATGATGCCGGAGGGCGATGGGTTCGGGCTTGAGGCCGGGCAGACGATCCTGTCCGAAGTCATCACACCCGGCGACATCCAGATCCCCGGCGATGGCGCGCCTTATGTGCTGTTGGCCGAGTGCCAGACCACCGGGGGCTATCCGCGCATCGGCACGGTGATCCCCGCCGATCTGCCGAAGGTGGCCCAGGCGGCGGCCGGGGCGGAGGTGCGCTTTCGGTTTGTCACCCGCGATGAGGCTCTGGCGGCGCAAGCGGCGTTTGTGAAGGATATCAAGGGGCTGCGGGCGCGGGTTGCGCCGCTGGTCCGGGACCCGGCAGGGATGCCGGATCTGCTGGCCTATACGCTGATCAGCGGCGTGGTGACGGGGAAGGAAGAGACATGACGACGGTCGATCTGAATGCGGATATGGGCGAGAGCTTTGGCCCGTGGGTGATGGGGCAGGATGAGGCGCTGCTGGAGGTGCTGAGTTCGGCCAATATCGCCTGCGGCTTTCATGCGGGCGATCCGGACGTGATGGCGACAGCCATGGCGCAGGCGCATGAAAAGGGCGTGGGTATCGGCGCGCATCCGGGATTTGCCGATCTGCAGGGCTTTGGGCGGCGGCGGATGCACCTGCCGGAAAAGACACTGCGTCACATGGTGCAGTACCAGCTTGGCGCGGCGCTGGCCATGGCGCGGGGGCAGGGCGCCGATGTCCGGCATCTGAAGCTGCACGGGGCGCTGGCCAATATGGCCGCCGAGGATGAGGCGATGGCGCAGGCGTGTTATGGCGCGGCGCTGGAGGTCGCGCCGGAGATTATCGTGATGGTGCTCACGGCGACGGCGCAGCAGCGCGCGGTGGAGCGGCTTGGCTGTCTCTGGGCCGGGGAGATTTTCGCAGATCGCGCCTACAATGCCGATGCGACACTGGTCGATCGGAGCCTGCCCGGCGCGGTGATCCATGATCCGGCTGTGGCCGCGCCGCGCATCGTGAAAATGGTGGAGGCGGGGGCAATCCTGCCGGAAACAGGCACGCCGATCCCGGCGGCAATCGACACCATTTGTCTGCACGGGGATGGCGCGACCGCGCTGGAGATTGCGCGCGCGGTGCGCCGCGACCTTGAGGCGGCGGGCATTGCCGTGCGGCGGTTCGAGGGGCGGCGCGGGGCGTTCTGACGGGTGCGGCGCTCGTCCCGCGTTGCGGAACATCGCCCCGCCCACCGTCCCGTTTCGCCTCCGGCGGAGGTATTTGGAGACCAAAGACGGTGGCTTGCCTCAGTCTTCCAGAGCGTTCGCGATATGCAGGGCGATCTGATCGAGGCCGTCGGTGAGCGCGGCGGGGCCGGGCGCTAGGATGAAGGGGGCCTTGATCTCGTGAATGCGGCCCGCGCGGACGGCGGGGAGCGTGGTCCAGCCGGGGCGGCCGGCGATGCGCTCAGGCGCAATTTTCTTTCCACACCATGAGGCGAGAATGAGGTCGGGCGTTCGGGCGGCGACCTGATCGGCCGTCACGATGCGATCCGCCGCGTTGGCGCATCTGGCGCGGTCCGCGAAGATGTCCTGACCGCCGGCGATTTCGATCAGGTCGGAGATCCAGCCGATGCCGCAGATCAGCGGCTCGTCCCATTCTTCGAACCAGACCCGGGGTCTGACTGTTCGTGTTGCAGCCTCGGCGGCGAGCACGTCGCGGCGCGCTTCGAATTCACCGAGGAACGTCGCCGCCTGTTCGGAGGCGCCGGTGAGGCGGGCGAGCGTGTTGATCATGCGCAGGATACCCGCCACGTCGCGTTGGTTAAAGGCCAGAACCTCGACCCCGGCGCGGATCAGGTCGGCGGCGATGTCAGCCTGCAGGTCGGAGAAGGTCAGCACGAGATCCGGGTTCAGTGCGAGGATCTTGGCGGTGTCGGCAGAGGTGAAGGCGCCGACGCGCGGTTTTTCCCGGCGCACGCGTGACGGGCGAACAGCATAGCCGGTGACCCCGGCGATGCGGTCCTCCTGCCCCAGCATATAGAGTGTTTCGACGGTTTCGGCGGTCAGGCAGACGATGCGCTGCGGGCCGGTCATGACAGCGGATCCAGGCGGGACAGCGGTTGCAGAAAGGGGCCTTCGGGGGTGTGGTGGATGCGGGCGCGGATGTGGAAGACCTCGGCGAGGTTGGCCTCGTTCAGCACTTCGGCGGGCGGGCCATCGGCGCGGAGCTGGCCACGGTCGAGCAGGATCAGGCGGGTGCAGTAGCGCGCGGCAAGCGACAGATCGTGCAGCGACAGGACGACGCCGCGCCCCTCTGCCGCGATGGTGCGCATGACGTCGAGCGTTGCGAGTTGGGCGGCGGGGTCGAGGCCCGCCGTGGGCTCATCCGCGAGCAGAAGCGGAGTGTCCTGCGCCAGCGCGCGGGCGATGAGGACGCGGGCCTGCTCGCCGCCGGACAGCTCGGTTGCGGCGCGGCGCCGGAAACTGTCGAGACCCATGCGCGACAGCGCGCCGTCGATGGCGGCGTGGTCGGCGGCGCTCAGTCGGGTGCCATGAGGCATGCGGCCAAGC
Source organism: Pacificoceanicola niger (assembly GCF_048553275.1). Taxonomy (NCBI): domain Bacteria; kingdom Pseudomonadati; phylum Pseudomonadota; class Alphaproteobacteria; order Rhodobacterales; family Roseobacteraceae; genus Pacificoceanicola; species Pacificoceanicola niger. The sequence continues at coordinate 119,495 of NZ_JBLZMW010000004.1, forward strand.
CGGACAAGATCCTCTACGGCGATGGGCCAGGCAATTTCGCGGTTCTGCGGCATCCAGGCGGCGGCGCGGGCGCGTGCGGCGGCGGGCAGAGCCGCAAGCGAGGCAAAGCCTTCGTGCGGCAGCAGGCCAAGCGCGGCGCGCAGCAGCGTGGTCTTGCCCGCCCCGTTGGGGCCGATCAGCCCAACGCATTCGCCCGCGCGAACGGAGAGGGAGACCGCATCGACCACCGGGCATTCGCCGCGCCGCACGGTCAAGGCGTTGAGGTCGAGCAGGCTCATCCGAGGTCCCTCCGCGTCTTGTAGATCAGGTGAAGGAAGAGCGGTGCGCCGACGATGGCCATGAGAACGCCGAGCTTGAGATCGCGGTCCGGCAGGATCAACCGCGTGGCGATGTCCGCCGCCAGCAACATGGAGGCCCCGCCGAGCGCCGAGGCGGGCAGCAGGCGAGAGGGCATGTGGCCGACAAGGGGACGCAGGATATGCGGCACCACGAGACCGACGAAACCCACGGCCCCGGCGACGGCGGTGGCGGCGCCGATGGCGGCGGCGCTGCCGATCAGCAGGCGCATACGCAGCGAACGCAGGGAAATGCCGAGGCTGTGGGCGGTGTCTTCGCCCAGGGTGAGAGCGTCGAGCCCGCCGCGCAGCGTCATCAGAAGGCCGAGACCGGCAAGGATCAGCGGCCCGGCGAGCCAGACGTGGCTGAGGGAGCGGTCGGCCACCGAGCCCATCATCCAGAAGATGATCTCGGAGGCGGCATAGGGATTGGGCGAGAGGTTCAGCGTCAGAGAGGTCAGCGCACCGGCAAGCGCGGAGATCGCGATGCCCGCGAGGATCAGCGTCAGAGACGCGCCGCGCGGACCGGCAAGCAGCACGACAAGCAGCACGGCCCCGAAGGCAAAGAGCAGCGCGGTGAGCGGCAAGGCCAGCGCGAAGGCGGCGGCGAGGCCGGTTTGCAGGGCCAGCACCGCGCCGAGGGCGGCAGAGGCGGAGACGCCGATCAGCCCCGGCTCCGCGAGCGGATTGCGCAGGAAGCCCTGCATGGCCGCGCCGGACATGCCAAGCGCCGCGCCGACGAGCGCCGCGAGCAGGGCCCGCGGCAGGCGGATGTCCTGCAGGACCATCTGGTAGAGCGGATCACCCATGCCAAAGAGCGCGCCAAGCGCGGTGCCGAGGGGGATCGGGCTGTAGCCGATCAGCAGCGAGGCCAGAAACAGCGCCACCGTCAGGGCCGTGAGGGCGAGCAGGGATTTCATGCGGAGCTCCGGGGCGCGCGAGGGCTGTGTTCGCGGCGGTGGTGCGGCGGCGTTCGGGTCATTGCGTCTCACTCCATTCCAGCCGCAGGGCGACAAGGTCCTCGACGACGTCGAGCAGGGCGGGCGTGGCGCAGAGCCAGTTGGCGCCATTGGCGAGCGTGCGCAGCTTGCCAGAGCGTTTCAGCACCGGATGGGTGAGCAGGTCCGTGGCACGGGCCGGGCTGCTGTAGGGTTGGCCAACGAGAATGAGGTCGGGATCGGCAAGCATCAGCGCTTCGAGCGGCAGGGCGCCGCCGTAGGGCAGGCCCATGTCCGCAGCGATGTTCCGGAGCCCGGCGGCTGCGAGCAGGTCCGCGCCGAGCGTGTTGGTGCCGGCGGTGTTGCCAAGCGCATAATAAAGAGCGACGCGCGGCTGCGGGCCGGGGGTGGCGCGCAGCGCGGCGAGCCGTGCATCGAAGGCCTGCAGGAGCACGGCGGCGCGGGCTTCGGCCTTCGGGCCGAGCAGGCGGCCCATGTGGGCGATGTTCTCTCGGGCCGTGGCGAGGCTGTTGGAGGGCTCGAAGATCTCGACGCGATAGCCTAGGCCGGTGAGCATCTCGACCGTGGCGCGGGTGGTGTAGCGGCCCGCGAGGATCAGGTCGGGCTGGCGCAGCACAACGCTTTCGGCAGTGACCTCCGTTTGGTCAAAGGCCTCGGCTTGCGCGGCGTAAACCGCGCTGCGCGGATCGGTGGAAATGGGCGAGAGCGCGGCGATCTGACCGGGATCGGCCAGCAGCAGCGCCATTTGGTCGGTGCAGACATTGAGCGAGACAATGCGCTGCGGCGCCTCGGGCGGTGCGGCCCGGGCGGGAAGGGCTGCGGCGAGCAGGGCCGCCGCAGCCAGGGGTATGAGATCAGAAAGAGCCACGGACGCCGAAGAAGGCGGTGCGGCCGAGCGCGTTATAATCCGCGGCGGTCTGATATTTCTCGTCGGTCAGGTTCTCGACGCGCAGGTACATCTCGGTCTGCGGTGCGATGTCGTAGGACACAGAGGCATTGACCAGTGTGTAATCATCCATGTCGCGCGCCGGAAAACCGTCCTGCGGGCGGTCTGCGAGGTGCTGGATGGACAGGCCCATGCTCAGATCGTCGGTAAGATCGGCGGTGAGGCCGAGTGTGATGTCGTGACGCGGCGTGCGGGGCAGCGGGTTGCCGTTCGGGTCCTCGGTGTCGGAGAAGGTGTAGTTGCCGAAGAGCGTGATGCGATCGGTTGCATTGTACTCGCCGGACAGCTCCAGCCCTTGTGTGACGGAGGTTCCGTTGATCTGGGTGTAGCCGCTGCCAACAAAGCCGATCAGATCGTCAATCTCCGTATAAAACAGCGTGGCGCGGGCAAAGCCGTTGGCATAGCCCTTTTCCAGGCCAAGCTCATAGCTGCGGCTGCGTTCTTCCTCCAGGGAGGCATTGCCGTAGAGCTGCGAGTGCAGTTGATAGAGCGACGGGGCGCGGAAGCCGTTGGCAGCAGAGGCGCGCAGGATCGTCTGATTGCCGAAGTCATAGGCGAGTGCCACGCGGCCGGAGGTGAATCCGCCGAAGGACGAGTGCGTGTCGTGCCGGATCGACCCGGTGACAGACAAGGCGTCATATGGACGATAGGTGGCTTCTGCAAAAACGCCGGTGGTTTCGATCTCCTCGGAGGTGCTCAGAAGGCGGCTGCCGAGGAATGCAAATGTGATCGGATCGTAGAGGTACTCTTCCTCCGTGGTGCGGAAGCCTTCCCGCGTGTTGTCAGCGCCGAAGCTGATGGAAAGTGACTCGTTCGGAGTCCACGCGCCCTTGTAGGCCAGCACCTTGCGGGTGCCCTGGAACGGGTCGGTTCGGCCCGATGAGGTGGAGGTGCGCTCGTTGGTCAGGTTCGTGTAGGACAGCTCGTTCGAGACCGCACCCAGGTCGAATTGGGCATAGAAGCGCATCGCCTTCGTCTGGGAGGTGTATTCCTGATCAAAGGGAGCGACACCATCGCCGCCAAAGGGGTCGAATTCCCCCTTGGCCTCGATCAGCAGCAGGCTCCCGCCAAGGCGCAGGTTCTCTGTCGCGTCATAGTAGCCTTCGAGCGTCAACTGGGTTCCGGAATAGCCATCCTCTTCGCTGCCGGCCGCGCTGGCGGAGATGCCGGAGGTCTGCAGGTGGGAGCCGGTAAAGGCGATGCCGCCGCGCTCGCCGGTGTGGGCGACGCCGAAATTGCCTGCCTTGGTGGCGTTGCCGCCCATCTCCACGCCCCAGGTGCCCCGGGTGCCCGGTTCGGCGTCAGGGTCGAGCGTGGTGATATTGATCACGCCGCCAATCGCTTCGGAGCCGTAGACCGCCGACTGCGAGCCCTTCAGCACTTCGATCCGGTCGATCGCACCCATCGGCAGGACGCCCCAGTTGAAGCTTGTCGCGGTGCTGCTTGGGTCGGTCACGTCGATGCCGTTGATGAGAACCGGCACGTAGGCGCCGTCGAGACCGCGAATGCGGATGTTGCTCTGCGCGCCGACGCCGCCGTTGGACGATACGGTCACTCCCGGCACGGTGGCGAGAAAATCGGCGAGGGAGGTGGTCGGCGCGGTTTCGAGATCTTCCTTGTCGATCACCTCGACGGTGCTGCCGGAGTCTTCGAGCGCGATGGGCAACTGATTGCTGTAGAGGGTGATGGTGCCGAGATCGACCTCGGCCAGAGCAAAGCCCGCCGATGCGGCGAGGGTGAGAACCGAGGCAGAGAGCCTGAGACGGATCATGGCTGTGTTCCTTGTACAGAACGGCCCGCGGCGAACCGCGAAGCTGGGTAACGATGTGTTCATGGAAGAGCCAATGGCTCTCCGCGAACGGCTAAAGAGATGCCACCACGCCGGAGAACCGTACCCGAATGCGCGCCCCGCGCCCGGGATGGGTGATCACTTTGGCAGGTCTCCTGACTTGCGGGTCGCTGCGATTGTCGGGCCTTCCCGGGGTGTCCCAGTGGCTGTGCCGATATCGCTCGCCGCTTACAGTTGCGGGGGCAGTCGCGGTCTTGCACCGCGTTCCCTATTACCCGGGCGAGCCCGGACCAAAGTGCACTCCGAGTACCGGGCCGACGTGCGAGTCGCAATCAAAGAATGCCGCGAGGCGTGCAAAGTGGGGCAGGTGTGCAACGGATGGCAGGGCTGTTCGGGGTCTTGATGGGATATCGTGGGGCACCCCATGGGAATTCATGGGCGAACTGTGGTTCAAGTCGTTGCAAGCCGCGAATACGAATCGCGAAAGCAGGATTTTTAGGGGATTCAGGAGGAATCTGTGTCGATTCGCGGTTGAGTTTGGCTCTTGAAACACACGCGATGCCGACATGCGTGAAAAAAGTTGGGATTTTGTGGGGCAGGCTTTGCCCTGTTTCCTTCACGAACCGGTTACTACATGTGGTGAGAACAGACGGGAACAGCCACCAAATAGGCTGAATTTTGCCTATATTGACCCGCTATATATAGTTTTCCACAGGGGCTGTGGACAATATGATGTGCCGAAGTCCCGCAGAAAACAGTTGATTACCATGAATTCCCATGGCATCCCTGTATCACACGATGAGGGACGGCAAGGGGCGCAAGACCCCGCACCAAGTTCCAATAATAAAAAAAGAGCAGGTATCATACAGGCACCGCCCTTCATCGTGACAACAAGGATCCGGCGCGCGGGCGAGCAGACATCCCCCCAGGTGGCGCGCGCAGTCGGAGATACCCGCCAATGCGGGTCAGCGGCGGGTTGATCAGTGGCAGCAGATCAACCCGCCGTATTTCGTTTCAAGGGGGCGGTATAGAGGGGCAGGCGGAGTGAGCCGCAGGCTGAGGTTCAGAGGTGAGTTCACCAACAAGGTGGACACGAAGGGCAGGGTGAGCATCCCGGCCCCGTTTCGCCGTGTGCTTCAGGCCGGTGATCCGGACTGGACCGAGGGTTTGAACCCGAACTTCGTCATCGTCTATGGCGACCCGAAAAAGCCCTATCTGGAATGTTTCACCGTCGAGGAAATGGAAGCGGTCGAAGATCGCATCGCCGCCATGCCGCGCGGTTCCAAGAAGCGGAAACTTCTCGAATACATCTATTCGACGCAGAGCGTGACCACCTCCGTGGATGAGACAGGCCGCATCGTACTGTCCGCCGCGCTGCGCAAGAAGGCCGGGATTTCGGGGGAGGCGTACTTTGCCTCCAACCTCGACACCTTTCAGGTGTGGAACCCCGAAACCTTTGAAGAAGAGAACCGGGCCAACGCCGAGGCTCTGTTGGAGGATCTGCCCGAGGACTTCGATCTCGCGCAGCTTCTGGACGAGGAAGACGAGGTGCTGTGATGGCCGATCCCCAGGGCGCGCCGCATATTCCCGTTTTGTTGCGCCCGCTGCTTGACGCGGTGGCGCCGGTCAAAGGTGTCTGGATCGACGGCACCCTTGGGGCGGGTGGCTACGCGCGCGGCCTTCTGGAGGCCGGTGCAGAGCATGTCATCGGCATTGACCGCGACCCGCTGGCACATGATCTGGCTATCGACTGGATTGCGCCCTACGCGGATCGCATGACGCTGGTCGAAGGCAATTTTTCCGAAATGGATCGCTGTGCGAAGGACGTGGACGGCGTGGTGCTCGACCTTGGCGTGTCCTCGATGCAGCTTGACCGCGCCGAGCGCGGCTTTTCCTTCATGAAGGACGGTCCGCTGGATATGCGCATGGCACAATCGGGCCCCTCGGCGGCGGATCTGGTGAACGATCTGCCCGAGGAAGAGCTGGCCGACATTCTGTATCACTATGGCGAGGAACGGCAGTCGCGCAAGCTCGCGGGCCGCATCGTGCGGGCGCGCGAGATCAAGCCATTCGAGACCACGCTGGAGCTTGCCGAGTTGATCGAGGGAGCGCTGGGCCGGACGAAGCCGGGCCAGGCCCATGCCGCAACCCGCAGTTTTCAGGCCCTGCGCATCGCCGTGAACGAAGAGTATCAGGCGCTGTGGCAGGGGCTTCTGGCGGCGGAGCGGGTGTTGAAACCGGGCGGTTTGCTGGCGGTTGTCACCTTCCATTCGGTCGAGGATCGCATGGTCAAACGCTTTTTCCAGCTCCACGGCGAGGCCAAGCGGCATGTGAACCGCTATTCCGACGAAACCCACGAACCCACCGCCCCCTTCGATGTCATCACGCGCAAGGCGGTCGGGCCGGACAAGGAGGAACTGGCTGTCAATCCCCGTGCCCGCTCCGCCAAGCTGCGGGTTGGGCGGCGGACCACGGTTTCGGCCATGGACCTTGCCGCCGATGAAATTTCGACCCCGGATCACAACAGGAGAAAATGACCCATGCGCACCTTGTTGTTTCTTCTGACCGCCATGGCGGTGATCGGTTCCGGCTTTTGGGCCTACCGCGAGAACTATGCCACGCAGGCCGAGCTGGACCGGGTTCAGGCACTGCAGCAGGAGATTGGCGCGGCGCGGGAGCGGCTGGCCATCCTGCGCGCGGAATGGGCCTACCTCAACCGGCCTGACCGGCTTCGCGATCTTGCGGATCTCAACTTTGCCCGTCTGGGCCTGCTGCCGCTGCGCGCCGATCAGTTCGGCCGTGTCGATCAGGTGGCCTTCCCGATGCCGGAAAAGATCGACATCAGTGAACCCATAGACGTGACCAGCGCGGGAGCCGACGAATGATCCGAACCCCACTGCGCCCGCTTGCCCGCATTCTCGAAGCCCGTCAGAAGGGCGAGAACCCGGACGCCATCGAACGTGAGAACCTGCGTATTCGCCATGAGCAGATGCGCGACAAGAGCCGCGTGCGGGCCGAGGGCCGCCTTCTGGTGCTTGGGCTGACGTTCTTCTGTGCCTTTTCGGTGATCGGCGCCCGTATGGGTACGCTGGCGGCCACGGAGCCGCGCGAGCCGCGTGCGCATGCCTCTGGCAATTCAATCATTGCCAGCCGCGCCGATATCACCGACCGTCGGGGGCGGGTGCTGGCCACGAACATGTCGACGCACAGCCTCTATGCCCATCCGCATCAGATGATCGAGCCGGAACGCACGGCTGCCGAGCTGGTCAGGATCTTCCCGGATCTCGATCACGAACGGCTGCTGCGCGATTTCACCAGCGGCAAGCGCAAGTTCCTGTGGGTCAAAAAGAAAATCAGCCCCGAGCAGATGCAGCAGGTGCACGATATCGGTGAGCCCGGCCTGCTGTTCGGCCCGCGCGAGATGCGGCTTTATCCCAATGGCGCGCTGATGGCGCATGTTCTCGGCGGGTCGAGCTTTGGCCGCGAGGGCGTCCACGCGGCGGAAGTGATCGGTACGGCGGGGATCGAGAAATACCTCGACGAACAGCTGCGTGATCCGGCCCGCGAAGGCGCGCCGGTGCAGCTTTCGCTCGACCTGACGGTTCAGTCCGTTACCGAAGAGGTGCTGGATGCGGGCATGAAGCTGATGAACGCAAAGGGCGCGGCTTCTGTGCTTATGGATGTGCACACCGGCGAGGTCATCGCTATTGCCTCGCTGCCGGATTTCGATCCCAACAAGCGGCCACGTCCGCTGGTCGAGGGCAATCCCTCCGACAGCCCGCTGTTCAACCGCGCCGTGCAGGGGGTGTATGAGCTTGGCTCGACCTTCAAGATCTTCGCCGCCACGCAGGCGCTCGACCTCGGGCTGGTGAACACCAATTCGATGATCGACACCCGCCCGCCGTTCAGGGTGGGGGGGCACAGCATTGGCGAGTTTGAAAACCACAACTATGGCGAGATTTCCGTCGAGCAGATCATCGTCAAGAGCTCGAACCGGGGCACTGGCAAGCTGGCGCTGGCGATCGGGCCGGCACGGCAGCAGGAATTCCTGAAGAGCCTAGGCCTGTTCGAGCCGACGCCGCTGGAAATCGTCGAGGCGCAGGGCGGGCAGCCACTGTATCCGACACGCTGGACCGAGCTGAGCGCGGTGACGATTTCCTATGGTCACGGGCTGTCCGCCTCTCCGCTGCACCTTGCGGCGGGCTATGCGGCGATTGCCAATGGCGGCCTGCAGGTCAAGCCGACATTGCTGAAGCAGAACGGACCGCATCTTGGGACGCGGCTGATGTCCGAGGCGTCTGCGGCAGCGGCGCGCGACATGCTGCGCAAGGTTGTAACCGAGGGCACCGCGAGTTTCGGCGAGGTTCCGGGCTATTTCGTCGGCGGCAAGACCGGCACCTCGGAAAAGCCGAAGGAGCGCGGCGGCGGCTATTATAAAGACAAGAACATCAACACCTTCGCCAGCATCTTCCCGGCGCATGACCCGCGCTATGTGCTGGTGGTGACGCTGGACGAGCCGGTGGAAACCTCCGGAACCAAACCGCGCCGCACAGCGGGCTGGACCGCGGTGCCGGTGGCGGCGGAGATGATCGGGCGGATTGCGCCTTTGCTCGGGCTGCGACCGGATGTGGCGCGTCTGCAGCTTGAACGCGTCATGCAGACCTCGGCGCCGGTGCACTAGGGCGATGGTCGATCCATATGGCAACTTGGCGGGCATTGGCGTATGCAGCGGCGCGAAGTGAGTCAGGGGGCGGATATGGGCGTTGAGGCCAAAAGTCTTGCACAGCTGGGGCTGACGGCCCGGGGCGGGCGCGAAGCGCGGATCACCGGTCTTGCGGTCGACAGCCGCGAGGTGCGGGCAGGGACGTTGTTTGCTGCCATGCCCGGCACGCGGGTGCACGGCGCGACCTTCGTCGAGACCGCTCTGGCGCAGGGCGCGACAGCAATCCTGACCGACAAGGAGGGCGCCGAGATCGCAGAAGCGGCGTTGGCAGGCTCGGACGCGGCGCTGATCATCGCGGGCGATCCACGGCAGGCGCTGGCCTATACGGCGGCGCTCTGGTTCGGCGGACAGCCCGATGTCATGACGGCGGTGACTGGCACCAACGGCAAGACCTCGGTCGCCACTTTCACGCGGATGATCTGGCAAGGGCTTGGCCTGCGGGCGGTCAATGTCGGGACCACCGGCGTCGAGGGCGACTGGCAGGCTCCGCTCAAGCACACCACGCCGGAGCCGATCACCCTGCACCGGATGCTGGCGGGCGCGCAGGAGGCGGGCGTGGAGTATGCCGCGATGGAGGCATCCAGCCACGGGCTTGAGCAGCGGCGGCTTGACGGGGTGACCCTGCGCGCGGCCGGCTTTACCAATTTCACGCAGGATCATCTGGACTATCACAACAGCTTCGAGGCCTACTTCGATGCCAAGGCGGGGCTGTTCGCCCGTGTTCTGCCCGAGGATGGCACGGCGGTTATCAACATCGACGATCCACACGGCGTAGACATGCTGGCCATTGCGCGGGCGCGCGGTCAGCAGGTCATCACCGTGGGCCGTGAGGCCGCCGATCTGTGTCTTGAAGGCCAGCGCTTTGATGCGACGGGTCAGGAAATCCGACTGTCCTTCAATGGCATGGTTCGTCAGGCGCGGCTGAACCTGATTGGCGGGTTCCAGGCGGAAAACGTGCTTCTGGCGGCGGGTCTGGTGATTGCCTGCGGGGCGGATCCGTCCGATGTGTTCGACACGCTGCCGAGCCTCGGAACGGTGCGCGGGCGGATGCAGCTTGCGGCGACCCGCGACAATGGCGCGGCGGTTTTCGTGGACTACGCGCATACGCCGGACGCCGTGGCGACGGCAATTCAGGCGCTTCGCCCGCATGTGATGGGCAAGCTGGTCGCCATCGTTGGCGCTGGCGGCGACAGGGATACATCCAAGCGGCCCCTGATGGGGCAGGCTGCGGCAAAGAACGCCGATCTGGTGATCGTGACGGACGACAATCCGCGCAGTGAAGATCCGGCGCTGATCCGTGCGGCGGTCAAGGCCGGCGCGCCCGAGGCGCTGGAATTTGGCGACCGTGCCGAGGCGATCCTGCGCGGCGTGGACGCCATCGGTCCGGGCGACGCGCTGCTGGTGCTCGGCAAGGGCCACGAAAGCGGGCAGACCGTGGGCGACACGGTTTATCCCTTTGACGATGCGGAACAGGCAAGTGTCGCGGTTGCGGCGCTGGACGGGAGGGGCTCGTGACGCTCTGGACTTCTGATGAGGCCGAAGCGGCCACGGGCGGCAAGGCGCTTGCCCCCTTTGCCGTGGACGGCGTGTCGATCGACACCCGGACCATCGCTCCGGGTGATCTTTTCGTGGCGCTGACGGCGGCCCGCGATGGCCATGACTTTGTGGCGCAGGCCCTGGAAAAGGGCGCGGGGGCGGCATTGGTCAGCCGCATTCCCGAGGGCGTCGCCGAGGATGCGCCGCTCTTGCTTGTCGAGGATGTCCAGGCCGCGCTGGAGGCTCTCGGAGAGGCGTCGCGGGCGCGGTTCGAAGGGCGCGTGGTCGCGGTCACCGGCTCTGTCGGCAAGACCTCCACCAAGGAGATGCTGCGCACGGTTCTGGGAACAATGGGCACGGTTCACGCCGCCGAGAAGAGTTACAACAATCACTGGGGTGTGCCGCTGACGCTGGCGCGGATGCCGCGCGACGCCGATTTTGCGGTGATCGAGATCGGCATGAACCACCCCGGCGAGATTTCTCCGCTGGCCTGCTTTGCCCGCCCGCATGTGGCGATGATCACGATTGTCGCGCCCGCGCACCTTGAAGCTTTCGAAAGCCTTGAAGGCATCGCCGGGGAGAAGGCGGCGATCTTCGACGGGCTGGAGGAGGGCGGCACCGCCGTTCTCAACGGTGATCTGACTGTCAGTGACATCCTGCGCGAGGCCGCCCGTGCGCACGCGGCGCATGTCTATGAATTCGGAGAGAAATCCGGCAACACGCACCGCGTGGCCGATGTCACTCTGCGCGATACCGTGACCGTGGCCCATGGCCAGATCGGCGCGCATGGGGTGCTGTACAAGGTGATGGTGCCGGGGCGGCATTTCGCGCTGAACGCCATGGGGGTGCTGGCGGTGGTCGATGCGCTGGAGCTGGACCGGGCGGAGGCCGTGATGGCGCTGGCGCAATGGAACCCCGGCGCGGGGCGCGGCGCGCGCGAGCGGATCGTCCTCGATATCGCGCGGCCCGAGTTCTCGCTCGAACTGATCGACGATGCGTATAACGCCAATCCCGCCTCGCTTGGGGCGGCGCTGGAGGTGCTGGCGGCGGCAGTGCCGGTGGACGAAGTTGGCCGGGTTGGCACAGGCCGCCGCATCGCCATCCTCGGAGACATGAAGGAACTGGGGCAGAGCGAAGCCGCACTGCATGCCGCCATTGCGGATCTGCCTGCGATGGCCGGAATCGCGCGCGTGCACTGCATCGGTCCGCTCATGCGGCACCTGTGGGAGGCATTGCCCGAGGAAAAACGCGGCCGATGGGAGCCCGACGCTGGGTCCATGGTGGAGGGTTTGGGCCACGGGCTTGATGCGGGCGACGTTGTGCTGGTAAAGGGCTCGCTTTCGATGGGGCTGGCCCGCGTGGTTGACGCAATCCGCAAAATGGGCCAAGGCCCAGCGAACCTAGAGACGTAAGGACGACGGAAATGCTCTACTGGCTGACGGAACTGAGCGACGGGGGAGATTTCTTCAATCTTTTCCGCTATATCACCTTCCGTGCGGGCGGCGCTTTCCTGACGGCGCTGATCTTCGGGTTCATTTTCGGCCTGCCGCTCATCAACGTTCTGCGCAAACGGCAGGGCAAGGGCCAGCCGATCCGGACGGACGGGCCGGAGGGGCATTTCATCAAGGCGGGCACGCCGACCATGGGCGGTCTGCTGATCATCGGGGCGCTGACGACATCGACGCTCCTTTGGGCGCGCCTGGACAATCCGTTCGTCTGGATGGTGCTGTTTGTGACGGTGGCCTATGCCGCCATTGGTTTCGCCGATGACTATGCCAAGGTCTCGAAGCAGAACACCGCGGGCGTGTCCGGTAAGGTGCGGCTTTTGCTGGGTTTTTTGATTGCGGGCCTTGCCGGGTTCTGGGCTGCGCAGTTCCACCCGGCGGAGTTGACCTATCAACTGGCGCTGCCGATTTTCAAGGATACGCTGATCAACCTCGGCTATCTGTTTGTGCCCTTCGCAATCATCGTCATCGTCGGATCGGCCAATGCGGTAAACCTGACCGATGGGCTTGACGGTCTGGCGATCATGCCGGTGATGATCGCGACCTCGACGCTGGGCGTGATTGCCTATGCGGTGGGGCGCGTCGACTTTACCGAATATCTTGACGTGCACTATGTGCCGGGCACGGGGGAGATCCTTGTCTTTGCTGCCGGTGTTGTCGGCGGTGGGCTTGGCTTTTTGTGGTACAATGCCCCGCCGGCGGCGGTCTTCATGGGCGATACCGGCTCTCTGGCGCTTGGCGGCGCGCTTGGCGCGATTGCCGTGGCGACCAAGCACGAGCTTGTCCTGGCCATTGTTGGCGGTCTGTTCGTGGTTGAGGCCCTGAGCGTGATCATCCAGGTGCTCTACTTCAAGCGCACCGGAAAACGCGTATTCCTGATGGCACCGATCCACCACCACTACGAGAAAAAAGGCTGGGCCGAGCCGCAGATCGTGATCCGGTTCTGGATCATCTCTCTGATCCTCGCCATTGTGGGCCTCGCCACGCTGAAGGTGCGCTGAGCGGGTGTGATCTGGCGGTGCGCCTTCGGCGCGCTGGTTGTCTCGTCCTTTCGCCTCCGGCGACGTCCTCGGGCGGGCGCGCTGCGCGATCGGAGCGGCGGGGACGGACGGGCCGCTTGTGGCGGCGTTGCATTTGAGTATTTTGCCAGGAAGACGTGGGGTGGGCCGTGAGAGCCGCCCCGCCTGGCCATGGGGAAATCGGACATGATTCCAGTCGTTGGATTTGAAGGCCACACAGTGGCGGTTCTGGGCCTTGGGCGCTCGGGGCTGTCGGCGGCGCGCGCGCTGCGCGAGGGCGGCGCAGAGGTGATGGTCTGGGACGACAATCCGGCGGCGCGGGCGCGGGCCGAGGAAGAGGGGTTCGAGGCGCGAGAGATGACACGCCCGGCCGCCTTTGCGGATCTGGCCACGTTGATTGTCTCGCCGGGCATTCCGCATCTTTACCCCGCGCCGAACCCGGTGATTGCCGCCGCGATGGAAGCCGGTGTGCCGGTGGATAACGACATCGGTCTGTTCTTCCGGTCAATGGGGCACGGGTGGGAGGCCTTCGATCGCATGCCCAAGGTCATCGCGGTGACCGGCTCCAACGGCAAATCCACCACCTCTGCGCTGATCCATCACCTCCTGCACGCGGCGGGGCGTGACAGCCAATTGGCGGGCAACATCGGGCGCGGCGTGCTGGACATCGATCCACTTGAAGACGGCAGTGTCGTTGTTCTGGAATTATCGAGCTATCAGACCGATCTGGCGCGGGCGCTGACGCCGGATGTTGCAGTGCTTACCAATCTCAGCCCGGACCATCTTGACCGGCATGCCGGACTTGGCGGGTATTTCGCGGCCAAGCGGCGGTTGTTTTCCGAAGGCGGGCCGGATCGCGCGGTGATCGGGGTCGATGAGCCGGAGGGCCGGTATCTGGCGAACCAGATGGCGGAAGGACCGGGGGATGATCGCGTGATCCGCATCTCGTCGGGTCAGAAGCTGAGCGGCCCGGGCTGGCAGGTTTTTGCGCGCAAGGGATTCCTGACGGAATGGCGCAAGGGGCGTCAGGTGGCATCCATCGACCTGCGCGGGATCGGCGGCCTGCCGGGGGCGCACAACCATCAAAATGCCTGCGCGGCCTATGCGGCGTGTCGGGCACTTGGCCTCGGCCCGCGCGAAATCGAGGCCGGTTTGCACAGTTTCAAGGGCTTGCCGCATCGCAGCCAGACCATCGCCGAGGCGGGCGGGGTGCGCTATGTCAACGACAGCAAGGCGACCAATGTGGACAGCGCGCTCAAGGCGCTGCTGGCGTTCGGCAACATCCGCTGGATCTGCGGTGGGTTGATGAAGGAGGGGGGGCTGGCGGCGCTGGCGCCCGGTCTGCCGCATGTGACCAAGGCTTACGTGATCGGCCGGGAGGCGGAGACCTTTGCGCTGGGGCTTCCCGGGGTGGAGGCGGAAATTTGCACAACCATGGAGCGGGCCGTGGCGCAAGCTGTGGCCGAGGCTGAGGAAGGGGACGTGGTGCTGCTTGCGCCCGCCGCGGCCAGCTTTGATCAATACGACAACTTCGAAAAGCGCGGTGAGGACTTCGCCGCTCAGGTGGAGGCCTGTCTGGGCTGATCACAGGCCGGATACGGCCGCCTGATGGCAGGACGCGCTCAGACGTTCTCGCCCAGGCGGTCGCGGATGGCGAGCTGTGCCGCCGCGAGGCGCGCGACGGGCACCCGGAAGGGCGAGCAGCTGACATAGTTCATGCCGAGGGCGCGGCAGAACTGGATCGATTCGGGATTGCCGCCGTGCTCGCCGCAGATCGAGACGGTCAGATCGCGCCGCGCCTGGCGTCCCCGCTCGACCCCGATGGCGACAAGCTCGCCGACGCCTTCGATGTCGAGCACGTGGAAGGGGTCCTCGGGAAACACGCCCTGCTGGACATAGGCCGACATGAAACGTCCGGCGTCGTCGCGTGAGAGGCCATAGGCCATCTGGGTCAGGTCGTTGGTTCCAAAGGACAGGAAATTGGCGTGCTGCGCGATTTCGTCGGCGCGCAGACAGGCACGGGGCGTTTCGGCCATCACGCCGAGGCGATAATCGAAATCCGCGTCGCGTTCAGCACGGACACTGGCGGCGACGGCGTCGATCCTGGCCCGCAGGATTTCCACCTCGCGCTTGGCAGAGACCAGCGGCAGCATGATTTCCGGCACAACCGGCGCGCCGTCGCGGCTGGCGTCGAGCGTCGCCTCGAAGATGGCGCGGGCTTGCATATCGTAGATTTCCGGCACCGTGATCCCAAGCCGGACACCGCGCATGCCGAGCATGGGGTTGTATTCGCCCATGGCCTCGACCCGGCGGGTCACGTCCGAGACCGGAAGATCCAGCGCTTCGGCCAGATCGCGCAGACCGGCGCGGCTGGTGGGCAGAAATTCATGCAGCGGCGGGTCGAACAGGCGGATGCAGACGGGCAGTCCCTCCATGATGCGAAAAAGCTCGGTGAAATCGGTGCGCTGCATGGGCAGCAGCACGGCGAGCGCAGCCTCGCGATCCTTGGGGCTGTCGGCGAAAATCATTTCGCGCATGGACGTCAGGCGATCTTCTTCGAAGAACATGTGTTCGGTGCGGCACAGGCCGATGCCCTGCGCGGCGAAATTGCGGGCAGTGGCGGCGTCGGCGGGGGTGTCGGCGTTGGCGCGCACGCCGATGTCGCGGGCCTCGTCAGCCCATCCCATGAGCGTCTGGAAGCTGTCATCGAGCACCGGCTCGATCATGCGCGGCGCACCGGCGAGGATCTGGCCCCGGGTGCCGTCGATGGTGATCACGTCGCCCTCGCGGAAGGTGCGGCCATCCTCCGCAACCAGGATCTTGCGCTTGAGCCCGAATTTCATGCGGGCGGCGCCAACGACGCAGGGCAGGCCAAGCCCGCGTCCGATGACGGCGGCGTGGCTGGTCATGCCGCCGCGTTCGGTCAGCACGGCAACGGCGGCATGCATGCCGCGAATGTCTTCCGGGGCGGTTTCGCGGCGGACAAGAATGCAGGCCTCGTCGCGCGCGGCGCTGGCCTGCGCTTCGGCGGCGGAAAACACGATCTTTCCGGTGGCGGCCCCGGGCGAGGCGGCGATGCCCTGTCCGATGACATCGCGCCGCGCGTCCGGGGCGACTTGCCGGTGCAGCAGCTCGGAGAGTGAGTGCGGATCGACGCGCATCAGCGCCTCCTGCGGCGGGATGATGCCATCCTCGGCAAGCCGGACCGCGATACGCACGGCGGCGCGGGGCGAGCGGTCGACACGCACCCCGTCGAGAATGTGCAGCCGGCCGTTTTCGAGCGTGAATT
Source organism: Pacificoceanicola niger (assembly GCF_048553275.1). Classification (NCBI taxonomy): domain Bacteria; kingdom Pseudomonadati; phylum Pseudomonadota; class Alphaproteobacteria; order Rhodobacterales; family Roseobacteraceae; genus Pacificoceanicola; species Pacificoceanicola niger. Next base: position 135,596 of record NZ_JBLZMW010000004.1, read on the forward strand.
CGATCTGCATTTCCGCCCGCAGTTTGCGGCGCATCAGCTCGGCATGGGCCTTGAGCGCCTCAAAGGCTTCCGGCGCAAGCTCTTCGAGCGACGGGCCACGGGGATCGCGGGTCAGGTACAGGCTTTGGCAGCCGCGCTCCAGCGCCTCGCGGCCCTGGCTCTGGCTCAGGTAACGCCCGGTGATCTGGCGCAGGCCAGTGACACTGTCGACAAGCTGCAGCACACCGGAGCCGCATTCGCCCTGACCGACGCCAAGCGCCATTTGTTGCACAACGAGGCCGAGCCCCGCATCCGTGGGCGCGCCGCGAGCCTGCCGCAACAGCCGCGCGGTCGTGCCCTCCCAGGCGCGGGCCATGGAGCGGAGCACTTCGCGCAGCTGCGTTGCGGGGTCCTGGGGAAAGGGTTCTTCGGCCTCTTCTTCATAGGCGGCGAGGGCGGCGGAGAGGCCTTCGTGCCCGGCCTCTTCGATATCGTCGAACATGTCGGGGTCGAGCCGCGCAACATGGATCGCATAGCCCTGCACAAAACGCAGGTAGAGCAGAGCGGCAGCCTCCGCCCCGATGCGGTCCGAGAGTTCCACAAAGCGCGCGTCGTTCATGCCGATGTTGAGCATGGCGCCGGGGCCGCCCCAATCGGGGTCCTCGGACGAGGGGCGCACACAGAGCAGCGCACCGTTCGGGAAGCTGTCCACCAGGGCCTCGACATCGGGCAAATTACCCGCAGCGATGCCATGCACCGCGTCGAAAGACAGCGCCACGGTGTGCGGAACCGGCAATTCGAGCCGGACAAGCCGCTGCAGACACTTCGCCCGGCCCCCGTGGCTGCTTGAGGCCATGGGAGAAGTGGACGTTATTACAGTCACATCGCGGCTGTCTTCGGCCGGTTTCTGCGGTGCGGCGTGGGTCATGATTGTCACAATAACTTTGCGCGGCGTTCGCGCAAGTTGGAATAACGTCGCGACCGCACACAAAAAGAGCGGCCCCGTGGGACCGCTCCTTGGAAATTTGCCGGTGGTGGTTCGGTGCTTACCAGCAGCTCACCAGCACGGTCATGTCCCTGCCAAGCGCCGTCAGGTCCTCGGGTTCCATGGGGCTGGAGGTGCCGCGGGCGATCGGTTGAATGCCCTGCGCGCGCAGGAATTCGAGGATTTGCACCGGTTTGGTGGCGAAACTCACACCTTCCGGCAGGCGGCGGGTGCCGTCCTCTTCGCGCGGAAGCAGCATGCCGACGACCGTGCCGCCGGTATCAAAAACCGGCCCGCCCGCATCGCCGGGCATGGAGGCCAGTGCGAGGCGCTTGAGCTGCTGCTCTCCGCCCAGCCCCTGCAGATCCTCCAGCGTGCCGAAGGTCAGCGAGGGCGCGCCGAGAACACCGCCGAAGGAATAGCCGGAAACGGCAACCTCCGATTGCAGGCGCGGGGCGTCCACGTTGAACTGAGCCACCTTGCGCGGGGCGAGGGTGCTTGTGGGGCGCAGGACGGCAACGCCAAGGGCAGCATCGGAAGCCACGACCTCCGCGTCATAGGCCCCTTCGAGCGTCACACGCTCGCAATTGGCCACCGTGTCGGCGCTGGTCAGGACCGCGCCGCGCGTGTCGATGAAGAAACCGGAGGCAGAGCCTTTGGGCTTTCGCACCTTGAGGCCGGAGACCAGATCGACCGACTGCCCCTGATCGGTGACCGTGGCGGGATCGAGCACGCCGCCCGTCCGCTCGAAGCTGGCTTTCATCAGGCCAAGCACGCGCTCGCGGCGGTCCTCGTCGCCCGCCGGCCAGATCAGTGTGAACCCTTTCAGCGCGCCATTGCTCAGGCCGACTTCGGTGTGGCTGTGGATGCGGTCGTTCTGACCGGTCAGCACGAATCCGTCGCTTTCACGCGCGCGCGTACCCTCCAGAGGTACGATTTCGAGCGTCTGCATGATCTCGTAGAGGCCGTTCATGGTCTGCCGGTCGCCCGGTTGCGAGATCAGCAGCACCTGGGCGCCAAGATCGCCGCGTGATTTGAACAGGGCAAACGGAGCCTCGTAGCGGTCGAATTCCACCACGCCCATCGGCAGTTCCATGGTGATGCCGGTGCGGGCGTCCGCAACGCGGGCCATGCCCATTCCTTCGAGAATGGCGTAATACTGGCCAAGGAGCTGTGCGCGCTGGCGCGTGGTCAGAACGCCGGTGGCCTCAAGGCCGTTGGCGCTTTGCCATGCGGCCATGGCCCGGCGCGTGCCGGCGCCGAAGGCTCCGTCGATTCGGGCGTTGTAGACCCCGGCCCACCGCAGCGCGATCTGAAGCTCGTCGCGTTCCGCGCGGGTCAGGCTGCGTTCGGAGGCGCGGGCCTCGCGGACGGTTTCCTCCGGCTCTGGCGCTGGCTCGGGCGCGACCTGGGGTGCGGGGTCCGGCGCAGCGGTGTCGGCTTGTGCAATCACGGGCGCTTCGGGCACCGGGGCGGTGGCTGCCGGATCGGATTCGGGCTGAACCACATCGCTCTGTCCGACCTGCGCGCCAACCGGCCAGAACTGCTGACCATAGGAGCTTTCGGTTTCAAGGTAGGAATCGGGCGGGATCGCACCGGCACGTCGCAACTCACCGAGGCGGGCCTCCGCATCGGCGCGGGAGAACGGGCCAAGCGCCACGCCATACCACCCGCCGCCAAGTGCGAATCCGTTTACGTCCTGAAATTCTTCGGAAAAATTCCGGATGCTTTGTTGGGCACCGTTCAGACTGGTGCGCGCCTCGACCTGGATATACACTCTGTCTTCTTGGGCAAATGCAGCGCCTGCGGCGATGCTCGCTGCCGCAAGGGCCGCAAAAATACTTGTTTTCATTACTGATTGGACCTCTGGGTCGACTGTTCCATGTCTCGTGGTGCAATCCTGTTTAACAGATGCCCCGTGGCGCGCACGTCAAAATATCCTTACCTTTTCAATTCCGGGTGATCTCTTGTACACCCGCTACACTTTGGTGCTGCGCCGGAACGTCCCGGCACGCGCCATTCGGGTTGATATTCGCCCCTGCTGTGCCTAATCAGGCGTCAATCAGGATCGGGAAGGACGTCATGGCCGAGACCAGCCTCAAACCGCGCAGTTTCCAGGAAATCATCCTGCGGCTTCAGACATACTGGGCCGCGAAGGGCTGCGCCGTGCTGCAGCCCTATGACATGGAAGTGGGCGCGGGCACCTTCCACCCGGCCACGACGCTGCGCGCGCTCGGCTCGAAGGCCTGGGCCGCAGCCTATGTCCAGCCCTCTCGCCGTCCCACTGATGGCCGCTATGGCGAAAATCCCAACCGGCTGCAGCACTATTATCAGTATCAGGTGCTGATCAAACCGTCGCCGCCCGATCTTCAGGCGCTGTATCTTGGCTCGCTTGAGGCCATCGGCATCGACCTCGGCCTGCACGACGTGCGCTTTGTCGAGGACGATTGGGAGAGCCCGACCTTGGGGGCATGGGGCCTTGGCTGGGAGGTCTGGTGTGACGGGATGGAAGTCTCGCAATTCACCTATTTCCAGCAGGTTGGCGGACATGATTGCCACCCGGTTTCGGGCGAGCTGACCTATGGTCTGGAACGTCTGGCGATGTATGTGCTCGGCGTCGATCACGTGATGGAGATGCCGTTCAACGACCCGAGCGCGCCGATCCCGCTGAGCTATGGTGACGTGTTCCGCCAGACGGAAGAGGAATACTCGCGCCATAACTTCGACGTGGCCAACACCGACAAGCTGTTCAAGGACTTCGAAAACGCCGAAGCCGAGTGCGCGTCCATCCTCGCGCAGGAGCACATCGACCAGAAAACTGACAAGCGCATCATCATGGCGCATCCGGCCTATGACCAATGCATCAAGGCCAGCCATATCTTCAACCTGCTCGACGCCCGCGGCGTCATCTCCGTGACCGAACGGCAGGCCTACATCGGCCGCGTCCGGGCGTTGGCCAAGCAATGCGCCGATGCCTTTGTGCTGACGGACGCCGGGGGGAACGCCGCGTGATCGGGAAAATCATGGCGGGGGCCATCGTGATCAGTGCATTGGCCTTTGGCGCGGTGGTCTATTACGCGCAGGTTTACCAGTATTATGAGCCGGTCGAGGCCAATGGCACAACCGATGTTCTGCTGACCAACCTCGTCACCGGTGAGCCGGAGCCGATCCTCTACGACAGCTTCACAGCCATCGACGCGGACAGCTCTCCGATCCGGTATCGCGCCTGCTTCACCACCACGATGTCGTTGCCGATGATGACCGAAACCTATGAACCCTACGAAGGGGCCGAGCCCCGGCTCGCGCCGGACTGGTTCGAGTGTTTTGACGCCGCGATGATTGGCGAACAGATCGACGCGGGCAGCGCGCTGGTCTTTGCCGGGCAGCGCAACATCGAGTTCGGGATCGACCGCGTCGTCGCCATTACCGACGATGGGCGCGGCTATGTCTGGCAGGAAATCAACGAATGCGGTGACAAGGCCTATGACGGCACGCCGCTGGGCGACGATTGCCCCGAGCGCGACTGACGCAGGCTCTGCGCCGCTCTTGATGCGCCCTGTGTCGGGAACAAAACAGGAGGTTCGCGCGCTCTCTCTTCAACCGAGGAGACAATCATGCCCGACAAAGCCCCCGCCTGGGTCGTTCCCGTCATGCGTGCCGGGTACTTTGCCCGCGCCGCCGTTTACACCGTGGTGGGCGCGCTTGCCGTCACGGCTGCGATCAAAGGCGGCGCGGCGCAGGGGACCACCGATGCCCTGGCGGACCTGAAGTCCGAACCCTGGGGCACGCCATTGCTCTTTGCCGTGGGTCTGGGATTGTTTGCCTATACACTCTGGCGTCTTGTCGATGCCTGGATGGACCTTGAGGATTATGGCCACGATGCGAAGGGCATTCTGGCTCGCGCCGGTCTGACAATCACCGGTTTGATCCATGCCGGGATCGGAGTATCCGTGATCAGTCTCGCTTTGGGGCAGGGCGGCTCCGGTGGCGGCGGTACACAGAGCGCCGTGCAACGCATCATGGAACTGCCTTATGGGAAGTGGGTTGTGGCCGGGGTCGGGCTCGTGACGATCGGCGCCGGGATTTACTACGCCTACAAAGGCATCGCCGAGAAATACAAAGAGCACATCCGTGTCACCAGGACCACGCGTCGCCTTGATCCGGTGCTGAAATTCGGCTGCATTGCAGAGGGGGCGGTGATCGGGATCATCGGCATTCTGATCGTCTTTGCCGGGCTCACTGCCAACGCCTCCGAAGCGGGCGGCCTCGGGCAGGCTTTGGGCGAAATCCGGCAGGTCGCCTACGGCAGAATTTTGCTGGCGGTTGTTGGTCTGGGCCTCGTGGCCTTCGCGGTCGAGAACGTCATCGAAGGCGTGTATCGCGTCATTCCGCGCCGCGCCGGACCGGACGTGATGACCATGGCGCGCCGGGCAAAGCTCGAAGCGGAAGGCAAGCTCGACGAGGCGTTGGCCTAACCGCTTGCCCCTCGGGGCGCTGCCCGGTAATCACCAAGGCAAATCCATCCCAGCCCGTGCTCCGGCGCGGGCGCTTCTGCCGGTGAACCCATGCCCGACCTTCTGATCGAACTCTTTTCCGAAGAAATCCCGGCCCGCATGCAGGGCAAGGCCGGTGATGACCTGAAAAAGATGGTGACCGATGGCCTCGTCGAGGCCGGTCTGACCTATTCCGGGGCCGCCGCCTTCAGCACGCCGCGCCGTCTTGCTCTGACCATCGAGGGGCTGACCGCTGAAAGCCCGACGCTGACCGAGGAGCGCCGTGGCCCGAAAGTCGGCGCGCCGGAAAAGGCGCTGGAAGGGTTCATGCGCGGGGCCGGGGTCGCGCGCGAGGATCTCGAAGAACGCGAGGAAAAGAAGGGCAGCTTCTATTACGCAAAGGTCACAACGCCGGGCCGCAAGGCCGATGCCATCGTGGCCGAGGTTCTGGAGAAGGCGATCCGCACCTTCCCGTGGCCGAAGTCCATGCGTTGGGGGCGGGGCAGTCTGCGCTGGGTGCGTCCGCTGCACCGTATTGTGTGTATTCTGACCGATGAGGCCGGGGCCGAGGTTGTTCCGCTCGACATTGATGGCATCCTGTCCGGGCAAACCACCGAAGGCCACCGTTTCATGGGCAACGGCGCCTTCGATGTGTCGTCTTTCGAGGATTACGAGGCCAAACTGAAGCGAGCCAAGGTCATGCTGAACCCCGCAGAGCGGGCCGATGCCATCTGGCAGGAGGCCACATCGCAGGCCTTTGCCCAAGGGCTGGAGGTGGTCGAGGACGCCGGGCTGCTGCGCGAGGTGGCCGGGCTGGTCGAATGGCCCGTTGTGCTGGTGGGGGCGATTGGCGAGGACTTCCTCGGCCTGCCGCCGGAGGTGCTGCAAACCTCGATGAAGGAACATCAGAAGTTCTTTTCCGTGAAGAACCCCAAGACAGGCCGCATCGAGAAATTCGTGACCGTCGCCAATATCGAAACCGCCGACCATGGCGCGACGATCTTGGCGGGCAACCAAAAGGTGCTCGCCGCGCGTCTGTCGGATGCGAAGTTTTTCTGGGAGAACGATCTGCGCGTGGCGACGGGCGCGGGGCTGACGGCCTGGACGGACCGGCTGTCGAACGTGACCTTCCACAACAAACTCGGGAGCCAGAAGGAGCGCATCGATCGTATCGCCGCCTTGGCCCGGGAAATCGCGCCGCTGATCGGCGCGGATGCAGATCGCGCCGGGCAGGCGGCAGAGGTGGCAAAGGCCGACCTCTCGTCTGAAATGGTCTTTGAATTCCCCGAATTGCAGGGGCTCATGGGGCGGTATTACGCCGAGGCCGCAGGGCTGCCGGCGGACGTCGCAGCGGCTGCTCAAGAGCATTATTCGCCGCTCGGCCCGTCCGATGATGTGCCCACCGCGCCGACCTCCGTCGCCGTGGCGCTGGCCGACAAACTCGATACGCTAACCGGCTTTTGGGCCATCGACGAAAAGCCGACCGGCTCGAAAGACCCGTTTGCGCTGCGCCGCGCGGCCTTGGGTGTCATTCGGTTGATTGTGGGGAATGGGCTGCGGGTTGGCCTGCACAAAATCCTTCTGCAACAAATAGTCCAGACTACAGCGCTCAGATTGGACCGGTATGATGTTTACAACGCGATTGGTTACCAACTTGCAGACGACATAATTGACTCAAGGGATAAAGTCGAAAGGGCAGAGCTTGCCGAAAAGATCGCCGACAATTTGGCCGCAGTCACACGTACTATCGATGAATGCCTCGATATTTTCGATAATCAAGAGATGCTCGCCCCTGTGGAAGCTCTGATGGAGTGTGTCCGCTTTTTGCTTTGGGAACCAGGCGAAGAAAACGAAAGCCTGATTGATTGGGTTGTTCGCTTTGACGCAGCAGAAGAGGAAAAAAACAATAATTTCTCTGACAACTCTTTGAAGCTTTTTACCGCCTTCAAGCGCCACCTTAACGATATCGCCGCCGACCTCCTCTCCTTCATCCACGACCGACTGAAAGTCTTCCTGCGCGACCAAGGCATCCGCCACGACGTCATCGACGCCTGCCTTGCCATGCCGAACGCAGACGATCTGACGCTGCTGGTGAAACGCGCTCAGGCGTTGCAGGCCATGGTCGGCTCCGAGGAGGGCACGAACCTCGTGCAGGGCTTCAAGCGGGCGAACAACATCCTGTCTCAGGCAGAAAGCGCCGATGGCGTTGAATATTCCTTTGGGGCGGACATCAAGTTCGCCGAGGAAGACGCGGAAAAGGCGCTGTTTTCCGCGCTGGAGGCGGCAGATGAGACAATCAAGCCCGCGATGGCCGAGGAAGATTTCGCATCGGCAATGGAAGCCATGGCAGGTCTGCGCGTGCCCATTGATGCCTTTTTCGAGGCGGTGCAGGTCAATTCGGAGAACCAGATCGTCCGCCGCAATCGCCTGAACCTGCTCGGCACGATCCGCAAGACCTGCCTGCAGGTGGCGGATCTGACGAAACTGGACGGCTGAGACACTCAGATGGCGCGGCGGAAAAGGTCGCGCCTACCGTCCGAACAGGCGTCTGAGCGCGCCCCACTGGCTCACGAACACTCCGGCGAGGATCAGCACCAGCGCGATGAGCAGGCTCGGGCGCAGCGGCTCGCCGAGCAGCAAGACCCCGAGGCACACCGACCACAGCGGCACCTGATAATTCGTCAGGCTCATGAACACCGGCCCGGCGCTGCGGATCACCAGCACCCGTAACAGGTTGGCCCCGGCGGTGGGCAGAAGCCCCAGAATCGCCACCACAAGCAGCGTTTGCTGATCGGGCAGGGGGGGCGGACCTTCCTGCAGCCAGGCCAGTGGAATGACAAAGGCGCTGCCGATGATCAGGGGCACGGCGGCGAGGCCGAAACTGTCCACCGGTGGCATCCGCCGCATCGTGACCGAGCTGACGGCATAGCAGCCCGCCGCAGCGAGACAGGCCAGCCGGCCAAGCGGCTCCAGCGCCTCTCCACTTTGCGCCAGCGCTTCGGGGCCGATCAGAATGGCCACCCCGGCAAAGCCGACCAGGAAGCCGATCAACCGGCGCAGGGTCATGCGCTCTCCCGGTACGAAAAAATGCGCAAGCGGCAGCACCATCAACGCCACGGCGGCCATCGACACACCGGCGAAACCGGAGGTCACATACTGTAACCCCCATGACAGCAGCACGAAGGGAACGGCGGTGGACAGGACCCCCACAACGATCAACGCGCCCCAGGCTTTTTCCTGTGAGAGAAAGAGTTTGCCGCCAAGCATGCGCCAGATCACGACGGTCAGCAGCATGGCAAAGCCGATGCGCCCGGCGGCGAGCCAGAGCGGCGTGATGCCACGGAGGGCAATCTCCATGAACAGGAATGTCGCGCCCCAGACGAAGCCAAGCGCCAATACCATGGCCCAGCTGCGGGGTGTAATGTCAGGTGTCTGCATGGAGGCGGCGTAGACCGGATTGCCGCCCCCGGCAAGAGGCTGTCAGCCTGCCGGATTGCGCCTGCGCCGCAGCGTCGCGGCCCCGGCGCCAAGGGCACCAAGCAGGAGCAGCCCGCCAGCGGGAATGGGGACAGCGGCCATCGGCGATTCCATGGTGAAAACCCGGACGTAATCGCCCGGACTGCTGGCCGTGAAATCGAAATCCAGCCGAAACGGATTGCTGGCGTTGATCGTAACGCTGTCGCCGCCTTCAAGCCCGCGTAGCGAGGGATTCTCATAGGTTACGGAGTTGTTGATCAGGAAATCGGAGTTATTGAGATTGGTCGTGGAGGTGGCAATCCCGTAAATCTCGGCATCAAAGAGGACATAGCCGACGGCGCTCGTGGTGTTCAGCGGATCAAAGAGCACGTAATGGCTTGCCACAATCTGGCCGGTTGTCGGAGAGGTGCCGACGTTGACGGAAATCGGCGAGGGAATCGTAATGTTCTGATCCTCATTGAAGGCGTACACGTTGAAATCGTTGAAGTTGTCGTTGCCGACCGAAATGCCGGACAGGCTGCTGCCTGTCAGTTCGATGAAACTGCCGCCATTCGTGAGCGCGCCGCCTCCAGTAAGCGCGCCGCCGACAACGACCGCCGGGGATTGGCTGGCCATGCAGATGGCCGCAGCGATGAGGGAAATGCGGAACATGAAATGGACCTCCGGGAAAACTGATGAAAGTCCGGGAACTATACACGCAAATGGCGAAAAGTCCATTTTGACCACGTTGCGCCCTTTGGCGCGAGACGGATTTCGAAGGGTCAGAGGGTCAGAGGGTCAGAGGGTCAGGACGCTCAGGGCGAAGGCGATGAGAACAGGGACCGCCCCAAGCAGCCAGAACCAGCGCAGGAGAGGCCTGGGCAGGACCTTTCCCCTGCGCGGTCTAACCAGGATGTGAAAGCCGTGGCCATCATCCTTGAGGCCGTGGTTCTTCCATTCAAGAAACCCGGCCCGGCGGAAGGCTCCGAGGGACGCAGTATTCCAATCGGCGATCGTTGCGGCGAGATAGCCCCACCCGGCATCTTCCTGGTTGCGGATGGCCTCAGCCAGAAGGCTCGGCGCAATGCCTTTGCCACGGTGACGTTCGTGCACCCAGATGTCGTTTACGAAGGCCAGGGCGCTGCCCGGCTTTGGTGCGCTGATGAGCATGTACCCGATGAGACGGGCATTCAGAAACGCGGCAAAGACGCGGTGCTGTCCGTACCGATTCAAGCCCTGGCACAGAAACGCTTGCAGATCCGACCCTTCAAAGGTCTTTTCCTGTCCCGGACGGTGCGCGCGGTGCAGCTCGAAGGTGGTTTCGGCCGCGCTGAAAATCTGGTCCGCGTGTTCGGGTCCGGCAGGGCGGATCTCTGGCGTCGGGGGCGTTCGGGACATCATGGTTTCGGGTATCTGCAAAAAAGGGCGGCGCCTTGACGCGCCGCCCCGAACCCTGACCCTTTGGTCGGGATCAGTTCTTGGACTTGTCGACCATCTTGCCAGCGGAGATCCACGGCATCATGCCGCGCAGAGTCTCGCCGGTGGCTTCGATCTGATGCTCGTCGTTGATGCGGCGGGTCGCCTTGAAAGACGGCTGGCCGACGGCGTTTTCGAGCATGAAATCACGCACGAACTTGCCGGATTGAATGTCGGTCAGAACCGCCTTCATCCGTGCCTTGGTCTCTTCGTAGGGCAGGATGCGCGGGCCGGAGACGTATTCGCCATACTCGGCCGTGTTGGAGATCGAGTAGTTCATGTTGGCGATGCCGCCTTCGTAGATCAGGTCCACGATCAGCTTCACTTCGTGCAGGCACTCGAAATACGCCATTTCCGGAGCATAGCCCGCTTCGACCAGCGTCTCGAAGCCCATGCGGATCAGCTCGACAAGACCGCCGCAGAGAACCGCCTGTTCACCGAAGAGGTCGGTTTCACACTCTTCGCGGAAGTTGGTTTCGATGATCCCGGACCGGCCACCGCCGATGGCGGCACAGTAGGACAGGCCGATCTCCAGCGCCTTGCCGGTGGCGTCGTTGTTCACGGCCACGAGGCAGGGCACGCCGCCGCCCTTGGTGTATTCGCCGCGCACGGTGTGGCCCGGACCTTTGGGCGCCATCATGATGACGTCGACACCCGGCTTCGGCTCGATCAGGCCGAAGTGCACGTTCAGACCATGGGCGAAGGCAATGGCGGAGCCTTCCTTCAGGTGGTCATGCACGTACTTTTTGTAGGTCTCTGCCTGCAGTTCGTCGGGCATGGTGAACATGATCACGTCGCACCAGGCGGCGGCTTCGGAGATGCCCATGACCTGAAGGCCTTCGGCTTCGCATTTCTTGGCCGAGGCAGAGCCTTCGCGCAGGGCGACGGCAACATTCTTGGCACCGCTGTCGCGCAGGTTCAGCGCATGGGCGTGGCCCTGGGAGCCGTAGCCGAGAATGGCGACTTTCTTGTCCTTGATGAGGTTCACATCACAGTCACGGTCATAGTAAACGCGCATGGGTTTGGTCCTTCCTTCAACGTCTCTTTGGTGTTGTTGATTGACGCGCACTCTACGCGCCGGAGCGCGAGAGTGTTTGCGTTTCGATTGAGTATTTGAGAAAGAGAAGAAGAACAATTCGTCAAATCGGTCTTTCCCGGTGTTTTCATGCTTGATGATACGGATCGGCGCATACTGCGCTATTACCAGTCCGCGCCTGAGTCTGCTGCGTCCGATCTGGCGGAGCGCGCAGGGGTCACCGCCTCGACGCTGGCGCGGCGGCTCGACAGGTTGCGCGACAAGGGGGTGTTGCGCGGTGTGCGCGGGGTCATCCATTGGCCCGCGCTCGGCTATGAGGTGGAAGTCAGCCTGCGTGTCACGCTGGACAAGACGCAGCCGCGCGCCTTTGACGAATTTCTTGGCGCGGCGCGCGAGGTGCCGGAGGTGCTTGAGATCCAGACCTTTCTTGGGCAGGTGGACGTGCGGCTCTCGGTCATTGCCCGTGACATGGCGCATTACCAACGGCTTTACCGTGAGCGTCTTCTGACCCTGCCGCATATCGCGGATATCGAAGCGTTGATGCACGTGGCGCAATTGAAAGCACAAGAAAGTCTGCCGCTGTGATCGTGCTTGACGAGATCGACCGCGCCCTGGTGCGCGCGTTGTCGCAGGACATGACGGCCAGTGCCGGGGCGCTCGGGCGGGCGCATGGTCTGTCGCAACCGGCGTGCTGGCGGCGGATCAAGCGGCTGCGCGAGGCGGGGGTGTTCCGGACCGCGCGACTTGACGTGGACGCGGCGGCGCTCGGGTTTGGTGTCACTGTGTTTCTCGGGGTGAAGCTGGCCGCGAAGGGCCGGGTCAGCCTTGAGGATTTCGAACGGGCGGTGACGGCGATCCCGGAGGTGCAAACGGTGGAGCATGTCCTTGGCGCTTATGACTACCGGCTGCGGGTGGTGGCGCGGGACATTTCGGATTTCGAACGCGTTCTGCGGCGGCGGATCATGACTTTGCCGGGGGTTGGCAATCTGGATGCCAATGTCTTGCTGAGCGAAGAGCGTCTGGCCGGTCCGCTGTAGGAGCGGCGCTCAGCCGGGGAAGATCGCGGCCATTTCCCGCTCGAACCGCGCCCAGCTCATCGTTGCCTTGTTTCCGGCATAGCCGCTGTAGTGCGATTTACCGGTCGAGTTCGGCAGTCCGGCCCAGATCTTTGCGATATTGTTCATGAAATCCCGGCGTGACAGTTTTCCGGCCATCAGGCTTTGCAAACCGGCCTCCAGAAGCAGTTGATCGGCAAGCCGGTCCTGCACTGCCGGGGAAAAACGCGTGTTCGGATCGACGCCCAGCTTGTTCACAAGGCGGCGCAGGGTGGCGGGGATGAACTGGTAGCGACCGATGGCATGATGCTGTCCCGGGGTCGCCTTGATCCAGGTGTAGATTTCCTGGATCGTCATGGCGGTCGGGCGCCGGGGCGTCTTGATCTTCGCGGCATAGACCACCGCGTCATAGCCCATGGGTCCGGCTTCCGCGCGCGCGATCAGATGGCGCAGACGCTCGACCTGTGTGCCGCCGACCATGGGCGCGGCGAACCGTGCCGGGGTGAGGCCACGCGGGACCGGATCGTCGGCGCGATCCGGCAGGGGCGCAAAGAAACTGTTGCCGGACTGCCCGACAAACAGGCTGGCCGCGCGGGTGTTACCCGCGTCCGGGTCGGGCCGTTGTAACGCGACAAGCGGCCTGCCGCCGCCACCGTGCAGGAACACGCCAACCGGTTCGGCGCGCAAAGCGCCGGACTGGCCAAAACCCATCATTATACAAAGCAAGCCGGTCAGGACCGCAGGGTGCGTCAGAGGCATTCTGCCCTCTTTGTCATATCATCCGATGCGGACTGTCGCCTATTCAGGTTGAGATTTCCTTGCGGATTGACGTTTTTGGCGATTTCAGGCTGTCGTGGCACTCTGTGCTGCGTTACGCCTTTTGACAGAACAACAAGGAGGAAGCGCCATGGGTGCTTTGCTTGAGACGGTCGATCCGGATGGAATGGACGAATTTTCGGTGGTTTTCACCGACCGCTCGCTCAACCACATGTCAGCGACGTTCCAGCAGGTCATGCGGGATATCTCGGCGATGCTGCGCGACGTTTATCATGCCTCGGGCGTGGCGCTGGTGCCCGGTGGGGGCACCTTTGCCATGGAGGCGGTCGCGCGACAGTTTGCGCGCGGTCAGGATGTTCTGGTGGTGCGCAACGGCTGGTTTTCCTATCGCTGGAGCCAGATCATCGAATCCGCCGATCTGACGCAATCGGCAACGGTCATGAAGGCACGCCAGACCGGCAACGCCAAGGACGCGCCCTTTGCGCCTGCACCGATCGAGGAGGTTGAAGCCAAGATCGCGGAGCTGCGTCCCGCTGTCGTCTTTGCCCCGCACGTAGAGACCTCCGCAGGGGTGATCCTACCGGACGATTACATCACCCGGATGGCGGCGGCGGCCCATGAGGTCGGCGCATTGATGGTGCTCGATTGTATTGCCTCGGGCTGTATCTGGGTGGATATGGTGGCGACCGGCGTCGATGTGCTGATCTCCGCGCCGCAGAAGGGCTGGTCTTCGACGCCCTGCGCGGGTCTTGTCATGCTGTCGGAGCGCGGTATGGCGCGGCTCGAAGAAACGCAGAGCGACAGTTTCGCGGTCGATCTCAAGAAGTGGCAGCAGATCATGGCGGCCTATGAAAATGGTGGCCACGCCTATCACGCGACCATGCCCACGGATGGTCTGAAGATGTTTCGCGACACAATGGCAGAGACGCGGGATTACGGGTTTTCGCGGCTCAAGAGCGCGCAATGGGCGCTCGGCGATGCCGTCCGGACGATGCTCGCGGCCAAGGGCGTGAAATCCGTCGCCGCCGAGGGCTTTGGCGCGCCGGGGGTTGTGGTCAGCTACACCAGCGATCCGGAAATCCAGTCGGGCCGGGCCTTTGCCGCGCATGACATGCAGATCGCCGCGGGCGTGCCGCTGCAGTGCGATGAGCCTGAGGGCTTCTCGACCTTCCGGCTTGGGCTGTTTGGTCTCGACAAGCTATATGATGTTGACGGCACCGTGGCGCGGCTCAAACGCGTGGTGGATCGGGTCATCTGAGATCGGGCAGGGCGGTGGTCAACCCGCCCCCAGACCCAGCTGCATCAAGGTCTTGCGCACGGGTTTGAGCGTGTACAGCGCATCGAGCGCCTTCGCTCGCGCGTCGCGCAGCGCCGGGGCCGATATCATGGACGTCTTGTTGAGCAAGGTGATCCCGGCCACACGGGCGCGGATGTCCGGCATCCGCCTGCGCTCGAAGGCATCGAGCATTGCCGCATCCCCAAGCCGCTCCGGTGCCGCATTGGCGAGCTCCAGCAGAACCGTCATATCCCTCAGCGACATGTTCAGCCCCTGCGCGCCAATCGGCGGCACCACATGCGCGGCCTCCGCAACGAGGGCCAGACGCTGACCGCTCAGGCGTTCGGCCTCTTGCGCGATGATCGGCCAGAGCGTGCGGCGAGACGCCAGCGTCAGCGGGCCCAGCAAATGGCAGGAGCGTTCCGACATCTCCGCCTCGAACCGGGTGTCATCCAGAGCAAAGAGCCGCTCCGCCTTCGGCCCTTCCTCCATCCAGACAATCGCAGAGCAGGGCCGTCCGTCCCTGTCGGGCAGCGGGACCAGCGTGAACGGTCCGCCGGTGCGGTGGATTTCCGTCGAAACATTGCCATGCGGGATTGGATGGGTCACCGCGAAAGCCAGCGCTTTTTGGCCAAACCGTGTGGTCTTCACGCCGATGCCCGCTGCCTGCCGCATTGGCGAATTGCGTCCGTCCGCGGCGATCACAAGCCTGCACCGGACGCGTGTTCCGTCCGACAGGCCAACCCGTGCTTCGCCTTCGCGGGTGAACAGGCTGGTGGTGGCGGTCCCGGGGCGGAAGGTGACGCGCTCCAGCTTCTGAAGATCGGTCACCATTTCCCGGCGGAGCAGCCAGTTCGGCAGGTTCCAGCCAAAAGGCTCGTCTGAAATATCCTGCGATTCAAAGTCCTTGATGACCCGAGGCTCCGGAGTCTCGCCGCCGGCGTCGACAATCCGCATGACCTCCAGCGGCGTCGCAAAGGGCGCAAGACCCGGCCAGAGACCGGCTTCCCGCAAGAACATGCGCGCAGGCTGCAGAAAAGCGGTGGTGCGCAGGTCCGCGCCCTCGGTCTTTGCATCGGTGACTGGCGGCGCGGGATCGACGCAAAGCACATCAAACCCTGCATGGGCAAAGGCCGCCGCCGCAGTCAGGCCCGCGATGCCGCCACCCGAAATGACAATGTCATGATCCATGGTCCGTACTCCTTGGTGGAGGATTTAGGCCGGGGCAGCGGAAAAGACCATGCGGCTTACTTGCCAACGGTGATCAGGATCAGCACGGCATAGACAATCGGCACCATGGTCAGCGCGGACATTGCCAGCCCCGGCAGGCCGAACAGGGCCGTGATCGCACCGACGACCACAACGAAGAGCGCCACAAACAGCAGGACCATCCATTCGCCGGAATCAAACCCGGTGGTCTTGGCGGCGGATGTGCGGGACGTCTCGGTGATCGACATGGGTTGGCTCCTGCAAGGGTGATTTCAGGAGACACATATGGTGCACGGTGCGCCGTAACAGGCACAAAATGTCGCATTTCAGCGGTATGTTTTCCGGGGCGGCACCCGATCCGCTCAGCGCGAGACAAGACGTCGCAGAAACGCCGTCAGATCGTCCGTGTGATGATGGATATGGGGATGGGGTTCCGGGTCCGGCGCCACATGCACGGTGCGCATGCCCATCTGATGCGGGGCGGCGAGATTGCGGGCGTCGTCTTCGAACATCGCCCCGATGTCCGGGTCGAGTCCGTCCATCGCGAACACCGTTTCAAACGCGCTGCGCTCCGGTTTGGGCAGGTAACCCGCATGTTCCACGCCGTAGATCGCATCAAACGCCGCGTCGAGACCGCGGCTGCGCAGAACCTGAGCGGCATAGGGCGCACTGCCGTTGGTGTAGACGATCTTGCGACCCGGCAGGGCCGCAATCAGCTCCGCCAGATGCGGATCCGGGGTCAGAGCGTCAAACTGGATGTCGTGCACCTCTTCGAGGTAGGCCTCGGGGTCGACATCATGCTCGCGCATCAGCCCGGCCAGCGTCGTGCCGTGGACCTCCCAATACTGCCGACGCAGAGTGTTAGCGGTGTCATGATCCGCGCCGGTCGCCCGCATGACGAACTGCGTCATCTTTACCTCGATCTGATCGAAGAGGCGCGCCGCCGGGGGATAAAGCGTATTGTCGAGGTCGAAGACCCAGTGACGCACGTGAGAGAAAAACGATTTGGCCATGGCGTGGACGCTATGCCTTGGTGCGCCCTGTGGCAATGGGGCTGCTTGATTGCCGTGAGCGGACAGGGCTAAGTTGCCGCGATGTGAAGGGGAGGAATTTCATGGCGCAGGCGCGCGCGTCCCAGAAGGATGCTTATACGCTCATTCTTGAGGCAATCGACGGGGGGATTTACCGGCCCGGGGATCGGCTCGTGGAGAGTGAGCTGGCGGAGCGTTTCGGCGTGTCTCGTACTCCGATTCGGGAGGCGCTGCAGCGGCTCGAAACCCAGAGTCTTCTGACGCGGGACGGGCGTTCGCTGATCGTGGCCTCGCTTGATCACAACCAGATGTCCGAGCTTTATGCGGTGCGGTGCGAGCTTGAAGGGCTGGCCGCGCGTCTGGCGGCGCGCCATGCCACCGAGGAGGAAATCCAGGTTCTGGCGGAAATGGTCGATGAAGATCGCGCTCTGCTGAACGATCCGACGGCGCTCAGCCGGGCGAATCGCCGGTTTCACAAGATGATTCATCTCGCCTCGCACAACCGTTTTCTGGTCCAGCAGCTTGATCTCGTGCACCGGTCGATGGCGCTGATGGCGACCACATCGCTGGCGGCGGAAGGGCGGGGCGAGAAGGCGTTGTCAGAGCATTCGGCCATCGTCGACGCCATTGCGCGCCGGGATGAAGACGCGGCCTACCAAGCGCTGCGGGATCATATTTCCGTTGCCTTTGTCACTCGGCTGAAGCTCGATTCTCTCTCACACGGCTGAGCGGCGTTGGAGCGTTCGGGGTCTCATGTATCGTTCGGGATGTCCGATGCCGGCGTATCCGGAGCGGAATGGCCATGTTGCGTCTTGTCCCAGTAGAAGGGGCGGAACACCGTTTCGTACAGAGCCTTGTAGAGCGCGATGGTCCCGAGCGGAAAATAGGCGAACAGCGTAGGCACCCAGGGCGTCAGGTTGCGGTGCGGGCTGCGCGCCACGGCGGCGAGGCCAATCACGATCGAAATCGCCTCGGCGGCCAGGAACAGGACGGTCAGCCCAAGGATCGCCCCCGAGGTCAGGTACCCATCCAGCGGATGCGGCAGGCCGAGCAATACCAGCCAGAACGACCAAAGCACCGGGGCCAGGGCGAATTGCAATAACGTGCCCATCAAGAGCACCTGCATCCCAACGAAACGGCGCGGCCCCAGCTCGCGCCAGAGCCGGGCCGGACGGCGGCTGTGGACCCACCATGTGATGCCATAGCCTTTGAGCCAGCGGGACCGCTGTTTGATCCAGGGCCAAAAGCGGTTGTTCGCCTCTTCCCGGGTGGCTGTCGGGATCAGTTCCGTCACAAAGCCCATGCGGGCGAGGCGAAACCCGAGGTCCGCGTCCTCTGTCACATTGTGCGCGTCCCATCCCTGCACGGATTCCAGCGCCGCGCGCCGGAAGAAAATCGTGGTCCCCCCCAAGGGCACCGCAAGGCCCATCCGCGCCAGTCCGGGCAACAACACACGAAACCAGCTCGCGTATTCGACGGCAAAGCATCGCGATAACCAGTTGGCCCGGGGGTTGTAAAAGTCGAGGATGCCCTGAAGACAGGCAACATTTGGCGGTGCACGGCTGAAATGCTCCGCGACCCGCGTCAGCTGATCTGGCGCGGGTGCGTCCTCGGCGTCATAGACACCAATAATCTCACCATGGGTGAATTGCAGGGCATAATTCATCGCGCGTGGCTTGGTCGTTACGGCACCCGGCGGCACCTCGACAACCCGGCACCATGGCGGCAAAACGGTCCGGTTCAAAGCGTCGCGGGTCTGGGCATCTTCTGCCTCAAGCACCAGCACAATATCGAGCAGCGCCTTTGGATACGTCAGACGGGTCAGGCGCGCGATGAGCGATCTGGCGATTTCCTGTTCCTTGTAGAGCGGAACCAGAATCGAGATGGACGGCGGGTTCCGCGGCAATCTGGGCGGCTCGATCGGTTCGCCGCGCCGTGGCACAGCAAACAGCGCGATCAGTTTCATACCTTGCGTCATGATCAGTGAGCCGAGGGCGAGCGCAAGGGCCGATCCAAAGAACACCGCTGGCGCGATTACAAGACCGGCGATGCAGATCATGGCGGCGATGGCTGACACGACGATGGCGGTCGGCCCGGCTCGGTTCATGTCACGGCAACTGTCCTCGGGGGCGCGCCAGCTCTCCGCGCGCGCGGCGAGGGCCTCCCCATGCCGTACGGCGATCTCGGCGTGGATGTCGGCTTCCAGGGTGAGGCCCATCATCATAGGCCCCATGTCGCCGGGCAGGATTTGAAGCAGCGCTTCGTATTCCTCTGGCCGGGCTGTGGCCAGAAGCAGCGTTTCACCGACCCGGGCCCAGGGCAACACCCCGTGCTGAAGACAGAAATCGGCGGGCAGGAGCATGGCCAGCGACGGGTCCGGCGGGGTTTCCTCGCGGCGGACGATCAGGGCGGAATAGTGGCTGGCCTGCGCGGCCAGAATATCCTCCCGACTGGCAAGCCCTTCGGCCTCCAGAACGCGGGACACGGGCGCGTTGGTGCGCGCGGATTCCGCAAGCGCGCCGAGCATGGTGCGCGGGGCGACCTGTCCGCCATCTATCATGAGCCGCGACAGAGGTTTTCCGCGGCTGTTCTCGGCCTGCGCCAGATGAGCGTCGATCAATTGGCTTTGGGTGCTCATGGTTCACATCCCTTACGATGCGTCCATGAACACCCAGAAGCCTTAAAAACTAGTTAAATTAACCTTTTAGGCTGCATCCATAGAGGTCGCGAACCGTTCGAACAGGTAAAAGCTGTCCTGCGGCCCTGGGCTCGCCTCAGGGTGGTGCTGAACACTGAAGACAGGCCGATTTTCCATGCGAATTCCGCAGTTCGATCCATCAAAGAGCGAAACGTGAGTCTCGACCACGCCTGCCGGAAGGCTCTGGCTGTCGACCGCGAAGCCATGGTTCATCGAGGTTATTTCAACTTTTCCGGTCTGTTTGTCCTTAACCGGATGGTTGGCCCCGTGATGCCCGTGGTTCATCTTGATGGTGCGCGCACCCAGCGCCAGCGCCAGCATCTGATGCCCGAGGCAAATACCAAAGACCGGCAGGTCGGTTTTCTCAAGCAGCCCCTGGATCATCGGCACCGCATAGGCGCCGGTGGCCGCCGGATCGCCGGGACCGTTGGACAGAAAGACGCCATCGGGGCTGTGGGCCATGACATCGTCATAGCTCGCCGTGGCGGGCAGGACGGTCACATCGCAGCCAGCGGACGCAAGGCAGCGCAGGATGTTGCGTTTGGCACCGTAGTCGATCGCGACGACCTTGTGCTTGGGCGCGGTCTGCGGCTTGTAACCCTCCGGCCAGGCCCACCGCATTTCGTCCCACCGATAGCTTTGTGCGCATGTGACGGTCTTGGCCAGATCCAGACCTTCGAGCCCGGAAAACCCACGCGCCGCAGCAACCAGCGCTTCGATGTCGAAGTTGCCTTCGGGATCATGGGCCATGGCCACATGCGGTGCGCCCTGTGCCCGGATCGCCCGGGTAAGCCGACGTGTGTCGATCCCGCCCACGGCAATACGGCCGCGCGCCGCGAGCCAGTCGGACAGCTCCTGGGCCGCACGCCAGTTGGAGCTCTGTGTCGGCATCCATTTGACGACCATCCCCTCGGCGACGGGATCGGCGGTCTCGTCATCCTCGGGATTGACGCCGGTGTTGCCGATGTGGGGAAAGGTGAAGGTGACGATTTGGCCGGCATAGGACGGATCGGTCATGATCTCCTGATATCCGGTCATGGCTGTGTTGAAGCACAGTTCGGCAGTGCACTGGCCCGTGGCGCCAAAGCCCTGTCCGTAGAACAGTGTTCCGTCGGCAAGCGCGAGGCAGGCGGTAGGTTTGAGCGCGGATGGCATGGCAGCGACTCCGGTGATGTGGGGCAAATTGCGCGGAACCTAATGCGGCGGCGGGGTGGGGTCAAGGCCAAGTCTGAATTGTCTTTTTCCCTATATTCAAAGGGTTAGCCCGGTGTGCGCGCGGTTGCGCGCGGTCGCGGGTTTGGGTAGTCTGCAAACTTGTGCCAGAATAGGGGATGTCAGGCTGATGGAATTGCGTGCCAGAGTGAATGCGGCGGTGAAACAGGCGATGAGAGACAAGGCCACGCATCGGCTTTCGACCCTGCGTCTGATCAATGCCGCGATCAAGGATCGTGACATCGCCGCCCGTGGGGAAGGCAATGAACAGGGCGTGGGCGAGCCCGAGGTTCTGGCGATCCTCGGCAAGATGGTCAAACAACGCCGCGAGAGTGCCAAGACCTATGAAGAAGGGGGGCGGCTGGATCTTGCGGAGCG
The DNA here is from genome assembly GCF_048553275.1 of Pacificoceanicola niger. Taxonomy (NCBI): domain Bacteria; kingdom Pseudomonadati; phylum Pseudomonadota; class Alphaproteobacteria; order Rhodobacterales; family Roseobacteraceae; genus Pacificoceanicola; species Pacificoceanicola niger. Next base: position 156,657 of record NZ_JBLZMW010000004.1, read on the forward strand.
GGAGCTGGCGGAAATCGAGATCATCCGGGAATTTCTGCCCAAGGCATTGAACGATGCCGAAGTCGAAGCCGCCGTTGATGCGGCAATCGCCGAGGTCGGCGCTGACTCGATCCGCGATATGGGCAAGGTGATGGGGGCGCTGAAGGCGAAATACACCGGCCAGATGGACTTTGGCGCGGTTGGTGGCAAGGTCAAGGAAAAGCTCTCGTCCTGAGCGGACCGGGGTGCAGGGCTGGCCGTTGCTACCTGTTCCTGGAGCGACGCTGGCGCGTCAGATCCGGGGAAATTCCGCAGCGATCTGATCGAGGATGGCCCTGTTGGTGATGCGAAAGCGTTTCACGAAGCGGGTCTTGAAGCCGACACGGCCCCGGCGCGCGCCGAAATTCTCGCCATGGTTCAGGATATACAGCACCGAGGGGCGCTTTAGCGCGGTCAGCCGCCGTCCCGCCAGAGCGGCGAGGAACGGGAACATGCGATGTTCATGCGCCATCATCGTGGCGAGGAACGGAGCGCTCTCCGGTTGCAGCGGATCATGGGTCAGTGCGGCACATGAGCCGCAAAGTTTCCAGAAGGGTTTGCGCAGGGGAAAGACCGGCGTCGGCGGGCCGGCAAGCGCATAGGTGCCGCTGGCGTGGTCCATGACAAATCCCGTCTGCACCAGATAGCCGCCCGGCGCTTGCTGCGTCAGCATCTCGCGCACCGTGCCCTGCCGCAGCAGATCGTCCGCATCGAAGCTCATGACATAGCCGCAAGGCAGGCTCATCTCCGGCAGATGCGCGCAAAGCGCGGCCAGTTTGCGCCATTTGTCGTTGCCAGGCGTCGGATCGGTGTAGGGCAGGTGGGTGATGCGCGGATCGTCGGGCAGGGGCGGGCGGTCCTGACAGCAGATCACCGCGCGCCAATTTGGATCGTCCTGATCGAGAAGGCTTTGCAAGGTTGTCTGCAGACGGTCGGTCACGGCGGACCAGTCCTTGACCGGGCCGGGGCCGACGAGGGGGATGAGGAACGTCACGGTTTGCCGCCGCTGCTGTGGAAGCGGGCGGTTGCGCAGCGCCAGCGCGGCGGCCTCGCTCGCCGCAGTGACATGGGGCAGAGCGGAATCCGGGCCGAACAGCGCCGCACGCAACCGCAGCAGGATGCGTTGTTTCTTCGGGGTGGCCGGAACTTGCGCCATGAGTCTTCCTTGCGGTGGGCCGCCTCAGGGGCGGGCGATGCGCCTCAGCGTGCCATCCAGCTCGGTGAACAGCGCCTTGCGTTCGTCTTCGCTCAGAAAAGCGCCGACCTCAACCTCTCTTCCGCCGCCCTTGAGCGTGACATAATTCGGCACGGGCCCGTCTTTCGGATGCAACGTGGCCTCGACCCAATAGGTGTTGCAGTGCCACTCCTGAACGTCGCCCTTCGGATTGGTGCGCGTGAGCCGCGTGTCCTCCCTGGAGATGGTCAGAACCTCCAGGATTTCGCGATCCCGCACATTGCGGCGCAGCGCGTAGTAGAGCGCGGCGGTGGCCGCGAGCATGAAAGGCAGCAGCCCCCAGAGCAGCACGGTGCCAAGCAGGCCATAAAGCGGCACGGACGCAAACAGGAAGAACGACAGGATCATTGCCGAAAAGCCCTCGGGCGAGAGGGAATTGTGCGGCCAGGCGCGCAGTTCGGCGATGTTATCGGAGGTGTCAGTCAGAGTGAATGGCATGGCGGAATAGTAAAGCGATTGCGCAGGAAGTTAAGAGGCAGACGGAGCCAGATGGTAGGTCGTTGGTCAAAGCGTTGGAACGCTGTCGTGGTGCAAGAATGGATGCCATGACGGCCATCCCAACCGGTGCTGGGCTGCGCCCTATCGGTGCTGTGCTATCGTCCAAAGAAAAGGCCCCGCAAATCAGCGGGGCCTTTTGATTTTCACTCAGGTCCCGGCGCTCAGTGCGCGTGACCCTTGTCCCAGTCTTCCCGCTTCGGCAGCTGCTCGAAGGTGTGCTCCGGCGGCGGCGAAGGCAGCGTCCACTCCAGGGTGTCCGCGTATTCGTTCCACGGGTTGTTCTCCGTGACGCGCTTGCCGCGAGTGAGGGCGTGGAAGATGATCCCGAAGAACAGCAGGAACGACGCGAAGGACAGGAACGCACCCCAGCTCGACACATAGTTCCAGGTCGCGAAGGCGTCCGGATAGTCGATGTATCGGCGCGGCATGCCCTGACGGCCCAGGAAGTGCTGCGGGAAGAAGGTCAGGTTGGCCCCGATGAACATCATCCAAAAGTGCAGTTTGGCCATCGGTTCGGAATACATCCGTCCCGCCATTTTCGGGAGGTAGAAGTACACCCCTGCAAAGATGGCAAACACGGCCCCCAGCGACATCACGTAGTGGAAGTGCGCAACCACGTAGTAGGTGTCATGATAGGCGCGGTCCACGGCGGCCTGGCTCAGCACCACGCCGGTCACGCCGCCGACGGTGAAGAGGAACAGGAAGCCGAAGGCCCAGAGCATCGGCGCTTTCATGTCGATGGAGCCGCCCCACATGGTGGCGATCCATGAGAACACTTTGACGCCGGTCGGAACCGCGATGACCATGGTGGCCAGCATGAAGTAGGACTGCTGGGTCAGGGACATGCCGACGGTGTACATGTGGTGCGCCCACACGACAAAGCCGAGTGCACCGATCGCGATGATTGCCCAGACCATCGGCAGGTAGCCGAAGATGGGTTTGCGCGAGAAGGTTGCGATCACGTGGCTGATGATGCCAAAGCCCGGCAGGATCACGATGTACACTTCCGGGTGACCAAAGAACCACAGGATGTGCTGATACAGGATCGGGTCACCGCCGCCAGCAGGATCGAAGAAGGTGGTGCCGAAGTTCCGGTCGGTCAGCAGCATGGTGATCGCACCCGCCAGAACCGGCAGGGACAGAAGGATCAGCCACGAGGTGACGAAGATCGACCAGGAGAACAGCGGGACCTTGAACAGGGTCATGCCCGGGGCGCGCATGTTCAGGAAGGTGGTGATCATGTTGATCGCACCGAGGATCGACGAGGCGCCCGAAACGTGCACCGCAAAGATCGCGAGGTCGGTCGAATAGCCGCCTTCGGTTGTCGACAGCGGCGGGTAGAGCACCCATCCAATGCCGGAGCCGAGCTGGTTGTTGCCGCCGGGCGAGAACACCGACAGAACCGCCAGAGTGGTGCCCGCGACATAGAGCCAGAACGAAAGGTTGTTCATCCGCGGGAACGCCATGTCCGGCGCGCCGATCTGCAACGGCATGAAATAGTTGCCAAATCCGCCGAACAGGGCCGGAATGACGACAAAGAACATCATCAGGATGCCATGGGCCGTGATCATCACGTTCCACAGATGCCCGTTGGGGGTACATTCACCCACGGCGGCGGCTGTCAGGCGCCAGCCTTCCAGACACATGTATTGCACGCCGGGCTCCATGAGCTCCAGACGCATGTAAACGGTGAAGATGACGGACACGAGCCCTGCGAACGCCGAGACGATCAGGTACAGAATCCCGATGTCCTTGTGGTTCGTCGACATGAACCAACGGGTAAAGAACCCGCGGTCGTCGTGGTGGTCGTGGCCGTGAATGGCGGCGTCTGCCATTGTGTGCCTCCTGCTGGTCTCTCAACAAACGCATTCCAAACGGGGGGAATCCCCCGGCGCATGCATTTCCTGACTGCTTTCTAAAATGTGAGGCAGGAGCGGGCAATGGAGGAATTTGACGCAGATCAAATAACATTGTCGCACCCCCCCCGTGCGGGGAATGCGCTGCACGGCACCGTGACCTTGCGGCAAACGTAAGGTTTTCCTGACCGCTCCTGCCCGCAGCAGTCAGGCATTCCTGACTGCCCTTTGCGGCTTGCCGCAGGCACAAAGGAGATCTCTGCTTCTGCTGCTGACCGAAAGGCACGACCCATGGCTCTTTTTGACACGAGCATCGCCCCGCGCCCGTCCATGCTGGCCCGCCTCGCGCGACTTTTTGACACGCCGTTCGATCAACGCAGCCGCGACATCCGGGCCCGCGCGGCCGCGCTGCGCAGCCTGTCCGACAAAGAGTTGGAAACGCGCGGCATGACGCGGGACACGATCTTGCTGCACGTGCTCGGCGCGCACCCGCAAAGCGCGAGATAACATCGGGGCCCTGCGCTTGATCGTTGCGCAGGGGGCCGCGATCTGGCACACTGATTACTGACAGTGACCGTGCCCCTCAAGGCCGGTCTGAAAAGGGAACGCGGTGCGGGCATATTGCCCAAGGCCGTGACTGCCCCCGCAACTGTATGCGGTGAGCGATCCGTCAATGCCACTGGCCATTCGGCCGGGAAGGGACGGTAAGCTGTGACCCGCGAGTCAGGAAACCTGCTGTCATGCCGCCCGAAAGGCGGTTGCAACGAAATCCGGGCGGGGTGCCTCGGGCGGGATGCGGACAGTGGCGCGGGGCCTGACCTTGCAGCTTTCCCCACTCTGACCGGTCGGCCGTCCGCCTCATCGCGCGGAGGGCGCTATGCTGATCGCAAGAACTCTGAACGGGCTGCAGGCCCGCGACCTTTCAGTGGAACGGGCCCAAGAGTTGGGCCAGATGGGCTATATGCAGTGGCTGGGCACCTTGCCCGCCGATGCGGACTACGAATACGAGGCGGTGCGCGCCTATCTCGCAGCCATGGACTTTATCGAAACCGATCCGGCCATCGCCGTGTTTTGCGGCCTGATCCGCGACTCGCTGCGCAAGCCCATGCGTCCGCTCGATCTTGCCATGCCAAAGGCACGGCGCCGGGGTGGCGCGCGAAAGCGGCGATTGCTGATCTGACAGGGTGCATGGGGGCGGTCGGACGCTGTCAGGGGGTCCCCATCACCAGATCGAACTGCCGGCGCAAGGCAACGTCAAGGTCGTCCATCCCCACCGGCAGCCCCAGATCAACCAGGGATGTAACGCCATAATCGGTGATGCCGCAGGGCACGATCCCGTCGAAATGGCTCAGATCCGGCTCCACATTGATCGAGATCCCGTGAAAACTCACCCATTTGCGCAGGCGAATGCCAATCGCGGCGATCTTGTCCTCGGCTTGCAGGCCTGATGGTGTCAAGGGCCGGTCCGGCCGCTCGATCCAGACTCCGACGCGACCCTCGCGGATGTGGCCGCTCAGGCCAAACTCGCCCAGGGTCGCGATAACCCAGGCCTCCAGCGCCTGAACGAAGGCGCGCACATCCTTGCCGCGGCGGTTCAGGTCCAGCATGACATAGACCACGCGTTGGCCGGGGCCGTGATAGGTGTATTGCCCGCCGCGCCGTGTGTCGTGGACCGGAAAACGGTCCGGGTCCCTCAGGTCCTCGCGTCGCGCGCTGGTTCCGGCGGTGTACAAGGGAGGATGTTCGAGCAACCAGACGCACTCATCGGCCTGGCCGGCGGCAATTTCCGCCGCCCGCGTTTCCATGAAGGCCAGGGCCTCGTCATAATCGGTCAGCCCGTCGCTGATCTTCCACTCTGCCATGGCCTACCGGGGCAGCAGCCCCGCCTCCCTGATCCGGGTCACATTGGTGCGGCTGACCGGCACCTCCGTTCCGTTTGTCATCGTCAGGATCGCCCGATCCCCCTCGCGCCGCGCCGCCTTGACCTGACCGAAGGCGGCCCAATGCGAGCGGTGCACCCTTGCGCCGGGGGTGTCGCCCACTTCGCGGATCGCATCCGAAAGCCGCATCAGGATCAATTCTTCGCCGCGTGTCGTCTGCACCCGCACATAATGGTCTTCGACACTCAACGCCAGCAGAGCGCCGCGTTTGTCGAGGGGCAAGCGTTCGAGGATCGGCGGCGGGGCAGGGGTCTCAGGGGGGCGGATCGCCTCCACGGGCGGCCCGGACCGATGCCGGGCGGCGACATGCAGTCCCCCGGTGACGATCAAGGCGATGCTGAAAAGCGTTCCCAGAAACTCGGGCATCTCCGACGCGTCAGGCACCCAGCCGAACACCAGCGCATTTTGTCCAAGCACGACCCCGCAGATGGCAGTGCCGATGGCCAGCGCCTCAATCAACACAGCGGCGACAGTCGGCATTCCCGCAAGACGCCTTCGGACCGCTGCGCTGACCAGAACTCCGGCGGCATAGGTCGCAACGACCAACACCAGCCAATAGGCCATGCGCCCGGGCAGAGACAAAAGCCTGTCCGTCCCGAACGGTCCCGCCAATGCAAGGATCAGCCCGATGCCGCCGGTGATAACCCACGTCACCGGATGGGAAAAATGGGCGCGCCATTCACGAAGCGCGGATTGCGGTTGCTCGTCACTCACGCATGAAGCCCTCTTGTTCACGCATCTGGGATGGCATGGCCGGGGCGGGGTTGTCTAGGCAAGGACAGCAACTCTTCGACATGAGGCATCCATGACTTTCGACCCGATCCTGACCGCTCCGCTGGTGATCCAGATCCACGCGGCCGCCGCCACGCTTTCCCTTGTGCTTGGACCCGTCGCGCTGCTGCGCAAACGCCGTGACCGGGTGCACCGCCTCACCGGATATACATGGGTGATGGCCATGGCGCTCACGGCACTGTCTTCCTTTGGCATCCATGGCTTTGGCATCATTGGTCCGCTCAGCCCTCTGCACCTTCTGGCTGTTCTGGTCCTGTTCTCGCTTTGGCAGGGCATGCGCTACATTCTTGCCGGCAATGTCGCGGGTCACCGGGCGACCATGCAGGGGCTCTACTGGCGCGGGGTCGTCGTGGCCGGCCTGTTCAATTTCCTCCCTGGTCGCACCGTGTCGCGCATGGTGCTGCCCGATGCACAGGAGGCTGGATACTGGGTGATCGCCTTTGGCCTCCTGGTGCTTTTGGCCCAGTGGTGGTTCGCCCGGAAAAACGCCCGGCCGCAGCCCGCGAGCGGCGAGATTCAGCGCGCCTGAAGAAACCTGAAAAAGACGCATTTTCCCTCTTGGCAACCTCGGCGGGCTTCGTTAGAGAGCCTCCACCAAGTCAAGACAGTGCGGTCGTGGCGGAATTGGTAGACGCGCAGCGTTGAGGTCGCTGTGGGGTAACTCCCGTGGAAGTTCGAGTCTTCTCGACCGCACCATCTCTCTCCCGGAGCAATCAGATTTAAGCTTTCGCGGCGCGTGTGTTCACGGGGCGAGCGTTGATCTTGTTTTCGGGCGGCAGCGACCGAACTCAGCCCTGTTCGTCCCCCTGATCCCAACGCTCTCTTTTGACGCGCGCGGATTGTGCCTCGGATTTCTGCGTAAGCGGGCGCATCAACAGGGCGGTGCAGGACAGCAAGCGTCCCGCCCGGTCAGCCGTTGCCGGGCCAGGGTCGCATGGAGCGCAGCCGGGCAAGCCGACCAACGCCCTCAGCCCAGCATCTTGGCCAGAAAATAGAAGCAGACCGCAGACATCATCGCGGCCGCAGGCACTGTGATGACCCATGCTGCGATGATCGTAAGGAAATGCGAGCGCCGCACCAGTTTGCGCCGTTTGCGCTCCTCGCGGGGCAGGGGTCGGGCGTTCGGACGGCTGCCGCTCAACCGTCGCACGCGCCGTTCGGCGTGCCATTCGCGGAAGAACCCGACACCGAAAACGCCGCCAACGGCGATGTGGGTGGAGCTGACCGGTAGGCCTAGCCAGGATGCGACGATCACCGTGGTCGCGGCGGACAGTGCCACGCAGTAGGCCCGCATCGGGTTGAGCTTGGTGATCTGGCCGCCGACCATGCGGATCAGCTTGGGTCCGAAGAAAACGAGACCAAAGGAAATCCCGAGCGCGCCGATTACCATCACCCAGAGCGGGATGCTGACCTTGGCGGCAAAATCTCCGGCCTGCTGCGCGTGCACGATGGCGGCCAGCGGGCCAACCGCATTGGCCACGTCATTCGCGCCGTGGGCAAAGGAGAGCAGCGCGGCAGAGAGCACCAAAGGCAGGCGGAACAGCACTTTGAGCGATTTGTTGCGGTTCTCCAACCCCTCAGCCTGACGGTGGATCAGCGGCCTGGAGAGTGCGGCAACCACGGTCCCGAGCACCGCGCCGATCAGCAGGGCCGTGCCCATGTCGACATGGACGATCTTTTTCAGACCCTTGAGCGCGAGATAAGCGCCGAAGGCGGCGCTCATCAGGCCGATCAGCACGGGCACCCAGCGGCGGGCGGCGGCGATCTTGTCCTCGACGTAGATGATCTTCCATTTGATGAAGGCCAGCACGGCGGCGGCGATAATCCCGCCAAGCACCGGCGAGATCACCCAGCTTGCGGCGATGGCGCCCATGGTCGGCCAGTTTACCGCGCCGATCCCGGCGGCGGCGATGCCCGCGCCCATCACTCCGCCAACGACGGAATGCGTCGTCGACACCGGCGCGCCGACCCAGGTGGCGAGGTTCACCCAAAGCGCAGCGGAGAGCAGTGCGGCCATCATTGCCCAGATGAAGGTGCGCGTCTCGGACAGGCCCGCCGGGTCGATGATGCCCTTCGAGATGGTCGAGACCACGTCGCCCCCCGCCAGCAGCGCCCCGGCGCTTTCACAGATCGCGGCGATGGCAATGGCCCCGGCCATCGACAGCGCCTTGGCCCCGACCGCCGGTCCCATGTTGTTGGCCACGTCATTGGCCCCGATGTTGAGCGCCATGTATGCGCCAAGACCGGCCGCGATGATCACGAAAAGCCCGGACTCGCTGCCCACCGGCGACAGACCGGCGAAGAGCGCCGCGAGGCCGATGAAGACCAGCGACAGACCGACGCCGATGAGCGGCCGCGAGGAGTAGATTGCCGCGCTCTCAAGGCTGCCGAAGCGTTTGAGGTCGCGGTCGAGCGTTTCCATGTGATCTGCGTCGTTCGGTTGGGACATGGCTGGGGTCTCCTGCCTTTTGTATCAGGATCCGTTCGTCGGGCTGAGCATTTCGGCCGCATCGGGATGGGAAATTCGATGGCGGAAGCCGCGCAGCAGCGTGGCAAGGCCCTCTTCGTTTACCCGATCGGCGGCGTCCTCCGGCGAGATCCAGACACGGGTCCGCTCGCTCGCCTCAGGAAAGTCTTCCTCAAGTCCGGCGACCTCGATGGCATAGACATCGACCGCCGTATCAACCGGTACGCCACCGTTGGTAACCTTCGGGTAGCGATACGCTCCGACGAGAAAGGACGGGGTTTCCGCAGGACGCACACCGGCCTCTTCCCAGGCTTCCTGACGCGCGGCACCGCCGGCATCGCGGCCGGACATGGGCCAGCCCTTGGGCAGAATCCACCGTTTGGTTTCGCGCGATGTTATCAGCAGAATGCGCAGGTCAGACCCTGTGCGCTGATAGCACAGCGCCGCGACCTGGTACTGTGGTGGCCGGATCAACATCGGCCGAATGAAATTTTTCCAGATGCCGGGAAACATGGCGAAGGTCCTTTCTGGCCGTCGCCCGTAACGGTTTTGTAACAAAAGGGCAATGCACTGGACGGGTATGGGCTGGTCGTCCAACGAATTCCCTCACGGTGTTTCACGAAAGGCGCGGACGGGTCTTGAGCGCTCGGTAACCAGACTTCAGGCCTGGCGCGCGTTCGGGCCGTCAACGCGCCGCCTGATGGGGCGCTGCTGCGCGGACCGGCTGGGCTTCGCCCGCTCGCGCCTCAAACTCTCCCCCGGAGAGTTTGCCGCTACGCGGATCGGCGCTCACCCAGTAACCCCGATGGGCCAGGGGGCGAATTCTTCCTGGCCGACGCCCAGGGCTTCGCTTTTCGAGGCCTGACCAGAGGCCACGGCAAGGATCGTCTCGAAGATCTCGCGGCCCATCTGGTCCAGCGTCTTCTCGCCATCCACGACCGGACCGCAGTTGATGTCCATGTCGCCTTCCATGCGCGCGAACATCGTCGAATTCGACGCAAGTTTGATCGTGGGGGCGGGGAAGGAGCCGAAACAGCTGCCGCGCCCAGTGGTGAAGCAGATCAGGGTGGCCCCGCCCGCGATTTGCCCCGTTGCGGCCACGGGATCATAGCCGGGCGTGTCCATGAGCACGAGGCCCCGCGCGCGCACCGGCTCTGCATAGCGATAGACCGCTTCGATGCCGGTGGAGCCGCCCTTGCGCGCACCGCCGAGGGATTTCTCGATGATATTGGCAAGGCCCCCGGCCTGATTGCCGGGTCCGACAACACCCTGCATCTGCACATCGCGCCCTTCGGTGTATTCAAGCCACCACTGGATGCGCTCAAGAAACTGCCGCCCGGTGGCCTCATCCCTGGCCCGCGCGGTCAGCAGATGTTCGATGCCGTAGAGCTCCGGCGTCTCCGACAGGATCGCGGTGCCACCGTTCTGCACAAGCAGGTCCACGGCCCGGCCGAGGGCGGGGTTGGCGGACAGGCCGGAGAACCCGTCGGAGCCGCCGCATTGAAGCCCGATCGTGATATGCTCTGCCGACACCGGCGCTCGCGTTGCCGCATTCGCCGCGGGCAGCATCTCCCAAACCAGCGCCTTGCCCGCCTCAATCGTCGCCTTCGTGCCGCCGAGCGACTGCATGCGCAGCGTCTTGAGCCTCTTGCCCGCCTCCAGCGCCGTGCTTTTGAAGAATGTGTCGAGGGTGTTGCGCTCGCAGCCAAGCCCGCAGACCACTGCCGCCGCGATGTTGGGATGCCGGATATATCCCGCAAGCGTGCGGTGCAGCAGATCCATCGGCTCTCCGGTCATCTCCATGCCGCAGCCTTGATTGTGCACAAAGGCGACCACGCCATCGACATTGGGAAAGGCCGCCAGCCGCTCTTCATCGAAGTAATCGGCGATCTTGCGGGCCACGGTGGCGGCGCAGTTCACGGTGATGAACACGCCAAGGTAATTGCGCGTTCCGACGCGGCCATCCTCGCGGGTGAATCCCATGAAGGTGGCGCGCTCTGCGGCGGGCAGGACCTCGACCGGGACGTAATCCTGCGCAAAGCGGTAATCCTTCTGCACGGCGTCCATCAGCACGTTGTGCGTATGCACATAGGTTCCCGGGGGCACATCCGCTCCGGCAAAGCCGATCACGCAATTGTACTTGAGCACGGGCGCGCCCCGGGCGATGGCCTGCGTGGCGAGTTTGTGGCCAGGCGGGATGTCGTCCTGCGCGGTGATGCCTTCGGAGGGGATCGCCGTGCCCTTGGGAATCTCGACCCGGGCGACAACCACGTTGTCAGCCGGATCGAGACGGATCACGGGAGAGACTTCGCCCATCATTCGCAGGCAAAGCTCTCTGCGCTTGTTTCATCGCCGCCCTGATAGCGGGCAACCGACGGGTAGGGGCAAAGTTTGCGCGTCACATCGCCAAGCGCCGCGCGGCCTTCGGCGTTGCCCTCGGTCACACCGGCGACAATCGTGCCCGGCGCCGCGCCGCTCTCGACCCAGGCGACCAGCGGGCTTAGCAGGTCGTAGTCGTCCGTTGAGGGACCGCCGGCGCCATGCGGCATGCCGGGATTGCGATAGAACAGCGCGAAGGCCTCGGCGTTGCCGCCATTGTTGGCGTCGAGCGCGTCGTACCACGCCTGCGTGTCGCGCACCGAAAAGACCGGATCGGACTGGCCGTGCAGGATCAGCATCTTGCCGCCTGCATCGCGGAATTCGGCAAGCTCGGGATCATCCACACCCGGCGGGGTCATCACCTCCATCGCGCTTTCGGGGAACTCTGCGGTCGTGGCAAAGATCTTGTCTGCCTCCATGGCGATATCGAAATCCATCAGGAAGGTTTCGAGGGCCTCGGGGCTGCCCTGCACATCCGTGGGCGGCGTGGTGAAAACCTGCGCCAGCGAGGACGCCCCCATCACGGCGATAATGGGTTTGTTGCCCCAGGGCGGGATCGGGCTTTCGAGTTTCCAGAAGCGCCAGTTTCCGGATGCGATACCCCGGTCCCAGGCCCAGTCGGAATAGAGTGCGTCTCCATCCTTGCCCTTTGGTCCGGCGTGGATGGTCACCAGCGCGGCGGTTTGCGCCTCGCTCAGGCACTCGGTGTTCTGACCGGCAGCGCAGGTCAGCGCGGCGGGATCGAAGGCGCTCTGACAGGCGTCGCTGTCTGCGATGATGCCATCGCGCAGCCCATCGAGCCCGTCGCAGGCTTCGAGCACCTTGCCGGCCACAAACGTCAGGTTGTCGCGGCTGAACGCGGTGCTCAGATTGTCCGACACAGAGCGGAACGCCTGCACATCAAGCGCGTGTTGCAGCGCGGCGCGGGGCAGGTTGAAGCCGGGATAGCCGACGAGAAGCCCGTCGAACATCTCCGGATAGCGCGCCGCGGCAACCATGGCGTGACGCCCGCCGTTGGAGCCGCCGATGCCATAGGAATAGGCGATATCCTTACCGTAGTAGTCGCGGGTCAGCGCCTCGGCCACCGGATTGAGATCGCGCACGGCGGTGTAGCCATAAGCGGCGCGGGCCGCCGGATCAAAACCGAAGCGCGCGCCTCCAGCAAGGCCGAAATCCGTGAACGTGCCCCCGTCATGGCCAGCATTGGAGGACACCACCGCATAGCCACGCGACAGTGCCGTGTCCGCCGCGTTGCCCGACAACAGCGGGCCGAGTGCCGGCTTGACCTCGCCGTCATTGCCGCCGTTGAACTGATGCACGAAGCGCCCGTTCCAATCGTCGGGCAGGCGCAGCTCGAAGTCGATGGCATAGGGCATGCCGTCGACACCGGTGCGGGCATTGATTTGGCCGCTGACGCGGCAATGGGGCAGGGGGCTGTCCTCGCCCGCAGGCAGGGCCTCGGCGGCGGCGATGGTCACGCCTTGCATGGCGAGGGCCTGCGGCGCACATTCGGCAAAGGCAGGCCCGGCCAGGGAAACCCCGGCCAGAAAGCTGACGGTCAAACTTGGTTTCATCACAAGGTCCTTCCTGATGGTTTGCGCGCGCGCGAAGGCCTCAGCGTCCGTTGTCCTTCCGCCACGCGGCGAACCTTTCGAGGTTTTCTTCCTGTGTCGCGGGATAGAGGCCGATGATCGGCTGGCCGCCCTTGACCTGCTCGACCACGAAATCCTCGTAGGCGGTCATTTCCGTCGCTTCATCGGCGATCTCATCGGCCAGATGCGCCGGAATGATGATCACGCTGTCGCCGTCGCCCACCACGATGTCGCCGGGAAAGACCGGCGCGTCGCCGCATCCGATCGGGCCATTGATCTCGATCGCCTCGTTGAGGGTCAGGTTCGTGGGGCTCGAGGGGCGGTTGTGATAGGCGTGGATCTCCAGATCGGCGATGGTCATCGCGTCGCGAAAACCGCCATCTGTCACGACGCCTTCACAGCCGCGCACCATCAGCCGGGTGATGAGAATATCTCCGGCGGAGGCGGCGCGCGCGTCCTTGCGGCTGTCCATCACCAACACGGCGCCCGGCGGGCATTGCTCGACTGCCTGACGCTGGGGGTGCTCGGGATTGCGGAACTCGGCCAGCGTGTTGCGGTCCTCGCGGGCGGGCATGTAGCGCAGCGTGAAGGCCGGGCCGACCATGTTGCGGCCCTTCTGGCTGAGCGGGCGCACGTCCTGGATCGCCTGATTCCGCAGCCCGCGCTTATACAGCGCGGTGGCCAGCGTGGCGACGCTGACGTGGCGCAGTTTCTCGATGCTTTGGGGTTTGACGTCTGTCATCTTTCTGTCCTTTTCTGGGGTGCGGGGTGGAACCCCGCCCTACGCCAGCAGGCCGTTTTCGGCCATGAAGCTCTGCAATCTATCCTGTTGATCAGGCGTCAACGGCCATGCGCCCGGCGGGCGCACCGCGCCGCAATCCATGCCCTGCAAGGCCAGCGCGGCCTTGACGCCGGTGACGTTGGTGCCGCCCATCTCCTCGGCGCGGATGTCTTCGAAGACGCGCATCCCGGCGATGAGACGGTTCGCCTCCGTATAGTCGCCAGCGGCCAGCGCATCGCGGATCGCCACCGATCGCTCTGGCCAGATGTTGATCAGACCGGAGGTGAAGCCGCGCGCACCGACCGCGCAGAGCGGCGGTGCCCAGACCTCGGCCAGCCCGCCGACCCAGATCACCGCGGGATCGCTGGCAGCAATGGCCTTGGCGAGGTTCATCGGATTGGGCGTGGCCCATTTTACGCCCGCAACGCCCTCTATCGACGTCAGCCGCGCGATGGCGTCCGTGCCGATGGCATCATTGCGCAGGTACAGCATCGCCGGCAGCCCGTCGCCCGCCGCAACCACGCGCTTGACGTAGTCTTCATAGCCACGCGGAGCGACGAAGGGATCGGGCGTCTGATGGATCATCAGCGCATCCGCCCCTGCGGCCCGCGCATGGCGTGCAGCGCGCTCCGCCTCCACGATGCCGCGCCCGATCCCGGCAAACAAAGGCACGCGCCCGGCAATCTGCTCGATCGCGCTGGCGCAGAAGCGCTGGGCCTCGGCCTCGTCGAGCCCATAGAATTCCCCGGTGTTGCCATTGGCGACAAGGATATCGACGCCCGCGCCGATGGCTCGGTCGATGATCGGTGTCAGCCGCTCGGGCGCCAATGCCCCATTGCCATCAAACGGCGCGGCGAGGATGCCTGAAATGCCCGTCAGGGCCTGCCTGATCGTCTCCATCAGTTGATCTCCGGTTCCGGAACCGGGCCGCCGAAATCGCTACGCAGGAAGTCGAAATCACAACCCTTGTCCGCCTGTTCCACGTGGCTCGAAAACATCTTCCCATAGCCGCGCTCATAACGCGGGGCAGGCGCGGTCCAGGCCTTGCGGCGCTCTGCCATCTCTTCGTCGGACACATCGACCCGGAGCACGCGGTTCGGCACGTCCAATTCGATACTGTCGCCGGTCTTGATCAGCGCCAGGGGTCCACCGACGAAGGCTTCGGGCGCGACATGCAGGATACAGGCGCCGTACGAGGTGCCCGACATGCGCGCATCCGACAGGCGGACCATGTCGCGGTGACCGTCCTTCAGAAGCGCCTTTGGCATCGGGATCATACCCCATTCCGGCATCCCGGGGCCGCCTTGCGGGCCGGCATTGCGCAGGACCAGCACGTGGTCCGGGGTCATCGGATAGTCTTCGTCATTGATGATGGTCTTCAGCTCGGCATAGCTGTCGGCGACGATGGCGGGGCCTTTGTGCTTCTGGAATCTGGCATCCATCGCGGCGGGCTTGATCACCGCGCCATCGGGGGCGAGGTTGCCCTTGAGTACCGCCAGCGAACCTTCGTGATACAGCGGGTTTGTCAGGGGCCGGATCACGTCATCGTTGTAGTTCACCGCCCCTGCGATGTTCTCGCCCATGGTCTTGCCATTGACGGTCATCACCGACAGGTCGAGCTTGTCGCCCAACTCCTTCATCAGCGCAGGCAGGCCGCCCGCGTAGAAGAAGTCCTCCATCAGGTATTCCTTGCCGGAGGGGCGGATATTTGCGAGCACGGGGGTCTCGTGTCCGATCTCGTCCAGATGGTCGAGCGTGAGATCAACGCCCGCGCGCCGCGCCATGGCAATCAGGTGGATGATGGCATTGGTGGAACAGCCCGTCGCCATGGCCACGGTCACGGCATTGCGCGTGCTCTGCCATGTCATGATCTTGTCCGGGGTCAGGTCTTCCCAGACCATATCGACCACGCGCCGCCCGCAGTCCGCCGCCATGCGCTTGTGCCCCGCATCGGGGGCGGGGATCGACGACGCACCGGGCAGGGTGAGGCCCCAGCCATCGGCGATGCTCATCATCGTTGACGCCGTGCCCATGGTCATACAGGTGCCATAGCTGCGGGCGATGCCGCCCTGTACGCCCATCCATTCCTCCTTGCCGATTGTCCCGGCGCGGCGCTCGTCCCAGTATTTCCAGACGTCGGTACCGGAGCCGAGTTTTTGCCCGGCATAATTGCCGCGCAGCATCGCACCCGCCGGCATAAAGATGAACGGCAGATTCATCGACACCGCGCCCATGATGAGCGCCGGTGTGGACTTGTCACAGCCGCCCAAAAGCACTGCCCCATCAATGGGATGCGCGCGCAGCGTTTCCTCGACCTCCAGCGCGCCCATGTTGCGATAGAGCATGGAGGTGGGTTTCAGGAATTGTTCTGAAAAGGAATGCACCGGCATTTCGACCGGCGTGCCGCCCGCCTGCAAAATCCCCCGTTTCACCCATTCCGCGCGGTCGCGCAGGTGGTGGTGACACGGGGAGAGATCGGACCACGTGTTGATGATGGCGATGACCGGCTTGCCTTCCCAATCGTCGGCGGTCCAGCCCATCTGCATGGCGCGCGAGCGATGTCCCATCGAACGCAGATCGTCCGGCGCGAACCAGCGGGCGGATCGCAGATCTTCGGGTTTCTTGTTTGTCATGTCTTGCCTTTCAGGAAATCGGTTGGGCGAAACTGAACATCAAAAAGATGATCAGTCCAGCCAGTGCCACCCCGAGAACCCACGGCCAAACACCGTAGCCGTTGATATCGTCGTTTGAATCGCGTCCGATCATGGGGTCGGGCTCCTCAGTTCAGAAGTTCAGGAAGGAAGAGGGCGATCTGCGGGAACATCATCACGAGGATCAGACCGGTGATCTGAAGCGCGATGAAGGGCAGGACCGCGAGGAAGATCTCCTGCAGGGTCACGTCCTTCGGGGCCACTGACTTGAGCCAGAAGCACGCCGGACCAAAGGGCGGCGACAGGAAGTAGATCTGGATGTTCATCACGAAGAGGATGCCGAACCAGATCTTGGCCTGATCCTCGGTCAGGCCGAGTTCGGGGGCGAGGGTCATCACCACGGGCGCAAAGACCGGCACGGTGATCAGCACTATGGCAATCCACTCCATGAAGGTGCCAAGCACCATCAGGATCAGCATCATCACCACCACCGTGCCCATCGCCGACAGGCCAAGGTTGAGGAACAGCGATCGGATGAAATCGCCGCCCCCCACGAGGTTGAAGATACCGACGAAGGAGACCGCCCCAAGCACCAGCCAGATGATCGTGCCGACGGTGGTCATGGTGCCCAGCAACGAAGCCGAGATGACGTCCCAGGTAAAGCGCCCGCGCACGGCGGCGATGAACAGCGCCCCGATGCAGCCCACGGCGGCGGATTCCGTCACCGACGCGATGCCGCCGTAGATCGAGCCCATGACCATGGCGATCAGGATGATGCACAGGATCACCGCCGTCATCCGCTCTTTCGACAGCTTTTGCTTGGTGCCGGTCATCTCTGCCACCTCGGCGGCGGTCGGCGCCATGGATGGATTGAGGTTCACCCGAACCAGCACATAGCTCGCGTAGAACGTCGCCAGCATGATGCCCGGAAGCGCACCCGCCATGAACAGATCGCCGATCCCGACCTCTGCGGAGACGCCGTAGACGATGGTGATGATCGACGGCGGAATGAGCGTGGCCAGCGCGCCGGCGGCGCAGATCAGGCCGATGGAGAGCTTGCGGTCATAGCCGAGACGAAACATCTGGGGCAGGGCGACAAGGCCGAGCATGACGATCTCCCCGCCCATGACACCGGACATGGCGGCAAGAATGACGGCAACCACCGTGGTTTGCACCGCAACGCCGCCGCGCAGGTTCCCGGCAAAGATGCTCATGGCGTCAAAGAGGTCCTCTGCGATCCCGGCTCGTTCCAGGATGGAGGCCATCAGGACGAAGAACGGCACCGCAACAAGGCTGTAGTGCTCCAGAAGGCCTGCCGCATTGGAGCTGACGAGGAACAACCCGCGCGGCCCGAAGAAGCCAATCGCCATGATCACCGAGACAAACAACGTCACAATGCCCAGCGGCATGCCCGTCATCATCAGCGCAATCAGCAGCACGACCATGATCAGCGAGATCGTCCCGAGATCCATCTGGCGCAGTTGCAGCGCCTTGGAGGGGTCCATCGCCTTGCCGATCTCGCTTATGAAATCGGAGAAGGCGGCGAAAATCTGGACATCCATCACATGGCTGAGGAAGGCCGAGACGAAGTAGACGACGAAATAGACGGCGACGGCCTTGACGATCAGCCTGGCCCAACCTGAGACGAGGTGCCGGTGCAGGTTCACCATGAGCTGCGCAAGATACATGAACGCGCCGGTAACCATCAGCGATTTCATCATCATCGGCAGGGGAGAGTTGAAGGCGGAACCGGATTTCTCGATCCGCATGACGCTGTCATAAGCCCGGATCGACGCGTCGGTCAGCAGCATGTAGAGCGCAAAGACACCAACCACCATGGCGAACAGATCCAGCCACCAGCGCTGCGTGGGGTTGGCGATGTTGTGGATCACGGTGATCGCGATGTGACGTTTTTTCATCGTCACATAGCCCGCCGAGAGCATCCAGGATGCCGCCACCGTGACCATCACCGTCTCGAAGGCCCAATAGGTTGGGTGATGCAGTACGTAGCGCGAGAACACCTCGTAAAGCGTCGCCAGCGCGGCGAACATGTAGAAGGTCGACACGGCGATGCCGCTGATGTGGCTGATGTGCTCGACAATCGTGTAATCGGAGCGGCTCACATCGGGCTCGTCGTGCTCCGGATCCTGTGCGCCGATCTCGATTTCCGTCTTGTCCAGGGCGTCGTCGTAAGGCCGCGACATAGGGGCTCTCCTCCCTCAAGGTGTCCGGTCTGACGCCGGAACTCGTCTGTGCGTGGGTGAAATGGCGCGCCGCGCCCACAGCGCCCCGGCAGCCGTGCCGCCGGGGAACAGTCGGTCATGAGGTCCCGGAACAGTCCGGGACCGGCCCCTGCTCAGAGCAGGCCCGCGTCTTTCATGAAGGCGATGTGCGCGTCATAGACTTCCTTGGCCAGATCGCTCTGCGCCGCAAAATCAGCCCAGGCTTCCTGGGCGATCACGCGCATCGCGTCACGCTCTGCCTGCGGCCAGTCGATGATTTCCAGCTCGCCGGCTGCCTTGTCACGCGCCACCAGCTGGCGGTCGAGGCGATCGAAGTACTGGCGCAGACCGTTATAGGCCGCCAGATACCAGGTCTCCAGCGCCACGCGCTCCTGTTCGGTCAGCTCCTCGTACACGGCCTCGCCGATGGTGAACTGCAGGATCGGGGTGGAGTGGATTCCCGGAAAGATCGGGAACTTGGCGATCTTGTGCATGCCGTTGGCGTCATTGTTGGCATAGGCGGAGTTGTCCGCCGCGTCGATCACGCCCTTTTCCAGCGCGCCATAGGTTTCAGAGCCGGACATGGAAACCGGCGCCGCGCCCGCGCGTTTGAACACGTCCGCAGCAAGCCCCTCTGGCGAGCGGATCTTGAGGCCCGCGAGATCGGCGACACCGCGTACCGGCACTTTGGAGACAAAGGCTTCGCGCGCGTAGGCGCCGCAGCCGACCACATGTACACCATCGTAATGCGCGTCAAAGAGCTTTTGCAGCATCTCCTTGCCGCCGCCCTGCGCACAGAAGGCCTGGATCTGGTCGGCGCTGTCATAGCCCGCGATCAGATCGCCCATGAGGGCAAAGGCCGGGTCGATGCCGGCGAAATAGTTGATCGAAGTCAGGTCACCGTCGAGAATACCGACGCTGATCGCCTCTGCGGTCTCGCGGCGCGGCACCACCGCATCCACGGGCAGCAGCTCGACGGTGAGCGTGCCGCCGGTCATTGCCTCCAGCTTGGGGACCCACTCTTCGTTGAGATAGGCGAGCGAGGCGTGGCTGGCGTTGGACGACGTCTGGATTTTCAGAACCCGGTCTGCCGCATCCGCTGCCGTGGCCCCGATTCCCATCACGGACATCAAGAGCGCAGCCTTCAAGCCGCCTTTCAGCATATTGAATTTCATCAGTATTCCTCCCTGGGTGGTGTCAAATTTGCGCGAGGATCTCCTCAGCCCCTCGTGCTTGACGCTTAAACTGATATATTAGTACATTAACCCGGTCAACGTCAGGTTTGTCAGAGGGCGGGCAAGGGGCTATCTGCCCTCGGATCGGCGGATGATCCGCCACAGACATGTCCTGCAGGGAGGATGAACAACGTGCAGGCACCTTCGCTCTCGAAGCTTGATCTTCCGCCGCATGGGGTCGAGGCCAGCGGGGCGGTTTCGGCCTCCCAGGCCGCCTATGAGGCGCTGAGGCAGCGCATCATCGCGCTTGATCTGCCGCCTGGCGCGGTCCTTTCCCGCAACGCGCTTGCAAGACAACTCGGGGTGAGCCAGACACCGGTGCGTGAAGCGCTGCAAAAACTGGAACAGGACGGGCTGATCCGGATCGTGCCGCAATCGCGCACCACGGTTCGGCGCATCGACGTCAAGCAGCTCGAAGAAACCCAGTTTTTGCGCATGGCGGTCGAAAGCGAGGTCGTGAGCCGGCTGGCGCGCGGGAACTATGGCGATGCGCTCAAACGGCCGCGCGCCCTCGTGCAGATGCAGGCGAGCCTTGGCAATGACATTGGCCAGATGGAGCTGTTCGACACGCTCGACCGGGGCTTTCATCGGGCCTTGTTCGAAGCGGTGGGCATGGTCCGCGTGCATGCCATGCTGGGCCGCCAGCTCGGGCATCTGGCGCGGTGTCAGCGTCTTACCCTGCCGCGTGAGGGCAAGATGGCGGATATCGTGACGGCCCATACGGCGATCCTCGATGGCATCGCTGCCGGTGAAGAGGCCGTCGCGGTGGCGGCGATGCGCGAGCATCTCTCCGGTACGATCCGGCAGGTTCCTGATCTGCAAAAGGAATTTCCCGACTATTTCCTCCCCGAGAGCGATTGACGGCGACCCGCGTCATT
This sequence comes from Pacificoceanicola niger, assembly GCF_048553275.1. Lineage (NCBI taxonomy): Bacteria > Pseudomonadati > Pseudomonadota > Alphaproteobacteria > Rhodobacterales > Roseobacteraceae > Pacificoceanicola > Pacificoceanicola niger. The sequence goes on from NZ_JBLZMW010000004.1 coordinate 177,200, forward strand.
GGCACCGTCCGGCATATGGCGATCCCCGCCCGGAGCCCGCATCCCCATGGACAGACCCTCCCTGTGGACCCACAGCGCCGAAGAGCCGCCTTTGCTGCCGGAGGCCGAAGCACCCGCCGAGGGGGCCGTGGACGTTGCCATCATCGGAGGCGGCTATACCGGGCTGGCCACCGCGCTCTTTGCGGCGCAGGCTGGGCTTTCGGTGCATGTGATCGAGGCCGCCGCCATTGGCGCGGGCGGGTCGGGGCGCAACGTGGGTTTGATCAATGCCGGTTTGTGGGTGCCGCCGGATGATCTTCTGCAGACCCTCGGGCCGCAGGTTGGCCCCCGGTTTCTCGATCTGTTCGGGCGCGGGCCGCAGACGGTCTTCGACCTGATCGAACAGCATCAGATTCGCTGTGAGCCGCGCCGCATGGGCACCATTCACGCGGCCCACGCCCCGCGCGGCCTGCGCGATCTGCAGGCGCGGCATGCGGCCTGGCGCAGGCTCGGCGCGCCCGTGGGTCTGCTGGACCGGGAGGAAACCGCCGCGCTGACCGGAACCACGCTTTTTCATGGCGGGCTGCTGGACCGGCGCGCAGGCAAGATCAATCCGATGGGCTATGCGCGCGGTCTGGCGCGGGCGGCGCGCGGGGCCGGGGCGCGGATCACGACCGCAACGCCGGTCACTGCGCTGCGGCGCGATGGCGCTGGCTGGCGCGTCGAGACCGGGCGGGGCACCATCACCGCGCCGCAGGTCGTGCTGGCCACCAATGCCTACGGCGGCGATCTCTGGCCTGCGCTGGCGCGCGCGGTGACCATCATCCATTTCTTCCAGGTCGCAACCGCACCGCTTGGCGAGGCAAGCGCCGACATCCTGCCGCAGGGGCAGGGTCTGTGGGACACGGCGCCGGTGATGACGTCGCTGACCCGCGATGGTGCCGGACGTGTGATCCTTGGCTCCATGGGGCGGATGATCGGCACGCCGCAGACCGGAGTGAGCGCGCGCTGGGCCCGGCGGCGCTTTCGGCGGCTGTTTCCGGAAAAGCCGGTTCCGGACTTCACCGAAGGCTGGCATGGTCGCATCGCGATGACACAGGACCACATGCCGCGCATTTGCCAGCTTGACCGCGGTCTCTGGGCGCCGATGGGCTACAATGGCCGGGGCATCACCACCGGCACGCTCTTTGGCCGGGCGCTGGCCGAGATGCTGGCCGGGGCGCCGCAGTCGTCGCTGCCGCTGCCGGTTTCGCCGCTGGGCCGCCGGGCGGCACCGGGCCTGCAGGCGCGTGCCTTTGATCTCGCCTTTACCCTGAACCAGATCGCGCCGATCCCATAGGGGCGGCACCTGTCCTGCCCGCCGCCGGTCTGACCCTCGGGCGGGACCATCGCGACCGATTTATCATTGAGGCGGGCCGTACGACTTGTGCGGGCTTTGTCGGTTCAAGGTGGGTTGTCGCGTCTTTGCGGCGCGATGGCGGCGGGGGCGGTCAGGGTGCGCAAGTCAGGCTATGCCTTGGGGGTAGGGGGCTGCGGCAGCTGAACCCAGCAGCCGCGTGATCCAGCCTCCCCCCCTCGCGCAAACCTGTCGCCGGGCTTGACGAATGTCTGGCTTCAAGCGCGGAATTGCGTTACGCTGCCTGTCAGACCCGGACAACCGGGCGATCTTGAGGCAGTACGAGCGGTGTTCCCATGACGGAAATGGTCTATGGCACGGTGCCGGTGCGCGATGGCGAGCCGGTTTTCCCGAAATGGTGGCGGACGGTGGACAAGTGGACCTTGTCCTGCATCCTGATGCTTTTTGGTGTCGGTATCCTGCTCGGCCTTGCGGCCTCGCCGCCGTTGGCGGAGCGCAACAATTTCGCGCCCTTCCACTATGTTCAACGGCAGGCTTTCTTTGGCGGCGTGGCGATGATCGCCCTGATCCTGACCTCGATGATGTCGCCCACGGTGGTGCGCCGCCTTGCGGTCATCGGCTTTCTGGGCGCCTTCGTGGCCTTGGCCTTCCTGCCGGTCTTCGGCACGGATTTCGGCAAGGGCGCGGTGCGCTGGTACAGCCTCGGATTTGCCTCCGTGCAACCCTCCGAGTTCCTCAAGCCCACGTTCGTGATCGTCGCCGCCTGGCTCATGGCCGCGGCGCAGGACCTCGGCGGACCGCCGGGACGTCTCTATTCCTTTGCCCTCACGGTGGCCATCGTGCTGATGCTGGCCATGCAGCCGGACTTCGGGCAGGCCAGCCTCGTGCTCTTTGGTTGGGGCGTGATGTGGTTCGTCGCGGGCGCGCCGATGCTGCTGCTTATCGGTCTTGCCGGTCTCGTTGTTCTGGGCGGAACCTTCGCCTACAACAACTCCGAACACTTCGCCCGCCGCATTGATGGTTTCCTGTCGCCCGAGGTCGATCCCACAACCCAGCTCGGCTATGCCACGGACGCGATCCGCGAGGGCGGTTTCTTTGGCGTCGGCGTCGGGGAGGGGCAGGTGAAATGGAGCCTGCCGGACGCGCATACGGATTTCATCATCGCCGTCGCGGCCGAAGAATACGGGCTCGTGCTCGTGCTTGCGATCATCGCGCTCTATGCCACCATCGTCGTGCGTTCGATGATCCGCCTGATGCGTGAACGCGATCCCTTCATTCGCCTTGCGGGCACGGGGCTGGCCTGCATGTTCGGTGTTCAGGCGATGATCAACATGGGCGTCGCCGTGCGGCTTTTGCCTGCCAAGGGCATGACCCTGCCATTCGTCAGCTATGGCGGCTCTTCGTTGATTGCGGGCGGGATTGCCGTCGGGATGCTGCTGGCCTTTACCCGCACCCGTCCGCAAGGCGAGATCGGGGATATCCTGCGCGGGCGGATGCGCTGACAGTCGCAGGGTCTCCTGTCGTGCCACGGTGGATGTTTTGGATATTTGGACAGAGAAGAAGCAGGGGTATGCGCGAAAAGCTGCCAACGTCGGGCGCAGGATGGACGGAGCCGTGCCCGTGTTGTACTGGCCTCCTTCAATTGGTGAGGGATTGAGCAGATGAGCGAAACGCAGCCCCTTTTGGTTATGGCAGCCGGTGGCACCGGCGGGCATATGTTCCCGGCGCAGGCGCTGGCAGAGCAGATGTTGAGCCGGGGCTGGCGCGTCAAGCTGAGTACCGATGCGCGCGGCGCGCGCTATACCGGGGCGTTCCCGGGGGCGGTTGAAATCGAACAGGTGTCGAGCGCGACTTTTGCGCGCGGCGGCCCGTTGGCCAAGCTGTTCGTTCCTTTCCGCATCGCCGGGGGTGTGGTGTCAATGGCGCTGCGTATGCTGCGTGACAAACCCGACGTGGTGATCGGCTTTGGCGGCTATCCTTCGATCCCGGCGCTGTCGGCGGCCACGCTGCTGCGTCTGCCACGTTTGATCCATGAACAGAATGGCGTGCTCGGCCGGGTGAACCGGATCTTTTCCAGCCGCGTCAACATGGTGGCCTGCGGGACATGGCCAACCGATCTGCCGGAGGGGGTTGAGGGTCGCCATGTCGGCAACCCGGTGCGCGGCGCGGTCATGGAGCGGGCTGCGGCTCCCTACATTCCGCCCGGCTACTATCCGATGTCCGTCCTTGTGATCGGTGGCAGCCAGGGGGCGCGGGTGCTTTCGGATGTGGTGCCGCCGGCGATTGCGGCCCTGCCGATGAAGGCGATCACGCTGCTGCGGATCAGTCATCAGGCGCGCGGCGAAGACGAAGAGCGCGTCGCGCAGTTCTATGCAGATCACGCCATCAACGCGGATGTTCAGCCGTTTTTTACCGATGTGCCCGATCGCATGGCCGAAGCGCAGATGGTGATTTCGCGCTCTGGCGCGTCCTCCGTGGCGGATATCAGCGTGATCGGGCGTCCGGCGATCCTGATCCCTTACAAGCACGCGACGGGGGATCACCAGGCGGTCAATGCCCAGGCGCTGACCGAGGCCGGCGCGGCGATTCGTATTCCCGAAAGCCGTCTGACTGTGGAGAGCATGACGGATGCGATCCTGTCGATCCTCGACAACCCGGCGGGCGCCGAGCAGATGAGCCGCGCGGCGCTGAGCGTTGCGAAGCCGGACGCGGCCGGAGCATTGGCCGATATCATAGAAAAACTGGCGGTAGAAAAACAAGCGAAAGGGGCAGGCGATGAAGGATCTGGAACGTGAACGGGGCATGGCATTGAACGGCGCGACGAAACTTCCCGGGGACGTGGGCCCCATTCATTTCGTCGGGATCGGCGGGATCGGCATGTCCGGCATCGCTGAAGTTCTGCTCAATCATGGCTATGTCGTGCAGGGCTCTGACCTGAAGTCCTCCAAGATCACCCAACGATTGCATGAGCTGGGCGCGCATGTCTTCGAAGGGCAGCGGGCCGAGAACCTCGAAGGCGCCGAGGTGGTTGTGATCTCCTCTGCGATCAAGACCGGCAACCCGGAGCTGGACGAAGCGCGTCGGCGCGGCCTGCCCGTGGTGCGCCGGGCCGAGATGCTGGCCGAATTGATGCGGCTGAAGTCGAACGTCGCCATTGCCGGGACGCACGGCAAGACAACGACGACCACGATGGTCGCGACATTGCTCGATGCGGGCAAGTTTGACCCGACGGTCGTCAACGGAGGGATCATCCATGCCTATGGCTCCAATGCGCGGATGGGGCAGGGGGAGTGGATGGTGGTGGAGGCGGACGAAAGTGACGGCACCTTTAACCGTTTGCCCGCCACAATTGCCATCGTGACGAACATCGACCCGGAGCATATGGAGCATTGGGGCACGATCGAGAACCTGCGGCAGGGGTTTTATGATTTCGTCTCCAACATCCCGTTTTACGGCCTTGCGGTGTGCTGCACCGACCATCCGGAGGTTCAGGCGCTGGTTGGGCGGGTCACGGACCGGCGTGTGGTGACCTATGGGTTCAACGCGCAGGCGGATGTGCGGGCGGTCAACCTGACGTACCGCAAGGGCGTGGCGCATTTCGATGTGGTGTTCCAGGTCGACGGTGTGACGCTTGAGGGCTGCAGCCTGCCGATGCCCGGAGATCACAATGTTTCCAATGCCTTGAGCGCCATTGCCGTGGCGAAACACCTCGGTATGAGCGGCGAGGAAATCCGCGCGGCGCTGGCGGCGTTCGGCGGCGTGAACCGGCGCTTTACCAAGGTGGGCGAAGTCAACGGCGTCACCATCATCGACGATTACGGCCATCACCCGGTGGAGATTGCCGCCGTGCTGAAGGCCGCGCGGCAGGCGACGGAGGGGCGCGTGATCGCGGTGCACCAACCGCACCGGTATTCCCGCCTGCACCACCATTTCGAGGATTTCTGCACCTGTTTCAACGAGGCGGATGTGGTTGCAATCGCTGAGGTTTTTGCCGCTGGCGAAGAACCGATCGAAGGCGCGTCGCGCGATGATCTGGTCGCGGGGCTGGTGCGGCACGGGCATCGCCATGCCCGCGCGATTGTCAGCGAAGACGATCTCGAACGGCTGGTTCGGGAGCAGGCGCAGCCGGGCGATATGGTGGTTTGTCTGGGCGCGGGGACGATCAGCGCCTGGGCCAACAACCTGCCCGGACGGTTGTCCAAACCGTCTTAACGATTGGCCGGCGCGCGGAATGGGTTAACCCGGCGCGCGCCGGGTTACCGCACCGCGCGGCGAGGATCGCCCACCACATCTTGTGTGGTGGGCGTTTTTGTCTGCAACGGGTTAATGGTTTTTAACCGTTTGGGCCCCCTCGTTAATCCGCGAATGGTACGATTCTGGCCGGGTTTGGTACAAAACTCCGGTTGGGCGGCCCGGGCTGCTGTCCTGACAGGGTCAAGGCGGGTTAACCTTTGTGAAAGGGCGAAAGCGGGCGGATGTGTCGCGGGGGCCGCGCGCGGTGTTTTTTGAGTATTTGGAAAGAGAAGAAGAGGGGGGCGGGGCGCGGCTATTGCCCTGTTGCGCTTTGGCGTCTTCTGGGGGACAGTCCGGGGAATGAGGGCGGACGATATCACGGATCAGGAGACGATGAAGGCGTGGCTGCGGGAGCGGCCGCGGGAGGAGGCACTGGCGTTTCTCTATCGGGATGCTCTGGAAGTTCTGCCCTTTTGGGGCGCAGCCATGAACGACGATTGGGCCAAGAAGAAAGGGCTTACGGCATTGCCCATTCTGCGCGCCGTCCTGACGCTTTTTGTTGGAATGAACTTTTCCGATATGGAAAAATGGCTTTCTAAAGCGCTTGACGTAGCCGGCAGTGCTGCAAATTCGACGTCAACGCGGGCTTCGGATGATGAAATGACGCCGTCTCGCTCCGCAGCATCAGAGGCGGCACAGACTATACACAATGCGCTTGGTCTTGTCTGTTCTTCGCAGCACCCTTTGTCAGAAGACAACGACTGGGTCGCTGGGATCGGCAGGCAATACGAAAACCGCATTCAAGGTTTCGCAACAGCGGCTTCGGTCTTGGCGAAAGGGTCTTTGTCAGGCCTGATACGATCTTCTTTTCTTCGACCGCCTGATACGTTTGTCCGTGCGGAAAAGCTAATGTTTGCGGTTTGGGACGAAGAACCATCCGCCCGCTGGGATTTCTGGCGACGTTGGTGGGAGGGCGCGAAGAACGGAGATCCGATTGATCCGGAACTTCAGTACGCCATCGTGCAGGGCCTTGACGAAGAGACCTGGAAAGATCCGGATGCGGTGGCCAAACGCATCAAGGAGATCGAGATCCGGCATCGGAGCGGTTACCCGCCGGAGACCGGCCGTGCCGCGCGCCGCAAAAGTTCCGATGTTCAGGATGTCGCGCGTCAGATCGACATTCAGGACGAGCGCCTTTCGGAGTTGCTTGCTCGGCTCAATGCTCAGGAGGCCTTGCTCGCCGAAAGGGATGAGAGGTTGAATGAAGCTGGCAAGGCCGTTGAGTCCGTGTCCAATCAGGCCCTGTCGCTACGCGAGAAACTGGATGCGCAAAAGTCCGATTTTGACAAAGAGTTTCGTACCTTAAGCGCGGCTTATGATGAAAAATTCGAGAGCGCCCTCTCGGCCTTTATGGAGCAGCAGGCGATCAAGGCGCCGGTCGAATTGTGGGAGATCAAGGAAACGGAACATCGGACTGCCGCCAAGGGGGCGTTCTGGTCTTTTGTGGGCGGGTTGATTGCCATCGGATTGCTTGTTGTCGGCATTGTCTGGTGTTTGATCAGCGGTGGCGATGAACTGGCAAAGCTGTTGGCGCCCATCGGCTGTGATCCGGTTGCTGCGCCCGCGCTGTGCGGTGGGTTCAGTTTTCGCGGGGCTGTCCTGACCGGCGCGGTCCTGAGCTTTGTGACCCTTGCGCTGTGGTTCACGCGGTTGCGTATGAAAGTGTACCTTTCCGAGCGGCATTTGTCGCTGGATGCGCGCGAGCGCAAGGCCTTTGCGCAGGCCTATATCGGGCTGATCAAGGAAAAGGATACGTCGGACGAGGCCAGAGAGCAGCGTGCGCTGGTCTATGCGGCGCTGTTCCGGCCCAGCACGGATGGCATTATTGCCGAGGATGGCGGGCTTGATCCGTCTTTGGCAGCGGCTGTCAGTAAGTTGCTTGCCGGTCGGTGATATCGACGGTTGGCGCGCCTTGCGCCTGATCCAGATCATGCGGGGCGGGGGGATGGCGGTGTAGGCTGTGCTTCGACATGGGAGGGACGCGCATGGCCGAAACACTCAAACGCCGGATCGGATTGCCGTTGCTGACGGCCTATGGCGTGGGCGTCATGGTTGGCGCCGGGATTTATGTGCTGATCGGGGCCGTGGCGGGGGTTGCCGGGGTCTGGTCGCCTGTGGCCTTCTTTCTTGCGGGGATCGTGGCGGCGCCGACGGCGCTGTCTTATGCCGAGTTTTCAACGCGCTATCCGGAGGCGGCGGGGGAGGCGGTCTATCTCGGAAAGGGCTTTGGCCGGGACTGGCTTGGCGTGCTTGTCGGGCTGGCCATCGTGCTGGCGGGGACGATTTCGGCGGCGGCGGTGTTGCGCGGAGGCGCGGGGTATCTGCTGGGCCTTGTACCGGTGCCGATGGTCGTTGCGATTGTCTTTCTGGGCGCGGTGCTGATCGGCGTGGCACTGGCCGGAGTGTTGGAGAGCCTGAGCCTTGCCGCGCTGTTCACGGCGATCGAAGTGGTTGGGCTGGCGCTTGTGATCTGGGCCGGGGTGTCGGCGGAGCCGGTGGTGCCGGTGGCCGAAGCGATGGTGCCGTGGAGCGGGATCGGGGCGGGGGCCTTGCTGGCGTTCTTTGCCTTCATCGGGTTCGAGGACATCGTGAACATGGCGGAAGAGGTGCGGGAGCCGGAGCGGGCCTTGCCCCGGGCGATCCTGTGGTCGCTGGCGATCACCAGCGTTTTGTATGCGCTTGTGGCCTGGGCGGCGCTGCGGGCGGTGCCGGCGGATGTGTTGGCGGGATCGGAGCAGCCGTTGGCGATTGTCTGGGCGGTTGGCGGCGCGGGGGATGCGCGGGTGCTGTCGGCCATCGCGGTGTTTGCGGCGCTGAACGGGGTGCTGGCGCAGATCGTCATGGCGGCGCGGGTGCTGTTCGGATTGGGCAAGCGGGGCGGGGTTCTGGCGGTGTTTTGCCATGTGCATCCGCGGTTCGGCACGCCGGTGCGGGCGACGGGGCTGATTGGCGGGGCGGTGATCGTGGCGGCGCTGGCCTTGCCGGTGGCGGTGCTGGCGGAGGCGACGGCGACGGTGTTGCTTGGGGTGTTCGTTCTGGTGAACCTTGCGTTGATCGTGACCAAGCGGCGCGGCGGGCGGGCGGCGTTCGAGGTGCCGATGGTGGTGCCGGTGTTTGGCTTCGTGCTGTCGGGGCTCGCTATTTTAGGGGGGCTTGTCTGAAATTCGTCATGCGGGCATTATAGACGTGCCACCGGGGGGATGCGGAGGGCAGGACGATGACGACTTCCTTGATACTGGCCTGTGTCTGGGCGGTGTTGGCGAATGTGATGGGCATGTTGCCCTCGAAGGACAACCACTGGACGCGGGCCTATGTGCTGATCGCGCTGGGGATTCCGCTCGTGGGCTATGTGACCTACGAAAACGGGCCGTGGATTGGCTTGCTTGTGCTCCTTGCGGGCATGAGCATCCTGCGCTGGCCGCTGCGGTATCTTGCGGGCTGGGTGAAGCGGACAGTGGGGCGGGCCTGAGGCCTCTTGCCCTCTGGCGATGCGCGCCGTAGGTGGGGGTCATGCGTGATCTACCGACACCGCGCGGACGGCTGACGCCGGACCGCAGTCTGAGCGATCTGACCTGGCTGCGCGTGGGCGGGCCGGCGGATTTCCTGTTTCAGCCTGCCGATGTGGACGACTTGCGCGGCTTTCTGCGCGATCTGGACCCGGATGTGCCGGTGGTCCCCATGGGGGTCGGCAGCAACCTGATCGTGCGCGATGGTGGCATTCGGGCCGTTGTGGTGCGCATGGGGCGCGGCTTCAATCATATCGAGATCGAGGGGCGCCGGGTGCGGGCGGGTGTTGCGGCGCTCGATGCGCATGTGGCGCGCAAGGCGGCGGAGGCGGGCATCGACCTGACCTTCCTGCGCACCATTCCCGGCGCGATCGGCGGGGCGGTGCGGATGAACGCGGGCTGCTATGGCTCTTATGTGGCGGATCATTTTGTCGAGGCGACGGCGGTGACGCGGGAGGGCGGGATCGTGACACTGCACGCCGAGGATCTGCAATTCCAGTACCGCCAGAGTACGCTTCCGGAAGGCTGGGTTCTCGTTGAAGCGGTGTTCGAGGGGCCGTCGGGCGATCCCGAGGCGCTGGCCGCGCGCATGGACGCGCAACTGAAGAAACGCGACGAGACGCAGCCGACCAAGGACCGCACGGCGGGCAGCACCTTTCGCAATCCGGCGGGCTTTTCCAGCACCGGCAAGCCGGACGACAGCCACGATCTGAAGGCGTGGAAGGTGATTGACGAGGCCGGAATGCGCGGCGCGACGATCGGCGGCGCACAGATGAGCCCGATGCATTCCAATTTCCTTGTGAATACAGGCCAGGCAACGGCCCGCGATCTCGAAGCTTTGGGCGAGGAAGTCAGAAAAAAGGTTTTCCAACACAGTGGAATAGAGTTACACTGGGAAATCAAACGGGTGGGTGAATTTTTGCCCGGCGAAACCGTCGCCGATGGGCTTACTTAACCTCCTGTTAACTATAAATAAGCGATAGAATGGTCAGCGCCCGGCACAAGGGCACGGCCAAAAGATCCGGGGCAAATCCGGACGATATGGTGGGGCCACGGCCCCGAGGCAGAAATCGGGGCAACAGACCCCGGTACAGACAAGGCGGTTTTGGGAATGTCGAGCAGGACACTCCCGAAAGTGGTGGTACTCTTGGGCGGACCTTCAGCCGAGCGCGAGGTCTCGCTGAGTTCCGGTAAGGAATGTGCCGCCGCTTTGCGGGCAGAGGGATATGATGTCACCGAAGTGGACGCGGGGCCGGACCTCGCGGCGCGGCTCTCTGCGCTGAAGCCCGACGTGGTTTTCAACGCATTGCATGGCCGGTGGGGTGAGGATGGCTGTGTTCAGGGCATCCTTGAGTGGGCGGGCATTGCCTATACCCATTCGGGCGTTCTGTCCTCGGCGCTGGCCATGGACAAGGAACGCACCAAGCTGGTCTACCGTGCCGCCGGACTGCCGGTGGCGGAGAGCCTCCTGGCCGACAAGGCCGAGGTCATGGCGGCGCATGTGATGGCACCGCCCTATGTGGTGAAACCCTTCAACGAAGGCTCCTCCGTGGGGGTCTACCTCGTGCATGAGGCGGCGAATACGCCGCCGCAGCTCTCCGATGACATGCCGCAGACCGTGATGGTCGAGACATTCGTTCCGGGCCGGGAGCTGACCACCAGCGTCATGGGGGACCGGGCGCTTGGCGTAACGGAGATCCTCACCGATGGCTGGTACGATTACGACGCCAAGTACACGGCGGGCGGCTCGCGGCATGTTTGCCCGGCGGAGCTGCCGCAGGAGATCACCGACGCCTGTCTTGATTATGCGCTGCGCGCGCATCAGGCGCTGGGTTGCCGGGGTGTGAGCCGCACGGATTTCCGCTGGGACGACAGCCGGGGCCTCGAGGGGCTGATCCTGCTGGAGACCAACACCCAGCCGGGGATGACGCCGACCTCGCTGTCGCCGGAGCATGCCGGGCTGATCGGGATGAGCTTTGGCCAGTTCTGCGCGTGGATGGTGGAGGACGCCTCATGCAATCGCTAGAGCCGTATACCCAGACCTATGAGGACGATGACGCGCCGCAGATGGCGCGGCTCGATCCGCGTGTCTCGCGGCTGAAATATCGCATCGAGCGGCTGATGCTGACGCCGCTGTTCCGCTTTGCGCTGCGCGTGGTGCTGCCCTTCGGGATCTGCCTTGGCGGCGGGCTTTTGTGGTTTTCGGCGGACGACAACCGCGACGCCTTTCTTGGCATGATCGCCGATGTGCGCAATGCGGTCGAAAGCCGTCCGGAGTTTCAGGTCAAGCTGATGGCCATTGATGGCGCAAGCGCCGGCGTGGCCGAGGATATTCGCGAGATTATCCCGATTGATTTTCCGGTGAGCAGCTTTGATCTCGATCTGGAGACGATGCAGGAAACGATCAACGGGCTGGACGCGGTGAAGCGCGCCAAGCTGCGCATCAAGCAGGGCGGCACCTTGCAGATCGACGTGACCGAGCGGGTGCCGGCGGTGCTTTGGCGCGGGGTTGACGGGCTGGAGATGCTGGACCGGCGGGGCATCATCGTCGGGCCGCTGGCGTCGCGCTTCGAGCGCCCGGAGTTGCCGGTGATCGCCGGCGCGATGCTGACCGATGCGGAGCGCGATGCGCGGGCGCGGGTGATGCGGGCCGCCATGGGCGGGCTCGACGAGGGCGAAACCCTGAGCGAGGCGGACAAGCGGCTGGCGGCACGGGCTGCGCGGCAGCTTGAGCACACGGTGGTCGAGGCGCTTGAGCTGATGGCGGTGGCAGGCCCGCTGAAGGGGCGGATGCGCGGCCTGGAACGGATGGGCGGTCGGCGCTGGGACGTGGTTCTGAACCGCGATCAGCGCATCATGCTGCCCGAGACCGGGGCGGTTGTCGCGCTGGAGCGCACGATCGCGATGGACGAGGCGGTGGACATGCTGGCGCGGGATATCGCGGCGGTGGATCTTCGGCTCCCGCGCAGACCAACGATAAGAATGAAGGAAAACGCCGTGCAGGAGCTGCTGCGCATCAAGGCGTTCGAGGCAGGCGGAGACAGGCTGGAATGATCGAGCTTTATGAATCACAACGCGCCATGCGCAATATGCGGCGGGCGGCGATGCAGCGGGGTGTCATCGCGATCCTGGACGTGGGAAGCTCCAAGATTGCCTGCCTCGTGCTGCGTTTTGACGGAACGGACCCGAGCGACGATGGCATCGGCTCGCTGGCGGGGCAGTCGGGCTTTCGCGTGATCGGCGCGGCGACGACGCGTTCTCGCGGGGTGCGCTTTGGCGAAATCCACGCCATGGGCGAAACCGAGCGGGCCATTCGCACGGCGGTGCAGGCGGCGCAGAAGATGGCGGGCATCCGGGTGGATCACGTGATCGCCTGTTTCTCCGGGGCCGATCCGCGCAGCTATGGGCTGGCGGGGCAGGTCGAGGTGCATGGGGTGAACGTCGACGAGCAGGACGTGGCGCGGGTGCTTTCGGCCTGTGACGTGCCCGATTATGGCCATGGCCGCGAGGTGATGCACGCGCAGCCGGTGAATTTTGCGCTGGATCATCGCTCGGGGCTGATTGATCCGCGCGGGCAGATCGGCAACGAGTTGTCGTGCGACATGCACATGCTGACGATTGACGCGCAGGCGATCCAGAACCTGGCGCATTGTGTCAAACGCTGCGATCTGGAGCTCGCGGGGATTGCGTCGAGCGCCTATGTCAGCGGCGCGGCGGCCCTGGTCGAAGACGAGCAGGAGCTTGGCGCGGCCTGTATCGACATGGGTGGCGGCTCGACGGGCGTGTCGATCTTCATCAAGAAGCACATGATCTATGCCGATGCGGTGCGTATGGGCGGCGATCACGTGACGTCGGATATCTCCATGGGGCTGCAGGTTCCGATGGCGACGGCGGAGCGGATCAAGACCTTCTATGGCGGCGTCGTGGCCACCGGGATGGACGACCGCGAGATGATCGAATGCGGCGGCGAGACCGGCGATTGGGAACATGACCGGCGCACGGTCAGCCGGGCGGAGCTGATCGGGATCATGCGGCCCCGGGTCGAAGAGATCCTGGAAGAGGTGCGGGTGCGGCTCGACGCGGCGGGCTTCGATCATCTGCCGAGCCAGCAGATCGTGCTGACCGGGGGGGCGTCGCAAATTCCGGGCCTTGACGGGCTGGCGTCGAAAATCCTGGGCCAGCAGGTGCGGCTGGGCCGCCCGCTTCGTGTGCATGGCCTGCCGCAGGCGGCAACGGGGCCGGGGTTTGCCTCGGCCGTCGGTCTTTGCCTGTTCGCCGCGCATCCGCAGGATGAGTGGTGGGATTTCGAAATTCCGGTCGACCGCTATCCGGCGCGCAGCCTGAAACGCGCGGTGCAGTGGTTCCGCGACAACTGGTGACGCATCAAGAAATGGGGCGGGCTACGCTCTGACAGACAGGGGTCGCAGGCAATGCGGCCCCTGTTTGCGTTCTGCGGCAGGTCTTTGGCGTCTGCGCCCTGTTGGTGGGTGATGCGAATTGGCGCGCGCTGTCCGTGATTGTGGCAGCCGGTCCAACGGCCCCGAGGCGCGTCGATGCGGAGGCTTCCGGCCCGCAGCTCAGACGAAGGCCGGTGATTTCAAAAGCGAAGGCCCCGCTTCACGAGGGATGAAGCGGGGCCCTGGGCCGTTCCCAAACTGCCCTTGGGGGGAGTGAACAGTGTGACCGTGCGCCTTTTGCCTTCGGCTGGATTGGGGTTTCAGCAGGCGTGGGCCGTTGGGAAGGCCACGACATTTCCGGGCTGACCAATACCGCCGGAACGCCGTAGTTTATCGGGAAGGTCCGGCGCAAATCCCGAATCCACGCGGCGCAGATTGCGCGCGCGACGGAAGTCCCGCTCTTCCCGAATTTCAAATTGGATCAGATCACCGGCATCAATGTCCATTCCTTGATGCGCACTGGGTTCCGGCCCGGAGTAAAAGGCCAGACTCCCGTGATCTTCACACCAGATTACCGCTTTACGATCTCTTGCGTCCGCCCAGAGGACGACACCGTACATGCGTTCTTCCATGACAAGCCTTTTCGTTTTCGTGTCATCAGCGTGGCGCAATTGACGCGCTTTCGACACGGTTTTTCGCGCGTCGGCGTCTTGATTTTTGTGTCGTAAGACTGCAGATTTGGCGCTATTGAGCGCCGAAGGTGACGCTCTTTCGCATCAAGTATGACGCTAAATCGCGTCAAATTTTAGCATAGAGAGTTATCTGTTTTTTATATACACTCTTAGCGCGAGGTTCAAATGCCAGGTGGTCCTTCAAAGTCGCCATCCAGACGCCCCACACCGGCCGAGCTGCGTAGCATGCTCGGTGCGAACCTGCGTCAGTTGTCCGAAAAGTCGGCATCCATATCGGCCCTGTGCCGCGAGTTGGGCGTAAACCGTACCCAGTATAACCGGTATCTGGCGGGCGAGAGCTTTCCGCGACCGGACGTGCTGCACCGGATTTGCAGCTATTTCGGGGTCGATGCGCGGATCCTGCTTGAGCCGGTGGAAAAGATCGCCTCGGTCAAGACCGGGTTGTTCGAACATCCCGATGTGTCCGATTTCGTCGGGCGGTCGGCGGAGCAGGTGGCGGAGGACGACTTTCCGTCCGGCTTCTATCGCTTTGCCCGGCGCAGTTTTCTGCATGACGATATGATCGTTCAGGGTCTGACCTATGTCTATCGCAAGGACGGGCATACCTTCCTGCGCGGCTTCGAGGCCAAGCAGGCCATGGCCGAGCAGGGCCTGCCCACCGCTCCTGGGCAGCGCGAGTTCCGTGCCGTGGTGATGCCGCAGGAGGATGGCGTGGCGCTGATGATCAGTCGGCGCGGCGCGCAGACTGCCTCGTTCAACTACCTCGCGCGCGTGCCGTCGTTCGAGAACAACTTCTGGGTCGGCTACGTGACGCGGACGGTGCGCGAGGATGTGGCCGGTCGCCGGGTGGAGCGTCAGGTGGTGGAACACCTTGGCCGCAACACGCACAAGGTGCTGGCCGCGGCGCGGACCGTGGGCTTTTGCAGTATCGACGATGTGCTGCCCTACCTGCGGCAGATGTTGAAGGTCAACGAACCGTTCTATTGATCGGCGCGGATCCTGGCCCCTTGCGGGCCGGGGCCGGATTGCGGGCTTTGCGCGAAATCTCCGGTTGGAATGAGGGCGGTGCGGAGCCGGGCGCGTGATCGGTTTTGCGGGAAAGTGCCGGTCGCGCCGGATCGCTCAAAAAACCGCGTGACGCCGTCAGGCCGCTGCGGTACACATAAAGACACAGGCTCCCGAAGAGGAGTCATTTGAATATGAGGCAATCCAGAGGGTCGGGCAGACCCCCGAAACCGTCAGTTCCCGCTCCCGAGATCTCGAATCTCGGGTGTGTCCTGACGCTTGTGCTATGGTCGGATGTGACCACTGTATGTGGGTGCGTCGGCAAAATCCCGCGAATACGGCCATGAAATTGCCTAGATTTGGTGGGTGACCCGTGTTTTTCACGTGACCTTACTGCAACTAATCGCTAGGATTGAGCAGAATAGGCGTATGTTAACCCCCGGGACAGGGGCACCAAAAAGACAGGCGGACAGATCGATGACATTGAACCTTTCCATGCCCGGACAGGAAGAGCTGAAGCCCCGGATTACCGTATTCGGTGTGGGCGGCGCTGGCGGCAACGCAGTGAACAACATGATCGAAAAGGCGCTGGAAGGCGTTGATTTCGTCGTGGCGAACACGGACGCGCAGGCGCTTCAGCAAAGCATGGCCACCAGCCGGGTTCAGCTTGGCGTGAAAGTGACCGAAGGGCTTGGGGCCGGGGCCCGCGCCTCCGTCGGCGCAGCGGCTGCCGAGGAAAGCATCGAGCAGATCGTCGATCACCTTGCCGGCGCGCACATGTGCTTCATCACCGCCGGGATGGGCGGCGGCACCGGCACCGGAGCGGCCCCGATCATCGCGCAGGCCGCACGCGAGCTGGGCGTTCTGACCGTTGGCGTCGTGACCAAGCCGTTCCAGTTCGAAGGCGGCAAGCGGATGAAGCAGGCCGAGGACGGCGTCGACGCCCTCCAGAAGGTCGTCGATACGCTGATCATCATTCCGAACCAGAACCTGTTCCGTCTCGCCAATGAGAAAACCACCTTCACCGAAGCGTTCTCCCTCGCGGATGATGTGCTGTATCAGGGTGTGAAGGGCGTGACCGACCTGATGGTTCGTCCGGGCCTGATCAACCTCGACTTTGCCGACGTGCGCGCCGTGATGGACGAGATGGGCAAGGCGATGATGGGCACCGGCGAGGCCGAGGGCGAAGATCGCGCCATCCAGGCGGCCGAGAAGGCTATAGCGAACCCGCTGCTCGACGAGATCAGCCTCAAGGGGGCGAAGGGTGTTCTGATCAACATCACTGGCGGCTCCGACCTGACGCTGTTCGAGCTCGACGAGGCGGCCAACCGCATTCGCGAAGAGGTGGACGCGGATGCGAACATCATCGTCGGCAGCACGCTGGACGATGGCATGGCAGGCATGATGCGCGTGTCGGTCGTGGCCACGGGCATCGACGCCGCCGCGGACGTGAACCCGGATATCCCGCTGCCGCGCCGCAGCCTTGCCACCCCGCTGCCGTCGCAGCGTCTGGCCGAGCCTGCCCCGGCTGCTCCGGCGCCGCAGAAGGTCGCGGCGGAAGCCCCGGCCCAGCAGGTTGCCGCACAGCACGAAGAGTATGAGGCCGAAGAGCCCTCGCTGTTCTCCGACATGCCTCCGGCGCAGCCCGAGCAGCCGCAATACGAAGAGGTTGCCGAAGATGATCTGCCGCCGCCGGCCTACCAGCCGCGCGTCGCCGCCTTCCAGCCGTCGCAGGACACCATCGAAGCGGACCCCGAGGAATTCGTGGCCCCGCGCGCCCCGGCGCCGGGCACCCCGAGCCCCGAGGCGCTGGCGCGTCTGCGCCACGTGGCCGCACAGCGCAACGCCGAGAGCGGCCGCAGCGTGCCCCAGCAGCAGCCTGCGCCGCAGCCCACTGCCGAAGCCGAGAAGCCGCGCTTCAGCGTCAATTCGCTGATCGGGCGCATGACCGGCCATGGTCACGGCAACGAAGCCCCGGCCCAGCCCGCGCGTCGCCAGCCCCCGGTCCAGACCCAGCGTCCGGCCCCGGTGCAGGACGTGGAGCCCGACCCGGAGCAGGAAAAGATCGAAATCCCGGCCTTCCTGCGCCGCCAGGCAAACTGACATATTTGGCCTGAACGCGCCGATTTCGCGCCGGATCGCCATCAAATGATAGCGAAAACGCCCCCAAAACCGGGGGCGTTTTTTCATTATGTATCAAGGGGTTCCCTGTGGTTATCCACAGGGCGGCGGGGGTTCGCCGGTTTTGCGGGCCGCATGTTTCACTCGGTTGCAATACTTGATTTGAGCAATTGCGCCGCGCCCCGTATCTCAATCACAACGCCGGGTCCGTGGGGGGTCCGTGCTCCGAAGAGAACAGGGGTCATCCCGTGCAGACAACCATTCGCAGTGCAGTCACCTTTGACGGCGTCGGGCTTCATTCCGGCGAACCGGCACGGTTGACGATTCGCCCGGCATCCGCCGACCATGGCATCTGGTTCAAGCGCACCGATATCGCTCTGGGCAACACTCTGGTGCCCGCCCGCTACGACGCGGTCGAGACCTCTCCGCTGTGCACGTTGATCCGCAACGCCGCCGGTGCGAGCGTATCGACCATCGAACACGTCATGGCGGCGCTGGCCGGGTGCGGTGTGCACAATGCGCTGATCGAGATCGACGGGCCGGAATGCCCGATCCTCGACGGCTCCTCCGCGCCCTTCGTGCTTGGCATCATGCAGCGCGGCGTGCGCAAGCTGCGCGCGCCGGTCCGGGCCATCGAAATCCTCAAGCCCGTGACCTTCGAGACCGAGAGCGGCTGGGCCCGGCTGTCACCGGCAGAGGGCTCCTTCATGGACTTCCACATTGATTTTGCCGACGCCGCCATCGGCACGCAGGACAAGCATCTGAACCTTGCCAATGGCACCTTCGTGCGCGAGCTGTGTGACAGCCGCACCTTCTGCCGCGCTGCCGATGTCGAGGCGATGCGCAAGGCGGGCAAGGCGCTTGGCGGGACGTTCGAGAATGCGGTTGTGGTCGATGGGGACAAGATCCTGTCGCCCGGTGGCCTGCGTCACAAGGACGAGGCGGTGCGCCACAAGATGCTCGACGCGCTTGGCGATATCAGCCTTGCCGGGGCGCCGATCATCGGCCTTTACGAAGGGCACAAGGCTGGTCATGCGCTGACCAACAACCTGCTGCGCGCGGTGTTTGCCGACCCGTCCGCCTTCCGGCTTGTCACCTGTGACGCCGGGATGGCCGCGCGCCTGCCGGGGGCCGGTGTGGACATGGACGAGGTTGTTGTCACCGCCGTTGCCTGACGTCCGGGTCATGACCGGGACGGCTGTGTCACATTCCTTTGAATCAAGCCGCAGATGCGCGCCGTGGTCCGCCGCGGCGCTTTTCTTTTGGGGTGCAGGGCAGGGCGCATTCGTGCAAGGCGAACACGCGGTGGCAACTCCCTGCCACAAAACGCGCTTAAGACATTTTGCCCCGGAATTTTCTGTGCTAAGCCGATGCAAAAGGTGGCTCGGCGACGGGCGGCCTCGGTTGGGTTCGGGAGACGGTCAAGCATGACGGCAGCGAGCAGGGCACGGACGATTGTGATCCTTGGGGTGGCGGGGCTGGCCATGGCCGGGTGCGGCCAATTGAGCAGCAAGGGCACCGCCCCGGGGGGCGGGTCGCTCGAAGGCTATACCGCCAAGCAGATTTATGAACGCGGCGAATACGAGATCTCCGTCAAGGACAACGAGGAAGCGGCGCTGTTCTTCTCCGAAGTCGAACGGCTTTATCCCTATTCGGAATGGGCCAAGCGTGCGTTGATCATGCAGGCCTTTGCCTATCATTCCGATGAGGATTACGAGAACAGTCGCGCCGCCGCACAGCGGTTCATCGACTTTTATCCCGCCGATGATGATGCGGCCTATGCGCAGTATCTGCTGGCGCTGTCGTATTATGACCAGATCGAGGAAGTGGGCCGCGATCAGGGGCTGACCTTCCAGGCGTTGCAGGCCTTGCGCACGGTCATCGAGCGCTATCCGGACAGCGAATATGCCCGCTCCGCCATCCTGAAATTCGATCTTGCCTTTGATCATCTCGCCGGCAAGGAGATGGAAATCGGGCGCTACTATCTCAAGCGCGATCATTTCGGCGCGGCGATCAATCGATTCCGTGTGGTGGTGGAGGATTTCCAGACCACGACACACACGCCCGAGGCGCTGCATCGTCTGGTCGAGGCGTATCTGTCGCTTGGCCTTGTCGAAGAGGCGCAGACGGCGGGGGCGATCCTCGGCTACAACTACCAGTCCAGCGAATGGTACGAGGACAGCTACAAGCTGCTGACCGGGCAGGGGCTGGAGATGAAGATGTTCGGCGACAGCTGGTTGTCGAAAGTCTATCGCCAGATGATCAAGGGCGAGTGGTTGTAGGTGCGTTCACAGACGCACCTTACGGGCTGAATCATGCTTCGGGCACTTGAAATTCGCGACATGTTGATCATCGAGCGGCTGGACCTCGGGTTCCAGCCGGGTCTCAACGTGCTGACCGGGGAAACCGGTGCGGGCAAATCCATCCTTCTGGATTCGCTTGGCTTTGTGCTGGGATGGCGCGGGCGGGCCGAATTGGTCCGCAGCGGCGCGGCGCAGGGTGAGGTGACGGCGGTTTTCGATCTGCCGGAGGGACACGCCGGGCGGGCGGTTCTCGAAGAGGCGGGGCTTCCGGTCTCTGACGAGTTGATCCTGCGCCGGGTGAACACCGCCGACGGGCGCAAGACCGGCTGGATCAACGACCGGCGGGTTTCGGGCGAGGTGCTGCGGCGGCTGTCGGAAACGCTTGTCGAACTGCATGGGCAGCATGACGATCGCGGCTTGCTCGATCCAAAGGGGCATCGTGCCATTCTGGATGAGTATGCCGATCTCGGAGCGGTGCAGGCGCCGGTGCGCAGCGCGTGGCGGGCCCGGTCCGAGGCGCGCAAGACGTTGGAGCAGGCCAAGGCGGCGCTGGCGGAGGTGCAGGCCGAAGAGGATTTCCTGCGCCATGCGGTGGAGGAGCTGACCCGGCTCGATCCGCAGCCCGGCGAGGAGGCGGATCTGGACGCGAAGCGGCGCACGATGCAATCGGCGGAAAAGATCCGCGAAGATATTGCACAGGCGTCCAATGCTCTTGGTTATGATGGCGCGGAAGGGGCGATGTCCGGGGCGCTGCGCTGGCTTGAGGGGGCGTCGGAGAAGGCCGAGGGCCGTCTTGATGCGCCGATTGGCGCGCTGACCCGGGCCATGGCCGAGCTGGACGAGGCGGCGCGCGGCGTGGCCGATTGTCTCGATGCGCTGGAGTTCAATCCGGCGGAGCTGGAGGACTGCGAGGAGCGGCTTTTCGCCATTCGCGGTCTGGCGCGCAAACATCAGGTGATGCCGGATGCCTTGCCGGGGCTGACCGAGACGCTCTCGGCGCGTTTGGAGGCGCTCGACGCCGGGGAGGCACGGATTGCCGATCTCGACGCGGCGGTGCGCGCGGCGGACAAGGATTATGACGCGGCGGCGGCGGCATTGACTCAAGCCCGGCGCACTGCGGCGGTGCGGCTCGACAAGGCGGTTTCGGACGAGCTGGCCCCGCTCAAGATGGAACGCGCGGTGTTCACCACGCAGGTGGCCGAGGCGCCCGCCGGTCCGGAGGGGCGCGATGCTGTGCAATTCACCGTGGCTACCAACCCCGGCGCGCCCGCCGGTCCGCTGAACAAGATCGCCTCCGGCGGCGAGCTGTCACGCTTCCTTCTGGCGCTGAAGGTCTGCCTGTCCGAAGAGCAGGGCGGCGGTGCGACGATGATCTTCGACGAGATCGACCGCGGTGTCGGCGGGGCGACGGCGGATGCGGTCGGGCGGCGTTTGAAGGCTTTGGCCGACGGCGGTCAGGTGCTTGTCGTCACGCACAGCCCGCAGGTCGCGGCGCTTGGCGGGCACCACTGGCGCGTGGAGAAGCGTGTGGTGGATGAGGTGACCTCCTCGACGGTAACGCCGCTGAGCGACGCGGATCGCGAGGGCGAAATCGCTCGGATGCTCTCCGGCGATACCGTCACGAAGGAAGCGCGCGCGGCGGCGCGGGCCTTGTTGGACGGCTGACCGCAGGTGGGGACCTTACGGGCCGGGTTTGCGACACGGCCTGAGAGGGCGTGCGGCGGGGGAAAAAGGTCAGGCAATCCTGACCGCTCTCTTACCGGTGTCCGCATGTCAAGGATCGCCCAGTGGGGCCGGTCTCAGCCCCATTTCACCTGACCTGTGGCGACCTTTGCGCCGATGGCAAGCGCCCGCCCGCACGCTGCGAGACTGGTTTGAAGATATCCCAACGGGCAGTTTGGACCGTTTGAGATTGTCATCAGATCAGGCGAGCCCGAGCGCGGCCAGTGTTTTGGCGGTGCCTGCGTAGAGTACACCGGAGTCCAGCGGGCGGCTCGCACGGCTGCCGATGAGCACGGCGGGCACACCGTTAAGGCCAAATTCGGCCATCAGGCTTTGCGATGCGGCGATGCGGGTTTGAACGGACTGCAGCAGCGGCCTGTCCGGGGAGGTCACCCGTGCCGCGCTGTCCGGCAGACCGCAATCCGTGAGCAAGGCTGCCACAACACTCCGGGATGTCACGTCTTTTCCGCCGACGTAGCGCGCTTCCTGAAGGACCTTGAGCATCTCGATTTCGCGCTCTGGCGCATCCTCGGCCACGGCGGTCAGGGCCAGGGTCGCGACGCTGGAATCGAGCTTCCCGCCTTTGGCGCCGAGCACGTCGCGGCGATAGGCTTCGCTGAAGGTGCGGCCGGTCATCCCGGCGATCCGCTGATCGGCCTGCCAGGCATGCGCGGCGAAGCCGTCCATGGACCGCGCCCCCCTACCGGAAAACAAGCCGCAGGGCATCGGTATCACCTCCACCTGCGGGTGGGCCGACAGCGCCGCGATGGTCTCCGAGGCACCATAGCACCAGCCGCAAAGCGGGTCGAAGATGTAACGAAGGGTCACCGTGTGTGTCATGTCCTGTCTCCTTGGCCCGTATTTGGCACGGGCTGTGGCGGATGAAAAGGCGGACGATTTTGACATAATGTTTGCTTTTGACGTGCAGGACCAAAGGCCCCGACCTCAACCGTCTCGCCTGTTTTGCCGCCGTGGTGGAAACCGTCTCGTTCGCCCATGCCGCCGAGCGGCTGGGCATCCCCAGCGCCGTGGTGAGCCTGCAGATAACCAGGATGGAACAGGAGGCGAAGGCAAGCTGGCTCCTGCGCGCCACCCGCAGTGTCAGCCCGACAGAGCTCGGGCGCGATTTCTTCCGCCGTTGCAATCATATTGTGAAGGAGGCGGAGGACGCGTTCGACAGGCTGTCGCACTCGACGGACAGACCCACGGGCACGCTGCGGGCCACGGTGCCGCCTGATTACGGCGTCGCGATGCTGACGCCGGTCGTGACGGCCTTTCGCCGCGCCTCTCCGAGCTGCTCCGCGATGCTGAAACTGGGGACCGGATCAGCGATCTGATCACCGAGAATCTCGATCTGGCCATTTGCGTCGGCTGGCTCGACGACTTGAGCCTTCAGGCACGCAAAATCGGCGGGTTCCGTCAGAGACTGCTGGGAAGGGCTGCCTATGTCGATACGCTTTGCGCTCTGGGTCATTCCGGAGATCTGGCCAAGCGGGCCGCGTTTGTTGGCAACTTTGCCTTGCCACAGCCACTGTCCTGGCCCTTCACCAATGCGGAAAGGCAGAGGGCAAAGGGGCGGCTCAAAAACGATCTGATGCGCGACAGTGCCTTTGCTCTGTTGAAGGCGATCAAGCCCGATGCGGGGCTCTCGGTTCTGCGGGAATTTCATGTGCTGGATGAGATCGCGGCGGGGAGACAGAAGGGGGGCTGCCCGACTGGACCTTGCCGGATGGGAGCATCTGCGCCGCCTATCCGCCGACGCGTTTCCGCTCCGCGAATCTGACCGAATTGGTCCGGATGCTGGCCGAGACGAAAAAATCAGCGCCGGCTGACCGCCGCGACCTGAGATGTCTTGAACCGGCCGGTCCCCCCTGCCACGCGGACAGGGGGTGTCTTCGGTCACGGCCATCGGCTCCTCAGCCTGTCCCGCATCGCCGATCGTGCCAGAGTTTGGTTAAGAAGGGGTTGCGTCTTTGGTCCTGAAATACCTCGGGGGATGAATGCCGGAGGCAGAAGGGGGCAGCGCCCCCTTTGATGCGTTTTCGCAGAAAACGCATCCGGTCGCCGCGCGCAAGCGCGGCGAAACCCATTGGCAATCAGATGTCCCGCACCAGTTTTCCGGGATTCATGAGTCCCTTCGGGTCCAGCGCCCGCTTGATGTCGCCCATCACGTCCCAGCCGTCGCCGTGTTCTGCCGCCATCAGGCCGGTCTTGCCCATGCCGATGCCATGCTCGCCGGTGCAGGTGCCGCCAAGCATCAGCGCCCGCTCGCCCATCCGATGCGACAGCGCCTTGGCCGCGTCGAGTTGGTCCGGCTGGTCGGGGTCGACCAGCAGGATGGCATGGAAGTTGCCATCGCCCACATGGCCGAGGATCGGTCCGGAGAGCGGTGAGGCGGCGATGTCCATTTGCGTCTCTTCCACCGCCTGGGCCAGCCGCGAGATCGGCACGCAGATGTCGGTCACGACTGCCCGCGCGCCCTTTTTCGAGGCGAGAATGGCGTAGTAGCCATTGTGCCGCATGGCCCAGAGCGCCCGGCGCTCTTCCTCGCGGGTGGACCATTCGAAGCGGGAGCCGTCGTGGTCCGCGACGATTTCGGCAAAGCGTTCGGCGTCCTGCGCCACGCTTTCCGGTGAGCCGTGGAATTCCACCATCAGATGCGGCGCTTCGGCCATGTCTGTTCCGGCGTAGTCGTTGAAGGCGCGGGCGGTGTCGGCGCAGGCGAATTCGATGCGGGCCATGGGGATGCCCATCTGGATCGTCTCCTGCACGGCCTGCACCGCGCTCTTCATATCCGGGAAGGCGCAGATGCCGGCGCTGGTTGCTTCCGGCACCCCGTGCAGCCGCAGGGTGAGTTCGGTCACGAGGCCGAGCGTGCCCTCGGAGCCGACAAAAAGCGCGGTCAGGTCATAACCTGCCGCCGATTTGCGCGCCCGTGTGCCGGTGTGGATCACCCGTCCGTCCGCCAGCACGGCCCGCACTCCCAGCACGTTGTCGCGCATGGAGCCATAGCGCACCGTCGTGGTGCCGGAGGCCCGTGTCATGGCCATGCCGCCGAGCGAGGCATTAGCGCCGGGATCGACCGGAAAGAACAGGCCCGTGGCCCGCAGTTCTTCGTTCAGCGCCTCGCGTGTGACGCCGGGCTGCACGGTCACATCCATATCGGCGGGGCGCACTTCGAGAACCCGGTTCATCCGGGAAAAGTCCACCACGATGCCGCCCCGCACGGCAAGCCCGTGCCCCTCAAGCGATGTTCCCGCGCCCCAGCCCACGACCGGCACGTCATGGGCCGCGCAAATCTGCACAATCCGGCGCACGTCGGCCTCCGATTCGGGCCAGACGACCGCATCGGGCAGGGTCTCCGGGAAATAGCTTTCCGAATGCCCGTGCTGTGCCAGATCGGACTTGGAACGGCTCAGGCGTTCGCCTAGGACTTGGGCAAGGTCTTCCAACGCCGCCGTAATCTGCATGAATCTCTCCGCAATGTGTTAACACACTCTAACGGCGAGAAGCGGCAGGGGGAAGTCGCGGTATAAGGGGACGTGGAATTGTGGAGCTTTGTCCGAAAGCAGGCCGATCTCGGTGCGCTATCTTTTTCGCGCGGTTGGGATATGCTGCGCCACAAGGGCCCGTCACAGTTCCAGTTCTGGCTGATTGCACTGGCGCTCGGGGTGGCCTCCGGTTTCGCAGCCATTCTGTTTCGCTGGTGCATCGAGGCCTTGCAGGCGCTGGTTTATGGCACCCGCGACGTCAACACGTTGCACAGTTTTGCACAGACGCTGCCGTGGATCTGGGTTCTGCTCATTCCGGTTTTTGGCGGTATCATCGTGGGGATCATCCTGCAGAACTTCACCTCCGATGGCCGGGTGCGCTCGGTCGCGGATGTCATCGAGGGCGCGGCGCTCGGCGATGGCCGGGTCGAGCGCAAGGCGGGTGTGGCCTCGGCGCTGTGCTCGCTTGTCACGCTCTCGACCGGCGGCAGCACGGGGCGGGAGGGGCCGGTGGTGCACATTGCCGCGATCTTTGCCAGCTGGATTGCCAACGCGCTGCGGGTGGATGGCATTACCGGACGCGACCTGCTGGGCTGCGCGGTGGCGGCGGCGGTCTCGGCCAGCTTCAATGCCCCCATCGCCGGGGCGCTCTTTGCGCTTGAGGTGGTCTTGCGCCACTTTGCGCTGCATGCCTTTGCGCCGATCGTGGTGGCGAGCGCCGCGGGCACGGTGATCAACCGGCTGTTTTATGGCGATGTCACGGAATTTGTCCTGCCGGGGACCACGACGGTGGAGTTCTACCTCGAATTGCCGGCGTTCTTCCTGCTTGGGCTGATCTGCGGGTTGGTGGCTGTGATCACCATGCGGGCGATCTTCTTTGCCGATGATCTGGAGACTGCGCTGCAGGACCGTATGGGCCTGCCGCGCTGGCTGCGCCCGGCGGTGGCGGGGTTGTTGCTGGGGGCCATCGCCATCCAGTTCCCGCACATCATCGGCGTCGGGTATGAAACCACGAGCCGCGCGCTCTCTGGCGGGTTGTTGCTGCACGAGGCGTTTGTCTTTGCGGTGGTCAAGGTGACGGCAGTAGCGATCACCATGGCGGGGCGCATGGGCGGCGGTATCTTTTCGCCGTCGCTGATGATCGGCGCGCTGACCGGGCTGGTCTTTGCCCATATCGCCACGGGCCTCTTTCCCGAGGCGTCCTCGGCCTTCACGCTTTATGCGCTGGCCGGGATGGGGGCGGTGGCGGCGGCGGTGCTCGGGGCGCCGATCTCGACCACGCTGATCGTCTTTGAACTGACCGGCGACTGGCAGACCGGCCTTGCGGTGATGGTCTGCGTCTCCATGTCCACCGCCTTGGCCAGCCGCCTTGTGGATCGCTCTTTCTTTCTCAGCCAACTGGAGCGGCGCAACGTGCACCTTGCCGCCGGGCCGCAGGCTTACCTGCTGGCGATGTTTCGGGTGCAAGGCGTGATGCGCAAACCGGACGACGCGCGGGCGGCGGACGAACAGGTGTGCCACGACATGATCGAGCAGGGGCTTTACCTGCTGGGCTCTGCCACGCTGGAGACTGCGCTGCCGCGCTTTGACAAGAGCGGCGTGGCCTTCCTGCCGGTGGTGACGCTGGAGGCGGACGGATCGCCGGTGCTGCAGGGGGCGCTGTTCCATGTGGATGCGCTCAAGGCCTACAATCGTGCGCTGGCCGCGACTGCAGCGGAAGAGCATTCCTGAGGCGCGGCCTTGCGCGTGCGGCCGCAGAGGGGGCTCTGCACAACTCCTGCACGAAACGGGCGAAAATTTGCCGAGTGCGTCTCGACAGGCTTTGAAATGGCCAAAATCACGGTAAACACGAGGTTAAGTTACACAACGTGACAGGCGCGTGATGACCTCGACTTCTCCCTCCCGGACCCTTTGCAAAACCGTTGGACTTGGTTTTTTGGTAGTGGGGCTGGCTTTGACAGCCGCCTGTTCGAAGCCCACACGGCACAAGGCCGATATCGTCATGGGCATCCCGGAGGGCGTCGATCTCGACAAGCGGGCGATGGCCCTGCGCGAAGTCGAAACCCTGCAAAACGCCGGCCGCCGGGTGTGGTGCGTGCCGTTCGCCCGCAATGCCTCCGGCGTTCAGATCCGCGGCGACGCGCACACCTGGTGGGCCTCGGCCAAAGGTCTGTACGAGCGCAGCACGCGGCCGCTGGCCGGGGCGGTGATGTCCTTCCGCTCGACCAAGGGGATGTCGCTTGGTCACGTGGCCGTGGTGTCGAAGGTGATTTCGGACCGCGAAGTGCTGATCGACCATGCGAACTGGTCGCGCAACAAGGTCTCGCTTGGCATGTCGGTGATCGACGTATCCGACAACAACGATTGGAGCCACGTGCGCGTGATGTCCACGCCCGGCGCCTATGGCAAGACCTATCCGGTCAACGGCTTCATCTATCCGGACCGCGCAGAGGGCTGACTGCCCGCCGCGTTGGCCTCGGCCGACGGGGCGCTTTGCACATCCCGGGCGGAGGCCGATCTGGCCGGTCGTGTTTCATCCGCTGCGTGACCCCGACAGGGCAGGTCAGGGACGTCGTGCGGCGCGCAGACGCAAGATCGCGGCGGAGCGCCACGCACAGCGAAAAGCAAACGGGCAGACGTTGCCGCCCGCCCGTGTTGCGCAAATCCGGGTTTCTGTGGTGCTCAGACCTGCTCTACGGTCACGCCCTCCTGGGCGTAGAACGCGAGGTGATCCTTGATCGCCGCGACCGCGTCGTTCGGAGACTCGTAGGACCAGACGGCGTTCTCATAGGTCTTTGACTTCGACATGATCGAATAATAGGACGCTTCGCCCTTGAACGGGCAGGTGGTCTTGTGATCCGTGGCGTCCAGAAACGCCATGGCGATGTCGGCGCGCGGAAAGTAGATGACGTAGGGCATGTCGCCCTCGGTCAGTTCCAAGGCGCGGGTGCTTTCGCCGATGACCGCGCCGCCGGCGCGCACAACCCATGTCCCCTCGGCCGGTGTGATCGTGATCTTGCTCATGGTGGTGTCCCCCTGGCTCATGTCTGTCCTCCACTCGGTCGTCTGGATTATTTTATTGCGCGATATTCTGCTCCAAAGACACCGAAGTTGTAACGGTATAGTGTCAAATACTCTGACAGGCCTCTGACAACCACCCCCCTGCGACATCATCGACCAGCGGGCGCACCCGCGTCTCGACCTGCGCGTGGTAGGCGTTGACCCAGTCCCGCTCGTCCTCGGTCAGCATTTCCGCCACGATCAACCGCCGGTCAATCGGCACCCAGGTCAGGGTTTCAAATCGGTATTGCTGCGGGATCGTCTGGCCGGGATGAGCCGGGGCCTCCTCTACCGCTATCAGGTTCTCGATACGGATGCCATAGGCGCCTTCGCGGTAGAAACCCGGCTCGTTCGACAGGATCATGCCCGGCTCGAACGGCACGGTGCCTGCCCGGCTGATCCGCGCGGGCCCTTCGTGCACGCAAAGATAGGAGCCAACGCCATGGCCGGTGCCATGACCATAGTCCAGCCCGGCCTGCCAGAGCGCGTGCCGCGCAAACGGATCAATGTCCTGCCCGGTCAGCCCCTTCGGAAAGCGCAGCGTGGAAATGGCAATCATGCCTTTGAGAACACGGGTGAAGTTCTGCCGTTCCTCGTCGCCGACGGTGCCGATGGCCACGGTCCGCGTGATGTCGGTGGTGCCATCCACATACTGCCCGCCACTGTCCACCAGCAGCAGTTCGCCCGCCTGCAGGGGGCGGTCCGTGCCTTCCGTCACCCGGTAATGCACGATGGCGCCATGCGGGCCGGAGCCGCTGATTGTCTCGAAGCTGATGTCGCGCAGGGCGTTGGTGGCGCGGCGCTCTTCTTCGAGCCGCTGAACCACGGAAATCTCGGTCAGATCGCCCGGCGCCTCGCGGTCGAGCCAGGCCAGAAAGCGCACCATCGCCGCCGCATCGCGCAGATGCGCCGCGCGGCTGCCCTCCAGCTCGACGGCGTTCTTGCGCGCCTTGGGCAGGATGCACGGATCAGCCCCCTCGACGACCTCGCGACCGTCGAGCGCGTCGAGCACCGCGACCGGGCAGGTGGCCGGATCGATCTGCACCGGGCCGCCGAGGCCGTGCAAGGCGTCTTCGAAGGCGTCGACCGGCCGCACCGTGACCGCCGCGCCGAGATGATCGCGCACATCGGTCAGCTTGGCCTCGGCCATGAACAGCGTCACGGTTTCATCGGCATGCAGCAGGGCAAATCCATGCGGGACGGGGTTGCGCGGAATGTCACTGCCGCGAATGTTCAAAAGCCAGGCGATGCTGTCGGGCAGGGTGATCACCGCGGCTGCGGCCTTGCCGAGCGACGCGGCCAGACGCGCGATCTTGGCCTCATGCGGCTCGCCGGACAGGCTCACCGGCTGCGCGAACACGGCCCCCATGGGCGGGGCGGGGCGGTCGGTCCAGACCACATCGACGAGGTTTGCGCAGCGCTCAAGCGCCACACCCGCCGTCTCCAGCGCGCGCATCTGATCCACGGTCAAAAGCCATGGATCAAAGCCGATGACGCCCTTTGGCAGGGCTTTGCCGATCCAGTCCGCAAGGCTGGTCTCCGGCCAGTCGACCTTTTCGAACACCTCCGCCACCTGCGCCTTGACCTGCACGCGGTAACGCCCGTCCACGAAGACCGCCGCGCGCTCGGCCAGTGCGACGGCCCAGCCTGCGGAGCCGGTAAACCCGGTTAGCCAGGACAGCCGCTCATCGGCGGGGGCGACGTATTCGCCCTGAAAAGCATCGGCTCTCGGCACCAGGAACCCGTCGACGCCAGCCTCGGCCATCGCCGCGCGCAGCGCCGTCAGACGCGCCGGGCCGGTGTCGGGGGAGGCGGTTTCGGTGAAAGTCTGGAACATGGCGCTCTCCTGCAAAATTCAGCGCGATCTTAGTCATTCGTGGCGCAGACACCAGCCGCAGAGACGGCCCTGATCACTCCGCGCGCGGCGGGCGTGTTCATGTCTTCGGTCCCGAGAGACCTCGGGGCGGGGGGCAGGGCCGCCGACACGATAACACCACACCCGACAGGGCGCGGGCCGGCTTGCCAAAGCCAGACACCCCCCCCTGCGATCAGGCGCTGCGTTTGATGCCCATGACCCGGGCGCGGGCGCGCGGATCGCTGTCGAACAGCGAGGCAAGCTGCTCGGTCATCGCGCCCGCCAGCTGCTCTACATCGGTGATCGTCACCGCGCGGTCATAATACCGCGTCACATCGTGGCCGATACCGATGGCCAGAAGTTCGACCTGCCGCCGCTTTTCGACCATGGCGATCACGTCGCGCAGGTGCTTTTCAAGGTAATTTGCCGGGTTCACCGACAGCGTGCTGTCATCCACCGGCGCGCCATCGGAAATCACCATCAGGATCTTGCGCGCCTCGGGACGCACCACCATCCGCCGGTGCGCCCATTCCAGCGCCTCACCGTCGATGTTTTCTTTCAGCAGGCCCTCTTTCATCATCAGGCCAAGGTTGTCGCGTGTGCGCCGCCAGGGTGCATCCGCCCCCTTGTAAATGATGTGCCGCAGATCGTTCAGACGCCCCGGCTGCTGCTCGCGGCCCGCGTTCAGCCAGGCCTCGCGCGCCTGACCGCCTTTCCACGCGCGGGTGGTAAAGCCGAGGATCTCGACCTTCACGTTACAGCGCTCCAGCGTCCGCGCCAGAACATCCGCACAGATCGCCGCGATGGAAATCGGCCGCCCGCGCATGGAGCCGGAATTGTCCAGCAGCAGCGTCACCACCGTGTCGCGGAATTCCATGTCCTTCTCGACCTTGAAGCTCAGCGGCGTGGTCGGGTTGGCCACCACCCGCGCCAGACGTCCGGCATCGAGAATGCCTTCCTCCCGGTCGAATTCCCAGCTGCGGTTCTGCTGCGCCTGCAGGCGTCGCTGCAGCTTGTTGGCAAGGCGGCTGACCGCGCCCTTCAGCGGCTCCAGCTGCTGATCGAGATAGGCGCGAAGCCGCTCCAGCTCCGCCGCTTCCGCCAACTCTTCGGCGAGGATTTCTTCGTCGTGATCCGTCGAATACACCCGGTAATCCGGATCGGCATCGGAGAAGGCGGCAGGCGGCGGCGGGTCCAGCGGCGCTTCGCCCTCCGGCATTTCCGTCTCGTCGCCAAGCTCCTGATCCGCAGCCTCGTCCATCGACACCTGAGCCTGGCTCGGGTCCATGGTTTCTTCCTGCGACTGCTCCGGCGAGGCATCGGCCTCTTCGCCCTCGTCCTCGTCGTTGCCGTTGGAATCCGGCTGCTGCTCGTCGTCCTGGCCGTCTTCCTGCCCGTCGTCTTCGGCCTCGTCGTCCAGTTGATCCGGGTCATCGCCCAGCTGATCGCCATAGCCGAGATCGGAAATCATCTGCCGCGCAAGCTTGGCAAAGGCGGATTGGTCGCTGAGCACCGCATCGAGGTTTTCAAGCGTCCCGCTCGCCTGCTTTTCCATGAAGCCGCGCCAGAGGTTCATGACGTTCGCCGCCTCGGGCGGCAGCGCGCGACCCGTGGCCAGATGGCGGATCAGGTATCCGGCGGCAACCGGCATGGGCGCCTCGGAGGCTTCCTTGATCTGGCCGTAGCCGCGTTTGACCGCCTCGGCGCCGATCTTGGCGTCGATGTTCCCGGCGGTGCCCGGCATGTCGCGGGCGCCCATCGCCTCGCAGCGCGCGGTTTCCATCGCTTCGTACAATTCGCGCGCCATATCGCCCGGCGGGGCATAACGCGCATGGGTTCCATTGTCGTGATAGCGGCGGTGCAGGGCAAGCGCATCCGCCGTGCCCCGTGCCATCAGAACCTCCGCGCGCGTCATCCGCCGCGACACCTGCGGCAGGCGCATCGCATCGCCGGACATCCCCGCGGGATCAACGCTGTAGGAAACGGTCAGGTCCGGATCGTCGGCCATGACCTTGGTGGCCTCTGCGAGGGCCTTCTTGAAGGGATCTGCGGGGTTGTCGGATTGCTGAGCCATACGCCACATTTCTCCCGAGTTCAGGCAATTGGCAAGGGGGCGCGGTATGAAAAACGCGCGCAAACCTCTCGCGCGGTCGCTTGGGGCAATCGGGGCAGGGGCTTGCCCGCCCGGCACCGACCCGGCTCAGGGCGGCGTTTTACCCGTCGCGCGCCCTCAATCCGGGTTCGGCGGCAGCTGCGTCAGCTGCGTTCCAGTGCGGCCTTCATCTCGTCGCGCATGTCGCTGCAGAAGGCGAAATTCGCCCGGACCGCCTCATCGAGAAGCTCGCCACGGCTGGCCTGATTGTGCTGAAACCGCTCAAGATACACCGCGCTGACTGCCTTCACGAAGGGCACGGTGAAGGCCAGCGCTGTCTCCTGGTCTTCATCGGCGGCCTTGCGGCGGGTCATCATGGCATAGAACACCATCTCCTCTTCCAGTTCCGAGAAGGTGGTTTTGGCGTTGCTGCCGTCGGGTGCGGCGATGCGCAGTGCCGCCACCAGCCCGGCACAGGCCACCGGTGCCTTGGCCTTGCCCGCCGGTTCCACGGTTTCGTCGATGCGCGTCTGAAACTCCGCCGGGCTCAGCGCGCTGCCTTCGGCCGCAGCGGCCTGCGTGAACGGTGTCAGGCAGAGAAGCGTGGCGGTAACCACGCGGGGGATCTGTGTCATCATCGGTCTGGTGTCCTGCTCAGGGAAGCCCGTCGCGTCGCGGGCCTTGAAAGCAGGGTAGCACGCGGCGCGCGGGCACGAAACCGCCGCGCGTCCGGATCGGCAAAGCCCGGCCTACACCGCGCCCGTGTCAGCTCAGAACCAGCATCCGGCAGGAGGTCATCAGCCGCTGGGCGCTGGCCTGCGCATGACGCGCCTGTCGCCGGTCGGTGGCAAAACTGGCCAGAGACAGCAACCGCGCCTGCGCGAATTTGGCCTCGATCCGGATATGAAGAACCTGCGCGCTGCTCAGACCGGCCTGCTTCGCGTCTGGCGCCACAGCCTCCAGCAGGGCCTCGAACATCTGCCGCCGCGCCAGCGCGTCGGCACCATCGCGGCCCAACAGCCATTCATGTTCCATCGTGGCGGAATAGCGCCCGAGGCAAGAGGCAAAGCGCTGCGCCTGATCGCGCACATCGTTGGGCATGGCATTCAAGCCCGTGCCGCAGCTGAGCATGAGGCTCAGAAATATGATTTTCAAACCGCCCATATTTTGGACGGTACATCAAATGTTCTGCTGTCTGGTTAATCGGCACTGAAACTTTTCGACAAAGTGTCCTCAAATCCACAGGCTTTACCGGCTGTGCGCGTCTTTGGCTGCCAATGCCTTGGGGGCGTCTTGCGCAGGCAAAGGCAGGCAAACACCGAAAAAGGCGGTGCAAGAATCGTCACCCGCGCCGGCGCATGGCTCAGGTCATGGTCATCAGGACCGCCTGATCCGCCTCTGCCGCTGCGGTGATGAAATCGCGGATCGTGCCGAAGGCCCCGCGCACCAGCCCGTCTTCGGCCTCGGTGGCAGGCTTGTGGTAGATCTCCACATCCCCGTGCAACGCCGCCAGACGCGCATCAAGCACCGTATGGGGCAGGGCGGCGAGATGCGCCTGCGCCGCCTTTACCGCCTCCGCAGAGAGCAGCCGGGGTGGGTCTTCCTCCGGGTGGATCTCATGCCAGAGGTCGCCGCCGATCAGGAAACCGCCGGGCAGCGTCCGATCCCAGTCTGTCCCGGTCGACAGATAATGCACCACGTGCCAATCGTCGAAGAAGTGCAGCACCTCCGGCCCTTCGAGAAGGGTGATGCCCTTGAGGCCAAGAGCAAACTCGGCGGCCTCGTCCCCCGGCTCCTGCGGGGCGTCCTCTGGCGCAAAGCGCCGCAATGTCATGGATACGCTCATGTGCGTCTCTCCTGCTTCAAAAAAGAAAACGCCCCGGCAAGGGGGCGCTTTCAATCCGGTTGGTCGGCCGAAGGGCCCCGCTCAGCCGAGGCTGAGGCTCGCGGCGCTTTCGGGCAGCTCTTCGTCAAAGCAACGCTGGTAGAACTCGGCCACGGTCTGGCGCTCAAGCTCGTCGCATTTGTTGAGGAAGGACAAGCGGAAGGCATAGCCAACATCGCGGAAGATCTCCGCGTTCTGCGCCCAGGCGATGACGGTGCGCGGCGACATGACGGTGGACAGCTCGCCATTCATGAAGGCCCGGCGGGTGAAATCGGCCACCGTCACCATCTGGCGAATGGTCTTGCGACCCTTCTCGTTGTTGTAATGCGGTGCCTTGGACAGCACGATGCTCGTCTCCGCGTCGATCGAGAGGTAGTTGAGTGTCGCAACAAGGCTCCAACGGTCCATCTGGCCCTGGTTGATCTGCTGCGTGCCGTGATAGAGGCCGGTGGTGTCGCCGAGGCCCACGGTGTTGGCGGTGGCGAAGATGCGGAAATACTTGTGCGGGGTGATGACCTTGTTCTGATCGAGCAGCGTCAGCTTGCCGTCGGTTTCCAGCACCCGCTGGATCACGAACATCACATCCGCGCGGCCCGCGTCATATTCGTCGAACACGATCGCCGTCGGCGTGCGCAGCGCCCAGGGCAGGATGCCCTCCTGGAATTCCGTGACCTGCTTGCCCTCGACCAGCTTGATGGCGTCCTTGCCGATCAGGTCGATCCGGGAAATATGGCTGTCGAGGTTCACCCGGACGGCGGGCCAGTTCAACCGCGCCGCGACCTGTTCGATATGAGTCGATTTGCCGGTGCCGTGATAGCCCTGGATCATCACGCGGCGGTTGTTGCGGAACCCGGCTAGGATGGCGAGCGTGGTATCGGGGTCGAACTTGTAGGTCGAATCCATGTCCGGCACGCGGTCGGTCGCATCGGGAAAGCCGTGCACAACCATGTCAGTGTCGATGCCAAAGACCTCCCGAACCGAAATTTCTTCGGTTGGCTTTGCATTGATGTCGATTTCACCACTGGCCATCTTTGGTCCCGTCCTTCTTTCACCGGTCGTCTGTTCGGCCCGTGGTGCAACATATCCGAACGAGGGGCAAGAGGCTCTCGTGTCCCACAGCCCAAGAATGCCGCCCCTGAGTATGCCGGCGCCGATGCTCTGAGCGGACGCGCGGGCCTGCCGACAGCGCATGGCTGCCATGCCGCCGGGCCGACTGGTGCCGCCGCTCACCCGGCCCCACCTCTTTGCGGAAAGGAGCGGACCGATGCTCGATACCTATCACATTCGCACCAACGACATGCCTGCAGAGATGCAGATCCTGCTTGATCGCTATCCGCGCGACAGCTGGGAGGCACATCCGGGGTTCCGGGAAAAGACCCGGCACTGGCTCGGTGCCCATCAAGGCTTCCGCCGGGTGGCGGAACGCATTCGCCTTGATACCGAGGCGCTGTTGAACAAGGACATTGCCCTGGATGATTACGTGGGGCGCCTGTCCTATTTCGGCGGTAATCTGGTCGGCAACCTGCATGGGCATCATGGCTGGGAAGATCACAGCTATTTCCCCGAGCTTGCGGCGGCGGATCCCCGATTCGACGCAGGGCTTGCGGTTCTGGAACAGGATCATGCGGATCTGGACCGGGTTCTGGACGATTTCACCCGCCGGGCAAACCGCGTGATCAAACTGTCGGATCTCGATGCGACGCAGGCGTTGGACGAGGCGGGGACGGTGCATGACACCGGGTCTGTCATCGAAGCGTTTCTGAAACGGCACCTGACCGATGAAGAAGAGCTGGCCGTGCCCATCATCCTGCATCACCGCCTCAGGGGGTGACATCCGCCGCAGGGGCCAGCCCTCCAAGGCAAGACGACGCCGCGTGCGGGTACGATCCGTGCGCGGCGTCCGCGCAGTGCCGCGGCCCCGCTGCGCCATCGGTGGCGCGGCGCGTCCGGCAGGGCCGCATCCCGCGCCCCGGTCGCGGCGCGGATCTGCCGGTGACAGTCGTTGCGGGGCACTGGCCCGAAACAGGCGTGGGCCAGAAGACTGCCGTCAGGCGTTCGACGCTTGCCCGTCTGTACCGGGACACATACAGGCGGTGCCCTGCAAATGCGCCACGGGCGGGCGGCCTTGGGAAAACCACCCCTTGCAACGGTCACGCAACGTGCCATCTTGCCCGAAGCGGTGGAAGGAGCGCACGGGTCGGAATGACACCTCAGGAAGAGATCGAAGAGCTGATCGCGCGCATTTCCATGGGCGACAGGAAAGCCTTTGCCACGCTGTATTCCCGCACATCGCCGAAACTCTTTGGCGTTGCCTTGCGTGTGTTGAAGCAAGACGCGCTGGCTGAAGAGGTTCTGCAGGAGGTGTTCCTGCGGATCTGGGATCGGGCCGGGCAATACCGCGCCAATGGATATTCGCCGATGACATGGCTGATCACAGTGACAAGGAACGCCGCCATCGACCGGCTGCGCCGCCTCAGGGCGCAAGGTCAGCAGAGCGATATCGGCGATCTTGCAGAACGGCTCACCGAGCCGGGCCCCGGCCCGGAGGCGCAGGCCGTTGCGCGTGACGAGGCGCGCCTGCTGCACCAGTGCCTTGCGGAACTTCCGCCCGATCGCGCGGAGATGGTGCGCGGCGCCTATCTGGATGGCGACACCTATGCCGATATCGCCGAGGCCACGGGGATCAAGCTGAACACCGTGCGCACATGGCTGCGCCGCAGCCTGATGCAACTGAGGGAGTGCCTGGGCGGATGAGCGACATGCAAGA
Organism: Pacificoceanicola niger; assembly: GCF_048553275.1. NCBI lineage: Bacteria > Pseudomonadati > Pseudomonadota > Alphaproteobacteria > Rhodobacterales > Roseobacteraceae > Pacificoceanicola > Pacificoceanicola niger. The sequence continues at coordinate 213,725 of NZ_JBLZMW010000004.1, forward strand.
CACCGATCAGCCCGGCGACCGGGAGGCCCTGGCGGCCGAATACGTGCTTGGCCTGTTGTCTGGCGACGAGGCCGCGCGATTCGAGTCGCAAATGGCCGAAGACCCCGAGCTTGAGCAGGATGTCGCGGCCTGGGCGGAGTATTTCACCCGGTTCACCGACAGCGTGGACGAGGTGACGCCGCCGCCGCAGCTCTGGCGCCGCATCGAGGCCGCCGCGTTCGGGCGCGAGACGCGCAAGCCCATGTGGCAATTGCTCTGGCCCTATGCCGCAGGGGCGGTCGCCGCCTCTGTACTGGCGTTCGCGGTCTACAACACCGGTCTGCTGGACATGACCCCGCAGCCGCATCTCTATGCGGATCTGGTCGCCGAGGAGCAGGGCTATGTCCTGCTGGCCCATTGGGCGCCGGACAGCGAAACCTTCATGCTGCGCCGCGATCAGGGCGGCTTTCCGCAAGACAACGCCATCGAAATCTGGGTAATCCCGGGGCCGAACAGCGCCCCGATCTCCGTTGGTCTCATGGCCGAGGCGGGGCTGACGCAGATCCCGGTGCCCGAGGCCCTTATCCCGGTCATGACGCCGGGCGCTACCGTGGCACTCTCGCTGGAGCCATTGGGCGGCTCGCCCACCGGCGCACCGACCGGCCCGATCCTGGCCACCGGCCCCTTGGGCATCCGCAGCTGACAACGCATGTCCGGCGCAGGCCGCTGATGTCGGTCGCGCGGATGGTGCCATGGGGAACGGCGGCGGTCTCTCAGCTCTGTCGGGGCAGGGAGTTTGGACGCGGCGGTGCCGATATGGGGATCGGTCCCGGCCTCACGGGCGCAACGGCAGCCTCCGGGGTCGTCGGCCCGCTCAGCCTGACGACCTCGGGCCTCTCGACCAAACTCCAATCAATCAGACCGTGAGCGCACGGGCGGCGGCAAGGCGGCCGCATCGCTGCCTGTGATGGCCTTTGCGCAAGGGGCGGTCCGGGGATTGCGGGCCTGCCGCAGCCCTGCGCCGATCCCGCCGCGACGGGGCGCAAAAAAAATTTGAAGAATTTTGAAACTCCACCCGGCGCGCCTTCGTGGCTTCCTGTGACCCGGCCGAAACGGTGCGGGAAAACAGACAGAACGGAGATTGAAACATGAACCGCCTTTCCACCATTGCCTATGCCACCAGCATTGCCCTCGTCGCCACGGCGTCCTTCGCCGCAGAGAACCCGATGGTCGGCGGCGCGCCGATGTTTGCCAACAAGACCATCGTCGAAAACGCGGTCAACTCGAAGGACCACGAAACCCTCGTTGCCGCCGTCAAGGCCGCCGACCTTGTGGACACGCTGAACTCCGAAGGCCCGTTCACCGTCTTCGCCCCGACCGATGCCGCCTTTGACAAGATCTCCGACGAGAGCCTCGCACAGCTGCTGATGCCCGAGAACAAGGCGCAGCTGGCCCAGATCCTCACCTGCCACGTGGTCGCCACCAATGCGCTCTCCGGCGCCATTGCCGGGATGATCGCCGATGACGGCGGCATGCACCCGGTGCCCACCGTGGGCGGCTGTACCCTGCAGGCCCAGATGAAGGGCGACAAAATCACGCTCACCGATGAAAACGGTCGGATGGCCACCGTGACCATCGCCGACGTGCGTCAATCCAACGGCGTGATTCACGTCATCGACCGCGTCCTGTTGCCTGCCCAGTAAGAGGCAGGAGCGGAGGCGTGGTTCGGTTAAGCGTTTGACTTGATACCTGTTCCCACGTCTCCCCGTGCCGGGGGCACCCCCTTGCGTCCCCGGCACGTTTTTGCGCGTTTGCATCTGTTCATGCCCGTGTGTTCGGGGCCGGCCCCCGTCGACACTCGCGCAATCGTGCACCCACCCCGACTTGCCCTGTCGGCTCCGGGCACGCATTTTGAATATTATCCCGATGACCGGCGTCACGCCGGCGCCTTACACCCTGCGCCCGCCCTTCGGGGCCAACCGAACAAAGGACAGGCCCGCCATGATCCGCAGAACCTTTCTCACCCGCGCCGCCGCCGCGGCCGCCGCCCTTGGTCTCGCCGCGCCTCTACGCGCCGCCTCGGACCGCTTCGAAGTGACCCGGAGCACGGCCGAGTGGAAAGCCATGCTCAGCGATCTGGAATATGCTGTCATGCGCGAGGAGGCGACCGAACGCGCGTTCACATCACCGCTCAATGACGAGAAGCGCGCGGGGACCTTCCTGTGCCGGGGCTGCGATCTGCCGCTCTATCCCTCGAAGACCAAATTCGACAGCGGCACCGGCTGGCCCTCGTTCTGGGATGCGCTTCCGAATGCCATCGAAACCAAGGCCGACCGGTCGCTCTTCGGGGTGCGCACCGAATGTCACTGCCGCCGCTGCGGCTCGCACCTGGGACATATTTTCGACGATGGCCCGCCGCCCACCGGCAAACGGCACTGCATCAACGGTGTCTCGCTCAAATTCCGCGCCGCTTGATCCATTCGGGGCGTTCTTGACCGGCAGCTGCGTTCCCTCCGCGGCTGCCGGTCTTTTTTTGACTGTTTTCAAAGGAAGATAACGGGGCTGGCGGGAGCGGAACGCTTTGCTGTGGCGGGCGCCGCACCGGTGGTCCGGTCTGGTCGCCCGCCACTGTCCGTGAGTGGATTTTGATCCGCCGCTGGGGAGTTGCCGCGCATTAGCATCAGGGTACAGCAACCATAGCGTGTGCGTCCAGAAAAATCTCACTCGGCTTTGCTGTCTCAGAGCTTTTTCGCCGGTGGGACACAGGATGATGCGCAAGAAAAAGGCCCGCCCCGGCGGGGCAGGCCTTTGAGTGATCGTGCTGCGTTCACTTGAAGCTGCGCGAGTCCTTGATCTGATCCCAGGCCCAAACCACCTGCTGCAGCTGCTCTTCCTGGGAGCGGTCGCCGCCGTTCATGTCGGGGTGCAGGACCTTGATGAGTTTCTTGTAGGCTTTGCGAATCTCCGCCTTTGTCATGGTGTCTTCGGCTTCAAGGATGTCGATGGCCTTGCGTTCGGTCGGCGGCAATTTGCGCCCACCCCCCGGTTTGTTGCGTCCGGGGTTGCGCGTGGCGTTATCGCCGAGAACCTGATGCGGGTCCTCGATGCCAAGCCGCGCCCAGGCCTTGGCCTCCGGATCGCGCCATTCCTTAGTCTTGCGCTCCCAGACCTTGTCCGCGCTCTCCTGGGCGTTCATCTCGGCCTCGGTCTTGCCGTCGAAGAAACTCCACTTCGCGTTGTATTCCCGCACATGCTCGCGACAGAACCAGAAGAAATCATCCAGCACATCCGGCGCCTTGGGCGCGCGGAATTTCCCCGGCTCGTCGCAGCCTTCATGGTCGCACACCCGCGTGGAGGTTTCCTGCTCCCCGGTCATGCTCCTGCGGCCGCGCGGGTTCTTTTTCTTCGCGGATTTGATCGACATGTCAAAGCCGAAGGGGTCTGATCTGCTCATGGTCCACACCTATTCGAGTCGGAGGCCAGAGTTTAGACTAATCGGCGCGAGTTTACAGGGGGCAGGCCGGGAAAAATGCTTTGTTTCGTTCACATTCTGTCCAGCGGATACATGGCGCGGCACCGGCGGCAGGTCGACCAAATAGGGGCGGGCCAAACCGGCCGCGCCCCTGATGGAAAAAACAAACGGATCAAATCCCCCTGTCGCAATCGTTATTATTGGCCCTTGAAAACCACTGGGCGGTTGGCTCTATGCGCTGCCAACACCAGAACTTTACCAAATGGTTTACGTTTGGTGAAGTCAGGGATTCCTTACGTTGGGGGAAGCGCCAGGACGGTTGCTGCCACTGCGCAAAACGCCGTCAGCGCTGCAAACACCGTGCGCACCCTGTGCGTGTGTCGCTCATCGGCAGGTTTCCGCCCCTGAGCGCACTGATCGGAAATCCGCCGAGCGCTGCCGAGCGGCGCATTTCGCCGGTGAATTTGCGATGCCAATTTGGGTCGAAAAGGAAAAAACGATATCAATTCTTGCCGTGGTCCGGGGGCGGCGAATGCAGCGCGATCGGTCTGTTTTCATAGCCTGTTTCGTCCGATATGCCTCGGATCGCGGATCCTGGTTCCCGACAGTTTTCGCACGTAGGCGGAAACCCCCACACGGATTTCGCAGTTTTCCTTCCATCAACTCCTCGACCTGAGGAAAGACGAAAGGAAGAGACAATGACCTTCAAGACACTTTTGATGAGCACCGCGCTTGTATCCCTTCTGTCCGCCCCGGCCATGGCGCAGGACACGACATTGACCCAGGATCCGACGACGGATCCAGCCCCGCAGATGCAGTCGGAGGCGGACGTGACCGACGGCCAGATGGCTGCTGAGGCCAATGAACCGATGAGCATCGAGGAAATGACCGTTGATCAGTTCATCGGGCTCGACGTTCAGAGCGCCGATGGCGAAGATGTCGGGGAAATCGACTATGTGATCGGCGGCCTCGACGGCGGCGAAGCACAGGCCGTGATCGGCATCGGCGGGTTCCTTGGCCTCGGTGAATACACCGTCGCCCTGCCAATCAGCGCCTTTGATTTCAATTCGGTGGAGCGCATCCTTGTGGTCAACGCATCCGAACAGGAGCTGCGCGACACGCCGGAATTCGACGAATCCGGTGCCGAGAGCGTCGATGGCTCAATCTTGATGGCTGAGCTGATGGGCGCGCCGGAAGACGCAGGGACAGAGACCGGCATGACTGATGACAGCGGCATGAGCGGCGAGTCGACTGCGGATGATGCGACCATGGCGGACGAACCGGCGACGGATGATGCGCCCGCCATGGAGGAGGAAACCATGGAGAAAGACTCCACCGCACCGGCCGAAGAGCCGATTCAGGAAGAGGGCGCCACCACCGAGCCCGAGACTGAAACGGAGACCGAAACCAACAACTGATGGTTTTTCTTAGAAAGCAGGCCCCCGTTGCAGATGGCAGCGGGGGCCTTGTCATCTCAGTCCGGGTCAAACCCGCCGATGTGTCGTAGCGGTCCAGAGGTCGCAAGAGCGACAATAGGCGTATCTTTCCCGTACTCCCTGCGAAGTAGCCGTCCGACCGGGTTCGGCCGAAAGGCGGTCCCCTTCTTACTCGGCGAGTTTCTTCGCCACCAACTCATTGACCGACTTGGGGTTTGCCTTGCCGCCCGTGGCTTTCATGACCTGACCGACAAACCATCCGGCAAGCTTCGGGTTTTGCTTGGCTTTTTCCACCTGATCGGGATTTGCCGCAATGATCTCGTCAACCGCGGCCTCGATGGCGCCGGTGTCCGTGACCTGCTTCATGCCACGCTCTTCGACGAGCACTTCGGGATCGCCGCCCGTCGTGTAGACGATCTCGAACAGGTCCTTGGCGATCTTGCCGCTGATGGCATCGGATTTGATCAGCTTGATGATCCCGGCCAGTTGCGCCGGGCTGACCGGGCTGTCCTCGATCGAGTGATCTTCCTTCTTCAGGCGACCGAACAGCTCGTTGATCACCCAGTTCGCCGCCAGCTTGCCGTCGCCCGCCGCTCCCGCGACCTCTTCGAAATAGGCGGCGTTCACCACTTCGGCGGTCAGCACGGAGGCATCGTATTCCGACAGGCCGAAATCCTTGACGAAACGCGCTTTTTTCGCGTCCGGCAGTTCCGGCAACGTGGCCTCGATATCGTCGACCCAGGCCTGTTCGATTTCCAGCGGCAGCAGGTCGGGATCGGGGAAGTAGCGGTAGTCATGCGCCTCTTCCTTGGAGCGCATCGAGCGCGTCTCGTTCTTGTCCGCGTCGTACAGGCGCGTTTCCTGATCAATCGAACCGCCCGCTTCGAGGATCGCGATCTGGCGCTTGGCCTCATAGTCAATCGCCATCTGGATAAAGCGCATGGAGTTCATGTTCTTGATCTCGCAGCGCGTGCCAAGATGCGAAAAGTCCTGCGTTTCCTGGTATTTCTCGTACTGGCCGGGGCGGCAGACAGACACGTTCACATCGGCGCGCATATTGCCGTTCTGCATGTTGCCATCGCAGGTGCCGAGATAGCGCAGGATCTGCCGCAGCTTGGCCAGATAGGCCGCCGCTTCCTCCGGCCCGCGGATGTCGGGGCGGCTGACGATCTCCATCAGCGCCACACCGGTGCGGTTGAGATCAACAAAAGACATGTTCGGGTCCATGTCATGGATCGATTTGCCCGCGTCCTGCTCGACGTGAATGCGCTCGATGCGCACCTTGCGGGCCACCCCCGGCTCCATATCCACGATCACCTCGCCTTCACCCACAAGCGGATGATAAAGCTGGGAAATCTGGTAGCCCTGCGGCAGATCCGGGTAGAAATAGTTCTTGCGGTCAAAGGCTGATTTCAGGTTGATTTCTGCCTTCAGGCCCAGACCGGTGCGCACCGCCTGTTCGATGCAGTATTCGTTGATGACAGGCAGCATCCCCGGCATCGCCGCGTCCACAAAGGCCACGTTCGAGTTCGGCTCGGCACCGAATTTGGTCGAGGCGCCGGAGAACAGCTTGGCCTTGGAGGCAACCTGTGCGTGCACCTCCATGCCGATGACCAGTTCCCAATCATGCTTGGCCCCGGCAATGACCTTGGGCTTGGGGGATTCAAAGGACAGGTGATCCAGCATGAGGCGCTCCTTGGCTCGCAATCGCCCCGGGTTCTAGGCCCTCGGGGCGCGTTGGGCAAGGGGGCGCTGCGCGGCTCAGACCATCCGGGGCATCTTCAACCCGGTGGGTGTGAAAACAAGCCGCCTGCCATTGTCCAGAAGCGGCGCAAAATGTTCGGCAAGGGCCGAAATCGCGCGGGTCCGGCCGCGCTTGACCAGGTCGGCGTCGTCCGGGTTTGCCGTTTCCGACCGTCCCGGCAATGGCGCGAGCGCCCAGACCGCCGGGTGCAGCTCGAACAGATGATCCTGGGCGATCCAGTTGAAGCAGTCGGAGATGCGGGCCTGAACGCTGCCTGGGGCGGAGGCGGAAGAGGCGGTGAGGCCGCAGAAGGCCGCAAGGCGGTTGACCATGTCCTGACCGGGGTGGCGCGACAGGATGTCATGCAGCCCTTCGGCGAACAGCTCGTCATCCAGCCAGCGCAGCGCGCTCGGATCGTGCTCGATCGCGCCCATCTGGATCCAGCTGTAGCCACCCATGCCCCAGACATCCGCCGTGCGGATCGCGGTGCGCCGGGATTCGCGGTCCAGAACCTCGCGGTTGCCATAGCGTCCGGGCATCAGGTCGCGGCCGAAGCAGCGCATGTGATCGGGGTTTTCCGGCTCCATCTCGATCAGGTCTTCGTAATCGTCGGCGAGCCGCAGGCTCGGCTTTGGATCAACCGCCAGAACGCGGCAGCGCACCTCGGCCCAGAGCGGCGATTGCGTCTGGAAGGGATCGAACTCATCGGAAAGCCGCGCGGCGGCGGCCATGTGCCAGTCAAAGGCGTCGCGCCGGGGTGTCGCAAGCTCTCCGGGCCGCGAGGCCCCGGCCCAGGCCAGCGCCAGGTCCACATGCGCCATGGCCACGATATAGGCGGTGGCGGGGCATTGCGGCATGTCTTCCATGTTGATTTCAAGCGTGGCGAGGATCGTCCGGGCGACCTTCGGCTCGGCCTTCTTCGTTGCGGCCCGCCCGGCCTCCACCGCATCGCGGCGTGCCCCTTGAGCGAGCAGCGCGGCGACGGAGCCCAGCCCCTCGGTCAGGCGGTGCTCGCGATCGGCGTCACAGATTTCCCGCCCGAGCGCCTCCCACTCGTCCTGCCGTGCCATATGCTGGCCACGCTCGATCAGCGCCTGTGCCTCGGCCCAGGCCGGGGAGGGGTCGCGCACCGGGATTTCGACACGCGGTCGCAGCGGCCCGACAGGGAGGGTCTTGGTGACGGGACGCGACGTCGCGGGCGCGGTGTCAGGTCTGAGAAACGCGAATCTACTCGACAGGGAACGCATATTCGGAAGCAACTCGTTCATGGACATGGGCCGAAGATGCCGGGCAATCCGGGCCAAATCACGGCAGGACGAGGGAGCTTCTCCGGCCTCGTGAAGGCGGTGGCTTGTCGCTGGTTCTGCCTTTGGCGACAATGCGTTCCGAGCGGAGAGACAATGCCCGACCGGGGCTGCCCGGAAACCGCCATCGGCGACAAACCACCGCTGCGGGCGCGTCGCGGTTGCATGAAACGGCCGGTTGAGGCATTTTGCGCCGGTCATGATGCGTGCTGCCCTTTTATTAGCGCTTCTGGCGACACCGGTTACGGCGACACCAGCCAAGACCCCCTTGCCCGATGCTGCTCCCGGCGTGGTTTCTGCGACCCCCCCGGAACATTCGACACTGGCTGTTTTTCAATCGTTGCGCCCCAAGGCGCGCAAGCCCGTGGTGATTCCCAAAGCCCGCTGGGACAAGCATGGCGGCAAGCCGTCGTGGTCCCTTGCCGTGCTGCAAAGCCTGCGCAGCCATGCCAGCGATCTGCCCGGAACCGTGCCGCGCGACATCGCTGACTGGTGCCCGGCCTATCCAAGCGCAAGCCGCCAGATGCGCGAGCAGTTCTGGGTCGGCCTCGTCTCCACGCTGACCAAGCACGAGAGCACGTACCGCCCGACGGCGGTCGGCGGCGGCGGGCTGTGGTACGGCCTGACGCAGATCCTGCCCAGCACCGCGCGGCTTTATGGCTGCAAGGCACGCTCGGGCGCGGCCCTCAAGGACCCGGAGGATAACCTGAGCTGCGCCATGCGGATCATGGCCGTCACGGTTCCCCGCGACCGGGTGATCAGTGCCGGGATGCGCGGCGTGGCCGCCGACTGGGGACCGTTCCATTCGAGGAAGAAGCGCGAGGACATGCGAAGCTGGATCCGCGACCAGCCCTATTGCAAGGGACTGGCCAGCTCACCGCGCCCGATCGCGCGCCCGCAGGATCTGCTCGCGCCGACGCCGGGAGGCACCTACGTCCAGACGCGCCCACAGTCGCGCCCCGAAACGCAGGAAGCCTCGGATGAGCCTGTCATCGTCGCCCCGGTGCTCAGCACGCAGGGCTGACACCAAACCCCCGGCCCGGCGCCGGGGGTCGAATGCTGCGCCATTGCGGTCAGTCGGCCCAGTGGCCTGACGGATAGGCCTTTCGCACTTGGACATGGACTGGCAGCTTTTCGACTGCCGCTGGACGACGGGCGGTTTCAACCCTTGTCGCGGCGCACGCCGTCAAGAAGACGAGCATCGAGCCTCTCACCGTGCAAAACGGACATGTCGCCCGTGGAGTCGAGTATGACGGCGCGCATGTCGCTGACGTGAAGAGCACGTGCTTTCCGCAGCCTGGCGATGAGGTCGGCGTGGGTCGTGCGGGTCCATACGAGCGCGCGCTCCTGAAACGCTCCGTCGCGCATCAGCAGGGGGGGCGATGACCCCCTCGAAATCGTCACGATGCACACCGGTAAGAGAGAGGCCGTACCGAATGCCAAGCAGGGCTGAGATGGCAATGAGCGCTTGAAACAGGGCGCGCCACTTGGCGGCTTGTACGCATCCGGCAAGAAGCGATCCGATGGCGATGGTGATGGCAAAATCGAAAGACGTCATTTGGAGAATGCACACAATCCGATCACATGGACGCATACCACCACCCAGGCAAGCCCGACACCGGCAAGGACGGTTCCGCGCAAGAGACCGTCGAGCGCTTTTAAATCATTAAATATCAGGCGCTTCTTTTGTTCTTGGCGCGTTGATGGAAGAGATGCGCGAGCGCGAGGACCAATACGAAGGAGACCGCGCCAAGACCGCGTTCGTAAATGCCGTCGATGTCCGTCGGCAAGAAAAAGAACACCGGAGCCGAGATAACCCAGACGATGCCCGTCGCGATCAGGATCGTTCGGTAACGGGGGCTGGCCCGGGCTGAGCCGCGCGCCAAGGCAAAGCAGGCGACCGCCATCGTGACACCCAGAGAATAGACCAGATAGCTGTGGATCTCCCAGCCTTCGCTGTCGTTGTCGCCGTATTCGTTGCGGGCTCCAATGAGGAACACCAACAGGCCGAAGACAACAAGCGCGATGATCCCGACGCTCCAGTCCCATGCGCCAAGATGAACATGGGCGGCCGCTACAGCGAGGCCAATCAACGCGGCGGAGAAGGAGTAGAGCCCGATATCCACGATGAATTCATAGCGTCCCGCTCCGAGATCGCTGATGGTATCGGCGATCCAGTCATGGTTCGGAACGACGAAGTCCGCGATCAGAATGGAGACCGCGAGTGCGACGCACCCGTAGACCGCAAGCAGGCTGAGCGCGCGCAGAAGAAGCGGTTGCTCGGCGACTTCGGCGGCCATCTGATCATCGGTCTCATGGGTTGGTGGCATCGGTTATCCTCAGGCTCACAGGGTCAACAGCCTGACGGAGAATTGGTTCCTGAATTCCCCTGACGGTCCGCGCGCCACATCCTGCGGTGGCCGGCAGGGGGCGTCTTATCTACCATCCGTCTCTGCTGCCCTCAAGTCGCGGGCCGTCTCATCCACGTGGGGCGGCGCGTGGTATCGACCAGCGACACCTCAGGCTCGCTGCGACCGCCAAGGCTCAGCGTGGCGCGGCGCAGGGCGGCAATCGCCTCGTCGGAATTGTCGGGCAGGGCGCGCGCCGGGATCGGCTCGCCCACGGTCACTTCGAACGGCTGACGATCCTTGTTCAGCGTCTCGTGGAACAGGGTGATGTCGCGCAGCGTCGGGTGGATCAGATCGCACAGGTAGAACAGCACCGAGTTGCGCGCCCGGATGTTCACCGGGATCACCGGCAGGTCGAACTTGCGCGCAATCATCGCCGCCGAGCCCATCCAGGGCCGCTCGTGCAGGCGCAGCCCGCGCCGTTTGGCCAGCCGGCCGGAGGGGAAGATCACGCCAAGCCGCCCAGCTTCGACCGCCTTGCGGGTATAGGCCATGGTCTCGCGTGTCTTGCCATGGCTGCGCCGCTCCTTGCGCCATTCCACCGGCGCGATCATATCCGCCATCTGCGGCACCACCCGCAGGATATCGTGATTGGCATAGTAAAACGCATCCGGGCGGATGCGCTGAAGCAGGTGGTGCAGCACGATGCCATCGGCGATCCCGGTGGGATGGTTCGCCACGATCAGCGCGGCGCCGTGGCGCGGGATGTGCTGCTGCCCGTCATAGATCGCCTCCTGCGCCAGCAGCGCGCCCATGGTGCGCATGATTTCGGCCGAGGGCATATGCTCGACTGCAGCGGCAATACTGAGGGTCTTTTCATAGCTGAGCAGGCGATTGAGGGCGCTATGCGCCATCCGCGCGCCGGGGCGTCCGGAAAACAGCCAGGGCGCGCGGTCCTGTATCAGCGGATCAATACGGTCTTTCATGAGGCCCACCCTTATTACGCGTTCGTAACGCATGAATGACAGCCTGGTTCCGCGATTTTCGCGGGCGGGGACGGCGGGCGCGACCTTCACGCCCGCTCCTTGGTGCGCGATCGCCGCGCAGATCAGCGGGATGGAGGTGTCTACCGCCCGCCCGAGACGTCCAGAAAGCCGTTCGTCACATAAGACGCCTCTTCCGACAACAGCCACAGCGCCCCGGCCGCGATCTCCTCCGGTGTGCCCGCGCGGCCCAGCGGGATCTTGTCCGACATCCCCTTGAGCCGGTCCGGCTGGCCGCCCTTGGCGTGGATTTCAGTCTCGATCGGGCCGGGACGCAGCGCGTTCACCCGGATGCCCTCGGGCGCAAGCTCCATCGCCATGCCCGTGGTCAGCGTGTCGATGGCGCCCTTGGAGGCGGCGTAATCGGTGTATTCGCCGGGCGCGCCAAGGCGCGCGGCGGCGCTGGAGATATTGACGATGCCGCCGCCCTTGCCCCAGGCGCGCATCTGCATCACCGCGCGGCGGCAAACCTCGAGCGCCCCGAATACATTGACTTCAAAGACCTTTCTGACCCGATCCGGGGTCAGATCCGCAATCCCGCCCTTGGGCGCGACGATCCCGGCATTGTTCACCAGATACAGCGGAGCAGGGGCCAGACCGGCGATCTCGGCGAACATCGTGGTCACGGCATCCATGTCCGAGACATCCGCCCCGATCACATGCGCCTGCGCCCCGGCGGCGCGCACATCCGCCGCCACCGCCTCGGCCCCGTCGCGGTCGCGGCCATAGTGCACCACAACATCGGTATAGCCCTTGGCCGGGGCCATGCGGGCCGTCGCCGCGCCAATCCCGGCGCTCGCGCCGGTGACGATCAGACATTTGCTCATGATAGAATCCTTGAAACCATTTCGTTGGTGTCGCCGCTCAGGTTCGGCTTTGCCGCGATCCGTTCCAGCGCCGCGCGCATCTTTTCCTGACGCCCCGCGTCATAACGCTTCCAGGTCTGGAAGGCCGAACACATCCGCGCCGTGGTCTGCGGGTTCTTGTCGTCCAGCGTGATCAGCCAGTCGGCCAGCAGCGCATAGCCCGCGCCATCCGCCTGATGAAAACCCGCATGGTTGCCGATCAACGCGCCAAACACCGCGCGGAAGCGGTTCGGGTTCTTCCAGTCGAATTTTTCGTGACGGGTGAGGGCGCTGGCGCGCGCGACCGCCTCGGCGGGGGCGGCGGCGGCAATCTGCAGGCCGAACCATTTGTCCATCACCAACCGGTCGTCCTGCCACTGATCGTGGAAGGCCTTGAGCGCATCCTCCGCCGTTCCGGCGCGATTGAGACTGGCCAGCGCCGAAAGCTGCATGGTCATATTGTCCGCCGCCGCGAATTGCGCCTGCGCCGCCGCGCCGCCGTCGATGCGGCTCTGCAAGGACAGCACCCGGTTGCCAAGCGCCCGCTGCCCCGCCTGCGCCGCGCCGGGATCAAAGGGCGCGCTGACCCGTGCCTCCTCGGCCAGCTTCGGCAGAAGATCCGCCCAGCGTTCCGCCATGAACAGGCGCAGCGTCTCGACCGCGTCGAAAATCGCGTCCGGGTCCGGCGTGACACCGGCCTCGTGCAGGCTCCGGGCCAGATCGGCCTCGGTCGGCAGCCCAAGCATCAGCGCCCGGTAGGCGGGATCAAGCGTGTCGTCACGCAGCAGCCGCGCCAGCCCGTCAAGCCAGGCGGTGTCCGGCGTCGCGCCCTCGGTGATCATCGCGATCAGGCAGGCCCGCGCCAGCGCCTCGCTCGCCTCCCAGCGGCAGAACGGATCGCTGTCATGCGCCAGAAGGAAAGCCCGCTCCTCGGCGCTGCTCTCGCGCCTGAGCACGACGGGAGCGGAAAACCCGCGCAGGATCGACGCCACCGGACGGGCCGAAAGCCCGGTGAACTCAAAACTTTGCTTGCCTTCCGTCATTTCCAGAATGGTCGTGTTCTGCACCTCGTTTCCGTTTGGCCCGAGCAGACCCACGGCAATCGGCAGCACCTGCGGCGCCTTCTCGTCCTGTCCGGGTGTCGGCGGGGTGTGCTGCTCGAAATGCAGGGTGAAGGTGCCGTCGCTCCAGTCTTCGGTAACGCTCAGATGCGGCGTGCCGCTCTGCGAATACCAGCGCTTGAACTGGCTCAGGTCGCGGCCCGTGACATCCTCGAAGACCTTCAGCCAATCCTCGATCGTGGCCGCATCGCCGTCGTGGCGGTCAAAGTAGAGATCGAGCGCCGCGGCATAGGCCTCATCCCCCACGAGCCGCTTGAGCATACCGATCACCTCGGCACCCTTCTCATAAACCGTCGCGGTATAGAAGTTGTTGATTTCCTGAAAGCTTTCCGGCCGCACCGGATGCGACAGCGGGCCCTGATCCTCGGGGAACTGCCGCGCGCGCAGGTCGATCACATCGCTGATGCGCTTCACTTCCGGCCCGCGCATGTCGGAGGTGAACTGGCTGTCGCGATAGACCGTCAGCCCCTCTTTCAGGCACAGCTGGAACCAGTCGCGGCAGGTGATCCGGTTGCCCGTCCAGTTGTGGAAATACTCATGCGCGATGATCGCCTCGATGCGCTCGAAATTGGCGTCTGTCGAGGTCTCGGGCGAGGCCAGAACGCAGGAGGAGTTGAAGATGTTCAGCCCCTTGTTTTCCATCGCGCCCATGTTGAAATCGTCCACCGCGACGATGTTGAACACGTCCAGATCGTATTCCCGGCCATAGACGTCCTCGTCCCATTTCATCGACGCCTTCAGCGCCTGCATCCCGAAGGCGCATTTTCCCTCGTCGCCGGGCCGGACCCAGATGTTCAGATCGACCTTTGTGCCGCTCCTGGTGGTGAAACTGTCCGGATGATTGCGCAGATCGCCCGCCACCAGCGCAAAGAGATAGGCCGGTTTGCGCCAAGGATCGTGCCATTCGGCAAACCCGTCGCCCGCCGTGCGGGGATTGCCGTTCGACAACATCACCGGCATGTCACTCTCGATGCGCACGGTGAATGTGGCCATCACATCGGGGCGGTCGGGGTAGTAGGTGATCTTGCGAAAGCCCTCGGCCTCGCACTGCGTGCAATACATGCCACCGGACATATACAGCCCTTCCAGCGCGGTGTTGCTCGCCGGGTCGATCTCCACTTCAGCTTCCCACAGGAACGGCCCGGATGGCACCGCGCAGGTCAGTCCCGCGTCGGTCAACTCCGGCGTGACCGGCTGCCCGTCGATACTGGCCCGGATCAAAGTCAATGCGTTGCCGTGCAGGAAGAAGTCCTGCGTCGGCGCGTCCGGGTTCGGCGCGAAATGGATGCGCGCGATCACCCGCGTGGCGTTGGGGGCCAGCCGGAAGGTCAGGTACACATCCTCCACCTGCCAGCCGAAGGGTGTGTAATCCTTGAGGTAGATCGTTTGCGGTGCAGCGTCTTTCATCTCGGGCCTTTCGGGGATGGAACGAATTGCTGGCCCAAGTGTTATGGCCTTGCGAGCGGGGCTGCAATGGTGCGGCGCCGCAGATGAATTCGTACGAGAGGATGACCGATGTCCGCACCCGATACCAACGTCGAAAAGCAGAAGAAGAGACATGCCCCCGCCATGAGCGCGATCAAGCTCTCTCTGGCCGTCGTGGCAATTTTGTTCGTCGGATGGCTGGCTTGGGTTGCTTGGGCGGCCGATGCGCCCGAAGAGGTTGACGTTCAGGTCCAGTCCGGGGCCGATACTGTCCAGACCGACTGATCCGTCAGATCAACCGAAACACAGCAGCGCCCCCGCCGAGGGGCGCTTTTTTCTTGTCCGCCCTTGTCCGCCCCGTGCCGGGGGCCATTTGCCGCGAGATGAAACCACGCCGCAAATCCGAGCTGCCCAGCAAACCCTGCGCCACCTGCCGGCGACCGTTCACATGGCGCAAGAAATGGGCAAAGGTCTGGGACGACGTGAAGTATTGCTCGCAGCGCTGCATGCGCGAAAGGGCGGGGCGGTCCGGGGACAAACCGGCCTCCTGATGGCCCCGTGACCTTTGCCGCGAATGACATCGCATCGCGACGTTTGGCGATCGCGCCAACGGGTCGCAGAGGTACGGCGATGATCCTGTCCGGCCGTACCCCTTCACCCCCGATGCGCTGCGACGCACCGGGGGCCAATGGGAAACGGGGCGTCAATGCGCGCCCACGGGCCGTTCCGCATCGCAGGGATCAGCGCATCTGGCAAACGTCCCGCTATTCCGCGGCTTTGAGATGCGCCGCGGCCGCGATGTCCGGCTCGTCCGTCCAGATGATCTCCGGTGCCTTCGTCCGGCGCGCCTCGCGCATCAGCGCCCAGTTGCGCGCAACCCGGCTCGTCTTGCCCAGCGACAACCGCGCCAGCAACCGCGCGAACCACAGCGCATAGGTCGTCGCCCAGACCCGCAGCGCCAGCATCGAGGGCGTGAACACCAACGTCAGCACCGTCGCGATGCCAAGACCAAAGACCACCGCCGTAGCGAGGTTCTTCCACCACAGCGCCGTCGGGCTGTCGATCGAATAGCCGCCGCCGAAGAAGTCCACCGACAGGCCGAACATCATCGGCGCAAGGCCCGCCATGGTGGTGATCGTGGTCAACAACACCGGCCGGATACGATCTTCTGCCGTGCGGACGATGGCTTCGATCCGGGGCATGTAGCGGGAATACTCCTGATAGGTGTCGATCAGAACGATGTTGTTGTTCACCACGATCCCGGCCAGCGCCACGATGCCCGTTCCGGTCATGATGATGGAGAAATACTGATCCATCACCAGCATCCCGATCAGCACGCCGGTGGTCGACAGGACCACCGCCAGCAGCACCAGCACCGAGTTGTAGAAGCTGTTGAACTGCGCCAGCAGGATGATGAACATCAGCCCCAGCGCCGCGCCGAAGGCCTGCCCGAGGAAGGCCTGGCTCTCGGCCTGATCTTCCTGATCGCCGGTCCATTCCCAATCCACGCCCGCAGGCAGTGGCTTGGTCTCCAGCCATTCGGTCAGCTTCCCGATGCGCTCGTTCGCCTCGATCAGCACGAGGCTCGCATCGCCGCCGGCGATCCGCGCCTCCAGGTTGCCCACCGTGACGCCATTCTCAAGCCGCACGATCTCCAGCGGCGCGCCCGTCGGGCCGGTGATCTCGGTGCCGCCGTGCGAGGCCGCGTCCTGCAACAGGCGCACGGTGGCAAGCGCCTCGCCGCCATCATCCACCAGCGTCGCCAGCGACGGCGCAACACCGGCCTTGACGTCGAAATAGCGCTCCTGATCGACGCGCGTGATCTCGGCCAGCTTGGCCACCGGGGTGCGCGTGATGAAGTTGGCCAGCGGCACCAGCCCATCGGCGGTGCGCACCTTCAGGGTGTCGAGCGTCGACATCACCCGGTCCTTTTCCGGCATCCGAACGCGGATCTCGATTTCCTCGTCAGAGCTGTCCACACGCATGGTGTCGAGCAGGACGCCGCGCGTCACAAGCTGCACCATGGCGCCCACCGTCGCCACATCCGCGCCGTAGCGACCGGCCTCCTCCACGTCCACGTCAATCTGCCAGTCGATGCCGGGCAGGGGACGCGTGTCTTCGATCTGGGTCAGGCCGGGCAGGGCGTTGAACCGCTGGCTCGCTATTTCCGTCGCCTGCAGCAGATCGTCCCAGTTGTCGCCCTTCAGGCGCAGGTGCACGGGCTTGGCGCTCGCCGGTCCGCGCGCCTGAGCGAGGATTTCCACCTTGATGCCCGGGATCTGTTCGAGCTGCGCGGTCAGCTGATCAATGATCAGATCGCCATCGAAGTCGGGCGCCTTGATCGCCTTTTGCACCGTGTGGTTGGTGAACGGAATGGTGAACCACGGCTCATGTGCGATCGGCCGGTCTTCCCAGGCGATGGTCTCAAGCTGGATCTGCCCGATGGTGTCCTTTGGCGGCTGCGAGCCTCCGGTGTTGTTGTTCAGCCCGCCTTCACCGGCAAAGGCAAAGGCGGTCTTGATGCCCGGATGCTGCATCACGATGTCTTCGGCGCGCTGCACCAGCGCATCCTTCTCCGCAAGCGACAGGTTGCCCCGCGCGCGGACATAGACAATGGCCTGCTCCGGCTCGCTCTCAACGAAGAAATCGGTGCCGTTGTTGTTGTTGCCATAGTAGATGAAGACCGAACCAACGAGCACGAAAACCGCCGCAACCACCACCAGCGGCCCCGCCGGGTTGGTGGCGAACAGCGCGATGAACCGGCCAAACAGGCTCCGGCGATAGCCGCTGCGGATCGGCTTTTCCCTGGGCGCGCCAAAGACACGGCGTTTCAGCGCGGTCAGCCCCGCACCGATCCGCGCCGGAATGGCGGACAGGCCCAGCAACAGCGCGACCACGCCGCCCACCGCCAGCCCCGCCAGTACGACGACACCCAGCCCAATCAGGAACACGGTGAGGAAGACCGGCACAACCGAGCCGAGGATGTTGGCGCCGTCCATGATGGCGAACTGGCCGCCGATCAGCGCAAAAAGCGTCGGCACAAGCGCGCCCGCCACCACCAACGGCAGCACCGAAATCAGCACAAGACCGACATGCGCCAGAAGCGGCAGTGCCGCGATCTGCGCGATGCGCTGCTTGAGCCAGCGTTCGGAGCGGCCGAGAACGCCGCCCATCACCGGCAGGTAGACCAGCGCCACCACCAGAGAGGCGGACAGCACAAAGATCAGCGTGACCGGCAGCATGCCCATGAATTCACCCGCGACACCGGGCCAGAACAGCATCGGCAGAAACGCGCAGAGCGTCGTCGCCGTCGATGACACCACCGGCCAGAACATCCGGTGCGCCGCTTCGACATAGGCGTGCATCGGGCCGACGCCCTCCTCGACGCGCTTGTCGGCGTATTCGACCACCACGATGGCCCCATCGACCAGCATCCCGACCGCGAGGATCAGACCGAACATGACGATGTTGGAAATCGTCACCCCCATCAGCGCCAGCAGCAGGAAGCACAGCAGGAAGGACGTCGGGATCGAAAACCCGACCAGCAGCGAGGGCCGCAGCCCGAGCGAGGCCAGCACCACCAGCATCACCAGCGCAATCGCCGTCAGCACCGAGCCTTCGAGCTGGCTCACCATGCTTTCGACCTGGCGGCTCTGATCGTTGCTTGCGCCCACGTCCAGCACCGCCTGCAGCTCCTCGGGCCAGTCGGCGCGTGCCTCCTCGATCACCCGGCGCACCTCGGCGGCGGTGTCGATGATGTTGAATCCCTTGCGTTTGACCACCTGCAAGGCCACCGTCGTCTTGCCGTTGAACCGCGCCGTACCGGTGCGGTCCTCGAAGGTCAGGTTGATCGTCGCCAGATCCCCGAGCGTCACCACCCGGTCGCCATTCACCTTGATCGGCAGGTTGTAGATGTCCTGTGCCTCGTCGAAACTCGACGGGATCTTGATCGCGAAACTGCCCTGATCGGTCTCCACCTCACCGGCGGCGATCAGCTGGTTGTTGTTGCGCACCACATTGATCAGCTCGCCCGCCGTGACGTTGTAGCTTTCAAGCTTGAGCGGGTCGATCAGCACCTCGACCATCTCGTCGCGGTTGCCCGCGATCCCGGCCTCCAGAACCGCGTCCAGCGTCTCGACCTTGTCCTGCAGATCCTTGGCGACCTTGGCCATGGTGCGCTCCGGCACCGGGCCGGACAGGTTCACGATGATGATCGGGAATTCGGAGAAGTTGATCTCGTTGATCGAATATTTCTCCGCGCCTTCGGGGAAGTTCGCCTCGGCGTTGTTCATGGCATCGCGCACGTCGGCGATGATCTTGGTCTTGTCCCAGCCGAATTCGAACTCCAGCGCGAGACCGGCATAGCCCTCGGCGGCGGTGGCCGACATGGTCTTCAGCCCGTCCAGATCCGACAGCTCCGTCTCCATGGGCTGCACCAGCAGCGTCTCGGAATCGGCGGCGGAAATACCGGGGAAGGGGACCGACACGAACAGCGCCGGGATCTCGATATCCGGCTCGCCCTCCTTCGGCAGGCTGACATAGGCATAGCCGCCCACGATGATCGACAGCACGATGAAGGCGATGATCATCCGGGCGCGCTCGGCGGCCCAGTCGATGATACCGGTCATTGCGTGACCTCCTCGAAGACCGGCTCGACCGGGATGCCCTCGGTGACATACTCCTGCCCAAGCGTGATCACGTTGACCGTATCGGGCAGACCGGCCAGCAGCACGCCCTCGCGGGTGTCGCGGATCAGCGCGACCGGCAGGAACCGCACGTGGTTGGTCTCATCCACCGTCCGCACCCCCAGCGTGCCCTCGTCATCGAGCGTCAGCGCCGATTGCGGCAGCAGATGCGCCGGGGCGCCCTCGGCCTCGATGCCGATCTCGGCGGTCTGGCCATCGCGGATGCTCAGATCGGCATTGTCCACCGTCAGCTCGACAAGGAAGGTGCGCGTCACAGGATCGGCGCTGCGCGAGACGAAACTGACCTGTCCCATGACCTCGCGCCCGTCGATCAGCCGCGCCCCGGCAGGCGCGCCAAGCCGCACGCGGGAGACGTCCTGTTCGGGCACGTAGCCGGTGATCTTCATCGGATCGAGCTGGAACACGGTGGCACAGGCGCCGCCGTTTTGCAGCAGCGCGCCAAGCTCCGCCGTGTCGCTTTCCAGAACCCCGGCAAAGGGCGCGTGAATGCTCAGCCGCTGGATGTCCTTGCGCACCGTGGCCAGCGCCGCCTCGGCGCTCTGGATGCCGCTCTGCGCGTTTTCTTCACCTGCCTTGGCCGATTCGATCCCCGCTGTCGCCCCTTCGAGCGCGGCCTTGGTCGAACTCACCGCCGCCTTTGCACCCTCCAGACGGCTCAGCGCCGATTGCACGGCGGCGCGCGAGCTCTCGATATTGCTGCGCGCGGTCTCGATCCCGGCCCTGGCGCTCTGGATCTGGGTCTCGGCGGAGCGCACGGCGGCGCTGGCGCTCTCGACCTGGCTCTTGGCGGATTGAACCTGTGCCTTGGCCCCTTCAAGGTTGCCCTTGGCCTGTTCGACCGCCGCCTCGGCGCCCTTCACGCCCGCCAGCGCCGCCTGCTCCCCGGCCTTGGCGCTTTCATATCCCGCCTGCGCAGCGGCGAGGCTGATCTCGGCGGAAAAACCGCTCTTGTTCAGCTTGGAACTGGCGTTGAGGTTGATTTCCGCTTCGCGCACCCGCGCCTGCGCTTCCTTGAGGCGGGCCTCCGCCTCGGGACGCCCGGCTTCTGCCTGAACCAGGGCGGCCCGCGCCGCCGGGACATTCGCCTCCGCCTGCGCCAGAGCGGCGGCGGCGGCCGGGATCATCGCCTGAGCTTCCTTCAACCGCGCTTCGGCCTCGGGCAGACGGGCCTGCGCCTCCAGCAGCAGCGCCTCAGCGGCGGGCACACCCGCGCGCGCCTGCGCCAGCGAGGCCTCTGCGGCGGGCACATTGGCCTCTGCCTCAAGGATCGCGGCCCGGGCTGCGGGCTCCTGCGCCTGCGCCTCCAGCAACCGCGCCCGCGCTTCCGGCAGCCGCGCCTTGGCCTCGGACAACTGCGCCTCGACCTCCTGAAGCGACACACCGCGCGTCCCCGGATCAATCTCGCAGAGCAGCTGACCGGCCTCGACCAGCGTGCCGCGCCGCAGCGGCGTGTTGATGATCTTGCCGGCGGTTTCCGCCCGCACCTCGACCTGCCGCAGGGCCTGCGTCTGGCCGCGCAGCACCACGGTGCTGTCGACCTCGCGGGCCTGCGATCTGCGCGCCATCACGCGGATCACCGGGGTCTCTTCGGCCGCCGGGGTTGTCTCTGCGACCTCGGTCGGAGCCGCGCCGTCCCCGGACGGAGGGCCGGACACCAGCGCATCGAACGTGTCGCGCTCGATCACGATCATGTAGAGCAGCCCGGAAACCGCGATGGCCGTTGCAATCGGAATAATCCGCATAAGGTCCGTATCCACTGTCTGTCGCGGCCCGAAGCGGGCAGCGGAAATATCGTTGGGTGCCCGCGCAGGCAGAAAGCCAATAAGACGCACGCATCCTGAACTGTTTGGTTCACTTTAGACGTGGCGTCACAAGGCTTCAAGCGCCGCGAAGTCGCACAGTCTGGCATTTCGTGCAGAATTATGGCGCTTTGTTGCAGTGAACAGCACAATTTGCGGGTTTTGCCCGGATTTCGCACAGGCCGAAGGCAGAATTCCGGCGCGCAGGCGGTGCCTGACGCCTTGGCACGCCCGCCCCTCCGCGATAAGAGGGGGCAAACAGGCCCAGTTTTGCGGGCATGAGAGGGAGCCGCTTGTGAGCGACACGGACAGTTTCATCGACGAGGTGACCGAAGAGGTCCGCCGCGACAAACTCTTTGCAACCATGCGAAAGTATGGCTGGATTGCCGTCCTGGTGGTGGTGGCGATCGTTGGCGGTACCGCGTGGCGCGAATACAGCCAGGTCCGGACCGAGACACAGGCGCAGGCCTTCGGCGATGCCATCATGGCCGCCCTGGAGGAAACCGAACCGGACGCGCGCATCGCGGCTCTGGACGAGATCGCAACCGACCGCCCCGGCGCGCGCGCCGTGCTGGATATGCTGGTTGCCGCCGAAAAGGGCGCCGAAGGCGATGATGCCGCCGCCGTGGCCCAGCTTCAGGCCGTCGCAGGCAGCACCGAGGTGCCGCAGATCTATCGCCAGATCGCGCGCTACAAGGCGCTGGCGCGCGGCGCAGGGGTGCTCAGCCTCGAAGAGCGCCGCCGCGGTCTCGAAGACCTGGCCGTTCCCGGCGAGCCGCTGCGCCTTCTGGCCGAAGAGCAGCTTGCACTGGTGGACATCGAAGCCGGGAACAAGGACGCGGCGCTGGAGCGGCTCAAAAACATCGCTGTGGATTCGGAGGCGACAGCAGGCTTGCGCCGCCGCGCATCTCAGTTGATTGTGGCTCTTGGTGGCTCGCTGGATGACCTTATGGGTCAGGTACAGGACAGTTAAGGGTAATTTCGGCCCGGCCCGAAGCGCGCTGCCGGATGGCAGCCCTGCGGGAACAGGCGGCAAGCAAGGGGGCACAGACATGCTTCGCACGGCAACATTGATGGCAGGCATTGGCCTGATCGCGCTCGCAGGCTGCGAGGAACGCGAGGAAATCCTGCCCGGCGAGCGCATGAGCGTGCGCGACGTGCTGGAAACCCGCGTCGACCCTCTGGCTCAAAGTGACGTCAATATCGCCCGCGCCGTGGCGCTTCCGGCGCATCGCAGCAATGCCGATTGGGCGCAAAGCGGTGTCTCGCCCTTCGCCCGCATCGACAATGCCGCCTTCTCCGGCAGCTTTCAGCCGATCTGGCAAACCTCCATCGGTGCCGGAGACGGTCGCCGCAAACGCCTCAACGTCGATCCGGTCGTGGCGGGCGGGCGCGTCTTTACCATGGACAGCGAGTTCGTGGTGCGGGCCACCTCCACCGGCGGCGCGCCGCTGTGGAGCCATGACCTGACCCCGCTGCGCGACAAGAATTACCAGGCGCAGGGCGGCGGTCTCGCCTACGAGGGCGGGCGTCTCTATGTCGCCTCCGGCTTTGGCACCGTGACCGCCATGGACCCGGAAACCGGCGGCGAGATCTGGACCCAGCGCCTCGGCAACACCGCCACCGGCGCCCCCTCGATCCGCGATGGCGTCGTCTACCTGACTTCCGGCGACAGCCTCGGTTGGGCGCTCGAAGCCGACGATGGCCGCATCCGCTGGCAGCTCGACGGCGTCGGCGACAGCAACAACGTGGCCGGTGCGCCATCCCCGGCACTTGGCGAGAAGCGCGTGATCTTCTCCTTCGGCGATGCGTCCGTGCAGGCGGCCTTCCTGCAGGGCGGGCTGAAACTCTGGAGCGCGGATATCCTGGGCCGCCGCAACGGCGTGGCGCTCTCGGCGATCGACGACATTACCGGCGATCCGGTGATCGTGGGCGAAACCGTGTACGCGGGCAACCACTCGGGCCGCTTCGTGGCGCTCTCGGTGCATGACGGCGAACGGCTCTGGACCGCCCGCGACGGCGCGCTTGGCCCGGCCTGGCCGCTGGGCAATGATTCGGTGGTTTTTGTCAGCGACCGCAATGAGCTGGTCCGCCTCGACGCCGCCACCGGCGAGCGTATCTGGGCGGTGGATCTGCCGGGCTATGTGCCGACCCGCCGCAACCCGCAGAAACGCCGCGATGCGGCCTATGCCAATCATGGCCCGATCCTCGCGGGTGGGCGGCTGATCGTGGCAAGCTCGGATGGCTTCATCCGCAGCTTTGACCCCGAGACCGGCGCGGAAGTGAGCCGCGTCGAGATCAGGGGCGGCGCAACCACGCGCCCCGTGGTCGCGGGCGGCACGCTCTACGTCGTCTCCGGCAACGGCACGCTGCACGCGTTTCGCTGAGCAAGGCGGCAGGCCGAAGCCCGCACCGGGGCACCGGGCTCCGGTCCGAAGCCGCTGAAAGAATCCGGGTCCGACGGGGGCGACGTGGTCTTGCCCCTTCCCACGGGAAGAGAATTCCTGTAAGCGGCGCGACTTGAACGCGGAGCAAGCCCCATGTCCTTTTCCCTCGCCATCGTCGGCCGTCCCAATGTGGGCAAGTCGACGCTCTTCAACCGCCTCGTCGGCAAACGCCTCGCGCTGGTCGACGACCAGCCCGGCGTCACGCGCGATCTGCGCGAAGGCGAAGGGCGGCTGGGTGATCTGCGCTTTACCGTGATCGACACCGCCGGGCTTGAAAACGAAAACGACGACAGCCTGCCCGCCCGCATGCGCCGCCTGACCGAGCGCGGCGTCGACATGGCCGACATCTGCCTGTTCCTCATCGACGCCCGCGCGGGCATCCTGCCCGACGATGAAGTCTTTGCCGAGATCCTGCGCAAACGCGCCAAACACGTCATCCTCGCCGCCAACAAGGCCGAGGGCGCGGCGGCGGACGGCGGTGTCATCGAAGCCTGGTCTCTCGGCCTCGGCGAGCCGATCCGCCTCTCCGCCGAACACGGCGAAGGGCTGAACGATCTTTATTCGCAACTGCTGCCGCTCTCCGAAGGGTTCGAGGCCCGCGCCGCCGTGGAAGCCCCTGATGTCGAGGTCTCCCTCAGCGAAGAAGAGGCCGAAGAGGGCGACGACCGCGTCCCCATGCCGACCGCGAGAAAGCCTCTGCAGATCTGTGTCGTCGGCCGCCCGAACGCGGGCAAATCCACCCTGATCAACCAGATCATCGGCGAAGACCGCCTCCTCACCGGCCCCGAGGCCGGCATCACCCGTGACGCCATCTCGGTGCAGCAGGAATGGGGCGGGGTGCCGATGCGCATCTTTGACACCGCGGGCATGCGAAAACGCGCCAAGGTGCAGGAAAAGCTGGAAAAACTCTCGGTCTCCGACGGCATCCGCGCGGTGAAATTCGCCGAGGTGGTGATTGTCCTGCTCGACGCCGCGATCCCCTTCGAAGTGCAGGACCTGAAAATCGCCGACCTGGCCGAACGCGAAGGCCGGGCGGTGGTGATCGCGGTCAACAAATGGGACATCGAGGACCACAAGCAGGACAAGATGCGCGCGCTGCGCGAGAGCTTTGAGCGGCTGCTGCCGCAGCTGCGCGGCGCGCCGCTCGTCACGGTCTCGGCCCGCACCGGCAAAGGCCTCGACCGGCTGCAACAGGCCGTCATGGACGCCTACACGGTGTGGAACCGCCGGGTCTCCACCGGGCAGCTCAACCGCTGGCTCGCTTCCATGATCGAACGCCACCCGCCCCCCGCGCCGCAGGGCAAGCGCATCAAACTGCGCTACATGACACAGGTGAAATCGCGCCCGCCCGGCTTTGTCGTGATGTGCTCGCACCCGGACAAGCTGCCTGCCAGCTACTCGCGCTTCCTGGTCAATGGCCTGCGCGAAGACTTTGACATGCCCGGCACCCCGATCCGCCTGTCGATGCGCGGGCAGGGAGATCAGAACCCGTTCAAAGGCCGCAAGAAAAAGAACGCGGGGGCGCTGAAGAAGCACCTTGGCGGGCTGCAGGGCAAGAAGGGCGGTGAGCGCCCGTGATCGCCTGTCCGGGCCTTGGTGTCCGGACCCGTCACGGGGCTTTTCGATCCGGCGGTTTCGGATCGCCTGCGCGATCCGACAAAGGGCGCGGCTCCTGCGGACCCGCGCCCGAGGGGGCTCCGCCCCCAAGCGCCCTTGGCGCTTTCCCCCGGGATATTTTTGCAGAGAAGATGCAGCGGCGTTGGTGCCGCTAGTCCGGCGTTGCCTTCTCCAGCGCCAGCCCATCGGCCCAGGTGCCATGCAGGGTGCCGTCGGGCATGGTGACGTAGATCACCGGCGCCTGTCCGGGTGCCCAGTTCAGGGTCAGGATGCGTCCGTCGAGCGGGCCATATCCGGAGTAGGGTGTGCCGCCAACCATCCAGTCCGCCGCGACCGCATTGCCGTGCTGTTGCAGAGTCAGCGTTCCGCTATAGGCGGAGCCGTCGGCATTGCGGCCCTGGACCGTGTAGCGGCCGCTCAGGTCGGCGGCGGCAAGGATGGGCAGGGCGCTGAGCAGCAGCGCTGCTGCGAGGGAGCGGTTGAGCATGGTGGCACCTCCGGTTGCCATGCGGGCGGTGAGCATGAGCTTAGGCGTGCTGTCCGGGCCGGGGCAACCGGTTTTCGTCGCGTAATCTGCCGGGTTCGTTTGCCGCTGGCGGGGTTGCCTGGGCGCTGAGCCGCGCCAGAGGCGGCGACGTCCGCTGCCAGGGTCAGTGCGCGCTTATTCGGTGTCGGTGCCGCGCAGCCCGAGGATGGCGATGATCCCCAGCAGGGCCAATCCGGCCACCGCCGCATTGAACGGGTGGGAATTGGCGACGATCACCGCCACAAGCGCCCAGATCACCGTGATGCCATATTCCGGCGCCCGGTGCAGGCGGTATTGCACCACCACGGAAATCACCAGTGCCAGGGCCAGCGAGACCAATGCCGCCGGGGTCGGCGGCAGCCAGCCATAGCCGCCCAGCACCACGCCGAGCCCGACGCAGGAGGCCGCTGTCAGCCAGCCGGCATAGATGGCCACCGGCGCCTGTTGCAGCCAGCGGTCGGTGTCCCCGACCCGGAACAGGCTGAGCAGTGCGCCCGCCAGCATGACCCAGATCATCCCCGTCGCGATCACCGGATAGTGCATGGCGACCGGTAGCCAGTTGACCCCGACCGCAAGGCTCACGAAGAGCGGCAGCCGCCCCGGCGTCCAATCCGGATCGTCCCAGCGGCGCAGCAGGCCAAACCCGGTGCCGACCACCAGCCAGGCGAAGATCAGGCCCCAGATCGAAAACGCATAGCCCGAGGGTTGCACCGGCGGCTCTTCGATCATCACGGGGAATTGCGAGGCCTCATAGCCGCCAAAGCCCGGCGCGAGCAGGGGCGAGGCCGCAAAGCCCACCGCCGCCAGAAAGCACAGGATCGCCAGAAGGCGGATCATGCCAGCTGGCCCTCCGCCGTCAGTGTGGTCTTGCCGCCAAGCCAGGGATGCAGCGCCGCGGGCAAGGTGACGGAGCCATCGGCGTTTTGCCCGTTCTCCAGCACCGCGATCAAGCAGCGCCCCACGGCCAGCCCCGACCCGTTCAGCGTGTGCAGGAACTGCGGCTTGCCGCCGTCCGCCGGTTTGAAGCGCGCGTTCATGCGGCGCGCCTGGAATTCACCTGCCACGGAGACGGAGGAAATCTCGCGATAGCTGTTCTGCCCCGGCAGCCAGACCTCGATGTCATGGGTCTTGATCATGCCAAAGCCGATGTCCCCCGAACACAGCACCACCGTCCGGTAGGGCAGCTCGAGCTCTTGCAGGATCGCCTCGGCGCAGCCGGTCATGCGGTCGTGCTCTTCCATGGATTTGTCCGGATGCACGATCGACACCATTTCGACCTTCTCGAACTGATGCTGGCGCAGCATGCCCGCGGTGTCCTTGCCGGCGCTGCCCGCTTCGGAGCGGAAACACTGGGTGTGCGCGACATACCGGCGAGGCAGGTAGCTTTCGTCGACCACCAGCCCGTTGACGATATTGGTCAGCGTCACCTCGGCGGTCGGCACCAGCCACCAGCCATTCGTCGTCTGGTAGGAATCCTCGCCGAACTTCGGCAACTGGCCCGTGCCGTACATCATCTCTTCCTTGACGAGCACCGGCGTCCACGTCTCGGTCAGCCCGTGCTCGGCGATATGCGTGTCGAGCATGAACTGGGCCAGGGCGCGATGTACCCGGGCAACGCCGCCCGACAACACCACGAAGCGCGACCCGGACAGCTTGGCCGCCGTCTCGAAATCGAGACCGTCCCGCGTCGCCGCCAGCGCGTAATGCTCCTTCGGCGCGAAATCGAAGCTGCGCGGCGTGCCCCACCGGCGGATCTCCACGTTGTCGGCCTCGTCGGCGCCGTCCGGCACATCCGCATGCATGACGTTCGGAAGCGCCATCAGCAGGTCCGTCAGCTCCGCATCCAGCGCCTTGGCGCGGGCCTGCATCTCTGCCACTTCGGCCTTCTTCTCGCCAACCAGCGCGCGCAGCCGTTCAAACTCCGCCTCGTCGCCGCTCGCCTTGGCCTTGCCGACGTCCCTGGACGCCTTGTTCTGCTCGGCCTGCGCGGTCTCTGCGGTCTGGATCGCAGCGCGCCGCGCCTCGTCGATGGCGAGGACAGACGACGACTGCGGCTCCATCCCACGGCGGGTCATCGCCGCATCGAAGGCGGCGGGATTTTCGCGGATGGTGCGGATGTCGTGCATCGTATCCTCCTGATTACACGGAACTTGAGACAATTTGAGTCGGGTGCCTTATGCCTCACTTTGATCGAGGAGTGTAGAGGCCTCTCACGGCCCATCCCGCGCCATGCCGATCTTCGCCGCCGGAGCCGCCCGCGCCCATGCGTCCAAAGGCAGCGCCAGCGCCATCGCGCCCTGCCGCGCCACGATCACCGCCACCAGTTTGCCCTCCGAGAGAACCGCACCCCCCGATTGCCCCGCCGTGACCCGGCAGCCCAGCCGCCAGAACGGCAAGACCTCCGCCCCGTAACAGAAATCCTGCCGCAGACGCTCGCCCGGTGCCTCCCGCCGGAAACTGACGAAACTCACCGGACCGGGCAGGGGGGCCTCGCCCATCGCCACCGGCGGCGCCGAAAGCGGCGCGGCCAGCTCCGCCAGCGCCATGTCCGTCCGTGGGCTGAGCCCGTCACCCATCGCGCGCAACCCGGGATGCGGCACCACGCCGACGATCTCGGACACCACCGCGCCATCGGGCTGCGGCAGCACGAAAACCTGGCCCTCCAGAACCCGAATGCCCGCCCCCTCGACCCGCGCCACACAATGCGCAGCCGTCAAAACAAGCTGCGGCGCAATCAGCGTGCCGCTGCAATGGCCCTTGCCGGGCGTGCTCGCACTGGTCAGCCGCCCGATGCTCTGCCCGTGGGCAGGAAGGGCCAGCAGCGCCAGCAAGACGATCAAGGCTCTCATGCGGGCCATCCCCTTGTTGCCCGGCAGCGTATCAGCGCCAAGCAAACCCCGGAGACGGGCACCGGGTCAAGGGTCTGGCACGTCCAACGTGTCCGGTTTGTCGGGATCAAACCCGATGGACCGCTGCCAGGCGCGCCAGGCGGTTTCGAAGTCGTCTGAGACAATATCGAATTTCTCGGCTTTCCAATGGTCAGGCCGTACCTCTCCGTCGGGCAGGATCACGGAGCCATCGGCAAAGACATCCTGCCAAAACGGCTTCAATTGCGTTATGGTTGTAGAATCCACGTCTCTCAGCGCCGCGCCTCGAAGAGTAGCGGCGCTGAGATCCGTATCCTCATCCAACTGCGTGTCGTCTAGGTCCGCTCCCTGCATCTGCGCCTCCACGAGGAACGCCCCCTGCAACTGCGCCCCCCAAAGGTTCGCCCTCTGCAACTCCGCCTCCCAGAGGTTTGCCCCCTGCATCTGCGCCTCCCCGAGGAACGCCTCCTGCATCTGCGCCTCCCCGAGGAACGCCTCCTGCAACTGCGCACCCGCAAGGGCCGCCCCCTGCATCTGCGCGTTCCCGAGGTTCGCCCCCTGCATCTGCGCGTTCCCGAGGCTCGCCCCCTGCATCTGCGCGATCCTGAGGTTCGCCGACTGCAACTGCGCCCCCCAGAGGCGCGCCCCCTGCAACTGCGCCGCCCCGAGGTCCGCCCCCTGCAACTGCGCCTCCCCGAGGTTTGCCTTGTCAAAGCGCAGCGCCTTCAGGTCAAACCCCTGCAAATTCGCGCGGCGCAGGTCGATTTTCAGGTCCTCCGCCTTGACGCCGTCGATCCCCGCCAATCGTCCCAGCACCTGAGCGGCGTTCTGCATGTCGGCGCGCACCGGCTCCAACCCTCGCGCCCATGCCGAGATCTCGACCACATTGTCGGACTTCGGGACGGGTTTTGGCGGAAAGTCCTTGCTCAACTCCCGCACATAGATGCTCAGCAGGCGCGACACCCGCTCCGCCTCGCGCGGCTGTTCCTTGACCAGTTGTTCCAGACGGTCGATCGCCGCATTCCGGCGGATCACGTCGTCTTCGTATTTGTCGATGTACTTCTGCGGACCCAGCTTCACCGTCACCTTTCGCGTCGCGTACAAATCCGCCGCCGCTTCGGTGATCTTGTCATTGAACAGCGAGGCTTTCGACGTCTCCGTCTGCTCCCGCGTCAACCGCAGCCGGTTCAACGTCACCGGCAGCGCCACCAACGCACCGAGGACTGTGGTCAGCGCCGCCAGTTGCGCGAGTCTGAACCGGAAGTCCCAGACCTGATCCTGTCCCGGCATGGCGTGCAGCAAGATTTTCAGCACCAGCCAGAACAGCCCCACGAACACCACGAGGGCGATGGCCGCCCAGAGGATTACTGGCAGCCAGAACAGGCCGGGGGGCAGGTCCGACAGCCCCATGCGTTTCTGCAGATCACCGGGTTTCAATTCGCCGCGACCGGAGGCCACCCACAGCAGGCAGAAGACAATCAGAACCGCAAGGCTGACCCCGAGCAACGTCACGCTGCCCCAGAACACATCCGGCGCGATCGGCAATACCGTTTCTGTCATACCCGCTCCCTCGCAAACCGAGCCACACCCTAGGGGTGTCTCGCAGGCCCCGCAATCGCCGCGTTAACCCGAATTAATCGAAATTAACCACGAACCACGCCTCCGGAGCCGGTCCGGGCCTGAGGGGCGGGGCGTTTTGTACCAAACTCGCCGCGAATCGTACCAAACGGCGTTGGGCGGCTGCGATGGGCCTCTGCGAAGGGGGTGCATTTTGTACCGAACTCGGCGCATTTTGTACCGAACTGGCCCCCGCGCCGCACCGCGCGGGGCGTTAACCCCACCGTACGCTCCTTTTCTTGACTTGCGCCCCGGTCCGCTGCCTTGCAACTGGCCCCCGCCGCGCATAGGTTCCGCGCAATCAAAAAAGGCGGGTGCCCCGCCTCGAAAAATTGACAGGAGCATCCCCATGGACGTCGCACAGCTTGGCCAGTTTCTTCCGCTCATCCTGATCTTCGCGATCATGTATTTCCTGCTGATCCGGCCGCAGCAGAAGAAGATGAAAGAGCATCAGAAGATGGTCGAAGCCCTGCGTCGCGGCGATCAGGTCGTCACCCAGGGGGGCCTCATCGGCAAGGTGGCCAAGGTCAAGGAAGGCAATGAAATTGAAGTGGAAATTGCCGAAGGCGTGAAAGTCCGCGTCGTCCGCGCCACCATCGCGCAGGTCCTGTCCAAGACCGAACCGGCCGAAAGCTGATCCCTCATGTTGCAGATTGAAACCTGGAAGCGGGTCCTGATCTGGGCGACTTTGGCGCTCGGATTGGCGCTGGCGCTGCCCAATGCCTTCTACACCCGCGTCGAGCAGCACAATGATGCCGTGAGCGCGATCGAGTTGGGCGCGGATACCGCTGAAAATCAACAGCTTGCGTCCCAGTGGCCAGGTTTCCTGCCCTCCGGCCTCGTCAACCTCGGCCTCGACCTCAGAGGCGGTGCCCACCTCCTCGCCGAAGTCAAGGTACAGGACGTCTACGCCGCCCGGATGGAGGCGCTCTGGCCCGATGTGCGCGATGTGCTGCGCCCCGAGCGCGAGACCGTCGGCACCATCCGCCTGCTGCCCTCCGATCCCGGTGAGCTGCGCGTGCGCATTTCCGAACCCTCCGGCATGCCCCGCGCCATCGAACTCGTGCGCGGCCTTGCGCAGCCGGTGGTCTCGCTCACCGGCGCCGGGTCCACGGACATCGTTGTCCGCGCCGACGGCGATCAGATCGTGGTCACGCTTTCCGAGGCCGAACAGCAGGCCAGCGACGAGCGGACCATGCAGCAAAGCCTTGAAATCATTCGCCGCCGCATCGACGAGGTCGGCACGCGAGAGCCCACGATCCAGCGTCAGGGCAGCGACCGCATCCTGATCCAGGTGCCCGGCATCGGCTCCGCGCAGGAGCTCAAGGACATCATCGGCACCACCGCCCAGCTGACCTTCCAGCCGGTCGTCGGCAGCACCGACAACGCGAACGAAAGCCCCGGCGTGGGCAATGAGGTCGTGCCCTATCTGGACCGCGAGGGGGCTTTTGCGATTCTCGAACAGGTCCCGGTTGTCACGGGTGAAGAACTGGTTGATGCACAGCCCGCCTTCGACCAGAACGGCCGCCCCGCCGTCAACTTCCGCTTCAACCCATCAGGCGCGAGAAAGTTCGGCGACTATACCGCCGACAACATCGGCTCACCCTTCGCCATCGTTCTGGACAACGAAGTCATCAGCGCACCGGTCATCCAGAGCCACATCGCCGGCGGCTCCGGCATCATCACGGGCAACTTCACCGTCGAAGAAAGCACCAACCTTGCCGTGCTGCTCCGCGCCGGCGCGCTGCCGGCGGGGATGGAGTTCCTCGAAGAGCGGACGATCGGCCCGGAACTGGGGCAGGACAGCATCGACGCGGGCAAGATCGCGACGGTCGTCGCCTTCGTCGCCGTGCTTGGCTTCATGCTGGCGGCCTACGGGCTGTTCGGGATCTTCGCCAACTTTGCGCTGATCTTCAATATCGTGCTGATCTTCGGCGCGCTGAGCCTGATCGGCGCAACGCTGACCCTGCCGGGCATTGCCGGGATCGTGTTGACCGTGGGTATGGCCGTGGATGCCAATGTGCTGATTTTCGAGCGTATCCGCGAGGAACTCAAGACCGCGCGCGGCCCTGCGCGGGCCATCGAACTGGGCTATGAAAAGGCGCTGTCGGCGATTGTCGATGCCAACATCACCACCTTCATCACCGCGGTCATCCTCTATGTCATGGGCTCCGGCCCGGTGCGCGGTTTTGCCATCACCCTTGGGCTGGGCATTCTGACCTCGGTCTTCACGGCGATTTTCGTCACCCGGCTGTTGATCGTCATGTGGTACGAACGCCGCCGCCCCAAAACGATCGAGGTGTGACATGAGACTGAGACTGGTTCCCGAATCCACCAATTGGGACTTCTTTTCCCGCTCGAAGCTCTGGCTGGGTATTTCGCTGTTCATGATGGTTCTCGCCTTTGGCAGCTTCATGCTGCGTGGGCTTAACTATGGCATCGACTTCCGGGGCGGCACGACCATCCGCACCGAAAGCGCGCAGCCGATTGATGTGGGCGCGTATCGCGACGCGCTGTCGACGCTGGGGCTGGGTGACACCACGATTTCCGAGGTGTTTGATCCGACCTTCGGCCCGGATCAGAACGTCGCCATGGTACGCATCGGCGCTCAGGACGGCGAAGAGGCCGTGTCCTCCGAGGTGATCGCTTCGGCGGAGGCCGCGCTGCAGCAGATATCACCGGATATCAAGTTCGTCTCGGTCGAGAGCGTCGGACCGAAGGTCTCGGGTGAGTTGATCAAGACGGCAGCCATCGCCGTCACGCTCGCCATCGCGGCGGTGCTGGTCTACATCTGGCTGCGGTTCGAGTGGCAATTCGCGGTGGGTGCGGTGATCGCGCTGATCCACGACGTGATCCTGACCATCGGCATCTTCTCCGAACTGCAGATCAAGTTCGACCTTGCGATCATCGCGGCGCTGCTGACCATCGTGGGCTATTCGCTGAACGATACGGTGGTGGTCTTTGACCGAGTTCGGGAAAACCTGATCAAGTACAAGTCCAAGGATCTCAAGGAGGTCCTGAACGTGTCGATCAACGAGACGCTGAGCCGGACCTTCATGACCTCCTTCACCACGCTGATCGCGCTGATCGCGCTGCTGGTGCTGGGTGGGGACGTGATCCGGGGCTTCGTCTTCGCCATGACATGGGGCGTGATCGTCGGCACCTATTCGTCGATCTTCGTGGCCTCGGCGATGTTGCTGCGCACCGGGGTCAAACGCGACTGGAGCAAGCCGTCGGACACCTCCGGCAACCAGTTCGGCAACATCGATGCCTGATCTCATCGCCGGGGTCCTGCACACGCAGGGCCTTGGCTGGATTGCCTTGGCGGCATTCCTTGGGGGGCTGGTCCGGGGCTTTGCAGGCTTTGGAACAGCCCTTGTTTTTCTGCCGGTGGCGGCTCAGTTCCTGACGCCGTTTCAATCGATACTCGCTCTGACTTTCATGGACCTGATCGGCCCGGTTCCGAACCTGCGCCGGGCATGGCCGCAGGTCGAAAAGGGCGACCTTGCGCGCCTGTTGATCGGGACGGCGGTCATGCTGCCGGTCGGGCTCGGGGTGTTGAGCGTGGTGGATGCAGGGGTCTTTCGCTATGCCGTGAGCGCGCTGGCACTCGGGATGCTGCTCGTGCTGCTCGGCGGGCTGCGCTATCGCGGTGCAGTGACACGGCGGATGGTGATCGG
Organism: Pacificoceanicola niger; assembly: GCF_048553275.1. NCBI lineage: Bacteria > Pseudomonadati > Pseudomonadota > Alphaproteobacteria > Rhodobacterales > Roseobacteraceae > Pacificoceanicola > Pacificoceanicola niger. Next base: position 247,701 of record NZ_JBLZMW010000004.1, read on the forward strand.
CATCGGCGGCGCGGCGGGGTTCCTTGGCGGGGTGGCCGGGCTGCCGGGGCCGGCGGTGATCCTGTTCTACATGGCGCGGCCGCTGGCGGCATCGGTTATCCGGGCGACAACGTTGTTTTACCTGTTCTGTTTCGACGGATTGATCATCTTCGGCATGGGGCTGTTCGGACGCTGGGAGAGCGGCGCGGTGGTGCTGGGCCTGTGTCTTGCGGTGCCGTGCATGGCGGGCAACTGGCTGGGGGGAGCACTGTTCCGGCCATCGCTTGAGAAAGCCTATCGCGGGTTGGCCTATGGGTTGATCGCGCTCTCGGCCTTGTCGGGGCTGCCACTCTGGGGGTAGAAACATCCTATGCGTATCAATGAAATCACCTTTACCGATGCTGTGCCGGTCGACGGCTATGGGCCGGGCTTTTTCCGGGTTGGCGGTTCGGTGCACACCGGGCCGATGCTGATGTATGGCGCCGGGGCGAATCCCTGGGGCGGGCTGAGCGACGAAGCGGCGCTGCTTGACCTTGTTGGCCATGTCGATGTGCTCTTTGTGGGCACGGGGGCAGAGATCTTTCACCTGCCTTCGGCGCTGCGGGCGCGCCTGGAGGAGGCCGGACTGGGCGTTGAAGTGATGAACTCGCCCGCTGCCTGCCGGACCTATAACGTGCTGCTCAGCGAAGGGCGACGCGTGGCGCTCGCGGTGTTGCCGGTCTGAGGATGGGAGCGCCGCTCGTCCGGCGGTGCCGGACATCGCCCCGCCCGCCATCCCGCAAGCCGCGCCGCGTCAGGCGCCGGCAAGGACACAGCGCTGTTTTGCCGCTTTTGCAGCGGCGCGCGCTGCGGTAAGCCTCGGGCATGGATTTGACTGCGACCGATCTTGCGGTGGCCCGGGGGGGCGTGCCGGTCCTGGAAGGGCTGAGTTTCGCGCTCGCGCCGGGACGAGCCCTTGTGCTGCGCGGGCCGAACGGCTCTGGCAAGACGACGCTTCTGCGCACGGTGGCGGGGCTGCAACCGGCCTTCGCCGGGGAGATTGCCGGAGCCGGAGAGCGCATCGCCTATGCCGCTCATGCGGATGGCCTGAAATCCATGCTGAGCGTCGCCGAGAACCTGACGTTCTGGGCGCAGGCCTTTGGCAGCGATGATATTTCGGCCGCCCTGACCGGCTTCAACCTCGACGCGCTCAAAACCCGCCTCGCGGGCACGCTCAGCGCCGGGCAGAAGCGGCGGCTGGGGCTGGCGCGTCTCATGGTCACCGGGCGTCCGGTCTGGGTACTGGACGAGCCGACGGTCTCGCTCGATCTCGCCTCGGTCCAGCTTTTTGCCGAGGCCGTGCGCGGGCATCTGGCCTCGGGCGGCAGCGCTCTGATGGCCACTCATATCGACCTTGGCCTCGCCGAGGCAGAGGTCTTCGACGTGACCGCTTACAAGGCGCAGCCGCGCCTCTCCACCGCCGACGAGGCCTTCCTTTGATCGCCCTGCTGATACGCGATCTACGCCTGTCCGTGCGCGCCGGGGGCGGCTTTGGGCTTGGCCTTGCCTTTTTCCTGATCGTGACGGTGCTCGTGCCGTTCGGTGTCGGGCCGGAGACCGGCCTGCTCCGGACCATCGCGCCCGGTGTGCTCTGGATTGGGGCCTTGTTGGCCTGCCTGTTGTCGCTCGACCGCATCTTTGCGCTCGACTGGGAGGACGGCTCGCTCGATCTGCTGGCCACGGCGCCGTTGCCCATGGAGGGCATCGTCAGCGTCAAGGCGCTGGCCCACTGGATCACCACGGGGCTGCCGCTTGTGCTCGCCGCGCCCATGCTTGGCGTTCTGCTGAGCCTGCCGCCTGCCGGGTATCTCTGGGTCGTGGTCAGCCTTGCGCTTGGCACCCCGGCGCTCAGCGTGATCGGCACCTTTGGCGCGGCGCTGACCGTGGGTCTGAAACGCGGCGGGCTGTTGATGTCGCTTCTCGTGCTGCCGCTCTACGTGCCGACGCTGATTTTCGGCGCGGAAGTGGCGCGGCGCGGGGCCGAAGGGCTGGCGGTCCAGACGCCGCTTCTTATGCTGGCGGGGATCAGTTTCGGCTCGATGGCTCTGCTGCCGTTCGCTTCGGCCAGTGTGCTGAAGATCAACCTTCGGTAAGACACGCATTGTCGGCGGCGGTGGCACACGCGCGCTACGTCAAACCGCGCCCGCCATCGGGGCACGGCCGGTTGCTGTGCTTACACCTGTAGACGCGTCACTGCCTTTTGCAGTCCCGGCGGGCGGCTTTGTGCGCACAGGCGCGGAATACGGGATGGCGCAGGGCATTGGCGGATCGCGCCTTGAGCGATGGCATCGGCGGCCTCCTGTGAGCGGACGTATTGCGCCCCACGCATATTTGATGTGTAAAGCTGCGCAAAGACAGATATCGGGAGCGCCATGTCGATCTGGGAATATGCCAATCCGGTCAAGTTCATCCGGACCACAGACCGTCTGCTGCCCTGGCTCAGCGCCGGTGCCGTGGTCTGCCTCGTGGTCGGTCTGATCTGGGGTTTCTTTTTCACGCCGGAGGATTATCGGCAGGGCAGCACGGTCAAGATCATCTATCTGCACGTGCCGTCCGCGCTGATGGCGATCAACACATGGATGATGATGCTGGTTGCCTCGCTGATCTGGATCGTGCGCCGCCACCATGTCAGCGCGCTGGCCGCCCGCGCCGCCGCGCCCATTGGCGCGACGATGACAGTGATCGCTCTGGCCACCGGCGCCATCTGGGGACAGCCGATGTGGGGCACGTGGTGGGCGTGGGATCCGCGCCTGACCTCCTTCCTGATCCTGTTCCTGTTCTACCTTGGGTATATGGCGCTCTGGTCAGCCATCGAGGATGACGACACCGCCGCCGACCTGACGTCGATCCTGTGCCTCGTGGGCTCGGTCTTTGCGCTGCTCTCGCGCTATGCGGTCAACTTCTGGAATCAGGGGCTGCACCAGGGCGCGTCGCTCTCGCTCGACAAGGAAGAGAACGTCGCCGACGTCTTCTATTTCCCGCTTCTGGTCTGCATCGGTGGGTTTGTGCTGCTGTTCATCGCGCTGGTCTTTCTGCGCACCCAGACAGAAATCCGGGCGCGCCGGGCGCGCGCGCTTCTCGCACGGGAGCACGCGACATGATGCCGGATCTTGGGAAATACGCCGGGGCGGTCCTGTCCTCCTACGCGGTGTCGATCGTGCTGATCGTCGTGCTGGTCGCGGTCAGCATCCTGCGCGCGCGGCGGGTGAGGGCGGCGCTCTTTGAAATCGAGGAAAGGCAGAAACGTGAGCGCTAAGAAAGGCATTTCGCCTCTGATGCTGTTGCCCCCACTGATCTTTCTGGCGCTGGGGGCCATGTTCTTTTTCGGCCTGTGGCGCGAGGGCGCAAATGAGCTGGAGTCGAAATTCACCGGCAAGCCGCACCCGGCGATGACATCGGCGGCCTTGACGGGGTTTGATCCGATCACACCGGAAATGCTGGCTGCTGGCGAGATTACCCTCGTCAATTTCTGGGCCAGCTGGTGCCCGCCATGCCGGGCCGAACATCCGCGGCTGCTGCAAATGCAGGAAGACGGCCTGCGCATTGTCGGCGTGAACTTCAAGGATCAGGAAAAGCAGGCTCTGAAGTACCTCGCCGACGACGGCAATCCCTTCTTGGCGGTTGCTTTCGATCCCGCCGGACGCACGGCCATCGACTGGGGCGTTACCGGCCCGCCCGAAACCTTCATCCTGGATGGCGACGGCACAGTGCTGTTCAAATTCGTCGGCCCGCTTGTCGGATCGGACTACGAACAACGATTTCTGCCCGCCCTCGAAGCCGCCCTCGCTAAATAGCCCCCAAAAAGCCAAAGGCCGGAGCATGCAGCCCCGGCCTTCGTCTTCATTGGTCCGATACTATCCTGGGGGAGCCCCGCAGGGGCGGGGGCAAAGCCCCTCACGCGCCGAAGGCGCGCGGATCGCCCCGGCTGGGCCGGGGCGAAATCTCTCAGTCCTCGTGGAACACCCGGGCAAAGATCGTGTCGACATGTTTGGTGTGATAGCCAAGGTCGAACTTCTCGTTGATCTCTTCCTCCGACAGCGCGGCGCGCACTTCCTCGTCCGCGAGCAGTTCTTCGCGGAAGTCGGTGCGGTGATCCCAGACCTTCATCGCGTTGCGCTGCACGAGGCGATAGGCATCTTCCCGCGATACACCGGCCTGCGTCAGCGCCAGCAGCACGCGCTGCGACATGACCAACCCGGGGAACTTGTTCATGTTGTCGAGCATGTTCTGGGGGTAGACCAGCAGCTTGTCGATCACGGATGTCAGGCGCGCCAGCGCGAAGTCCAGCGTGATCGTGGTGTCCGGCCCGATGTTCCGCTCCACCGACGAATGCGAAATGTCCCGCTCGTGCCACAGCGCCACGTTTTCCATCGCCGGGATCACCGCCATGCGCACCAGGCGGGCAAGGCCGGTCAGGTTTTCGGTCAGCACCGGGTTCTTCTTGTGCGGCATCGCCGAGGAGCCCTTTTGCCCCATGGAAAAGAATTCCGCCGCTTCCAGCACTTCGGTGCGTTGCATGTGGCGGATTTCGATGGCGATGTTCTCGATGCTGCTTGCGATCACGCCCAGCGTTGCAAAGAACGCCGCGTGGCGGTCGCGCGGGATGACCTGGGTCGAGATCGGCTCCGGCACGAGGCCGAGCTGTTCGCAGACATGATCTTCCACAGCCGGGTCGATATTGGCAAATGTGCCCACCGCACCGGAGATGGCGCCCGTGGCAATCTCTGCCCGCGCATCGCGCATCCGGCTGAGGTTGCGATCCATTTCGGCGTAAAAGCGCGCGAAGGTCAGCCCCATGGTCGTGGGTTCGGCGTGGATGCCGTGCGAGCGGCCGATGCGCACCGTGTCCTTGTGCTCGTAGGCGCGCTTTTTCAACGCCGCCAGCAGCCCTTCTAGATCCTCGATCAGAATGTCGGAGGCGCGCACCAGCTGCACGTTGAAGCAGGTGTCGAGCACGTCCGAGGAGGTCATGCCCTGATGCACGAAGCGCGCCTCTTCGCTGCCCACGTGTTCCGCGAGGTGGGTGAGGAAGGCGATCACGTCATGCTTGGTCACCGCTTCGATTTCGTCGATGCGGGCGACGTCGAATTCCACGTCCTTGGCCTTCCAGACCGCATCCGCGTTTTCCTGCGGGATCACGCCGAGCTTCGCCATCGCGTCGCAGGCGTGGGCCTCGATCTCGTACCAGATGCGGAACTTGGTTTCCGGCGACCAGATGGCAACCATGTCAGGACGGGAATAGCGGGGGATCATGGGCAGACTTTCGCGTTGAGTTCGGGATTGCGGGCCTTCTAGACTGTGCGCACCGAGCGAACAAGAGAAAGGGGCCGGCAGCGATGTCACGGGCGTTGACGATCTGGGATTTCGAAGGCGCGTGGACCTACGCCCGCGAAATCGACGATGCCACGGGGCTCGGGGCCGGCGCGGGGCAGGGAACCGCGCGCTTTATCCGGCAGGATGGCGCGCTGCGCTACGATGAGGAAGGGCAGATCGCCTTTGCCACGACGCCGCCGATGAAGGGCAGCCGCCGTTACCTCTGGCGTGAGACACCGGCGGGCGCGGCGGTGTTTTTTGAAGACGGGCGCGCCTTTCACGACGTGGATCTGCGGCAGGGCAGCCCGGCAGCCGCGCATTGGTGCGATCCCGACCAATACGACGTGACCTATGATTTCTCCGACTGGCCGCGCTGGTCGAGCCTTTGGCGGGTGAAAGGGCCGCGCAAGGATTACACAATGCGCACGACCTACCATCGCCCCGGTGCCGCAACGGAAGGATAAGGCTTTGAAAACGCCAAAAAATCTCCCGCGCCTTGGGCGGTATACAAAGGTATTCCTGTAACGCTTTGAAAATATTGAATTTTCCTCTTTCCCTTGGGGCGACCCGCGCGTAATTTGCAGAAAGTTGACAAGGAATCCGCTCCATGGCGCCCATTCAGGACCATCCGCTGCGCTATGCGCTGGCCAATGAGTTGCACGCGCGCCCGTTTCCGTCGCTGACGGTGCCATGCCGCGCGGTCTATCTCGCGATCAAGCAGCCCAGCCATGCTGCCGGCCGTGACAAGGCGCAGGATCTGGCGCATCTGGTCGACCTTCTGGACCGCTTCGGAACCGCGCACCCATCGCCCGGTGCCACGCATTTTTCCGCGCGGATCGGGCAGAACATGCTCAAGTGGGAGCAGCACACGGAGTTTGTCACTTACACGGTCTTTCTCAAGGGGCTGGGTCAGCGCCCCTATGATCCGGCGGATTTCGATGTCTTTCCGGAGGAGTGGCTGGAGCAGGCACCTGGGGTGCGGGTGACCTCTGCGATGATCCGGATCGCGCCGCGCCCTGATGATGCGGATATCGCCGAGAAGGTCGACGACTGGATGGTGCCCGAAAGCGTGGCGATCAGCCGTGTGCTCGATGACGACGCGGTGGTCGCGGGGGATTTTCGTATTGATCCTGCAGGGCATCAGCGCTTTGCCGTGTTTACCGCCGAGGATGTGGGGCAGCGGCGGGTCGGACGAATCGTTCAGCGTCTCTGCGAGATCGAGACCTACAAGACCATGTCGATGCTCGGCTTTTCCCGGGTGCGCGAGATTGGCCCACGCATGGGCGAGATCGACACGGATCTGTCGCAACTGATGGCGGCAATGACCGGCAGCACCGCCCCCGAGGAAGAGACGCTGAAAGCGCTGCTCTCGGTTTCGGCGGAACTTGAAGCCCTTTCGGCGCGAAGCTCTTTCCGGCTGGGCGCGACCTTTGCCTATGAGGCGCTGGTGCACAAGCGCATCGAGGTGCTGCGCGAAAGCCGGTTTCAGGGGCGGCAGACCTTCGCCGAATTCATGACCCGGCGCTACCTTCCGGCGATGCGCACGGTCAAGAGCAGCGAGGCGCGGCTTGGTTCCATGGCGGATCGGGCGATGCGCGCCGGGGATTTGCTGCGTACACGCGTGGAGGTGCAGCGCTCGGCCCAGAACCAGCAGCTCCTGGAGAGCATGGATCAAAGGGCGGAGGCGCAGCTGCATCTGCAAAAGACGGTCGAGGGCCTGTCCGTGGTGGCGATCAGCTATTACGCGGTGTCGCTGGTCAGCTATCTGCTCTACCCGCTTGCAACGCCGCTTGGGCTGACGAAGGGATCGCTGACGGCGCTCGTGGTGCTGCCGGTTGTGGCTGTTGTCGCGCTGATGATCCGGCGCATTCGCAAGTCCATGGATCCGAGCGGCAAACAGCTCTAGCGCGCCAGACCTCGCGGAGCGCCTCCGGCGCGCTGTTTCTTATTGCGTTCGGGCCACGCAGGCCCCGGGGAGGGCGCTGCCCTCCCCAAACCCCTCCCGAGGTATTTTCAGACCAAAGACGGGGCCGCTTATTCGGCGGGGACGGCGCCGGAGGCACCTGCCGTCTGGCTGCTCAGAACCGCGTTGGTCGCCAAGGTTCCGACCGCAATCGAGGCCAGCGCCGCGACAGCCGCAATCGAGAGCGTCGGGACGCCGGCAAGGCCCGCGCCCACGGTGCACCCGCCCGCCAGAACGCCGCCAATGCCCATGAGCACCGCGCCGGTGAGGTATCGGCCGGTTTCGCGCGGGCTGCTGAAGCTCTGCCACGCAAAGCGGCGCGCGGCCAGCGACGAGAACAGGGCGCCGCCAAGCACACCGCCGATCAGGCCGACACCAAAGCCTGCCGGAATGGAGGTGGAGGCAATGGACCAGAACAGGGTTTCGCTCCAGGGCGAGGTAAAGCTGAGGCTTTCGAGCGCAATCGGGTCGAAGTCGTCATAGAGGATGAAGCCGGTGCCGACCCAGCCGAGCGGGACCAGCAGGCCGAGCAGCGCGGCGAGGATCAGCATGCCGGATCGTGCGCCCGAGCGCAGTGCAAAGACCAGGGCGGCCAGCGCCAGCAGCGCAGTCCAGATCAGCGGGTTGCCGGGCAGCGCGGCGCTTTCGAGGGCGAGGGTCTGCGCACTGAGCGTGGTGCGGATCGGCGCGAGCGTGCCTTTGAGCGTGGCATGGGCGGCGATGGCAAACACCGCCAGAACGGTCAGCGCGCGCAGATTGCCGGTCCCGGTCAGCACGGTGAGGCGCGACGCGCAGCCGCGTGTCAGCACCATGCCTGCACCGAACAGAAGGCCGCCGATGACGATGGCAAGCCACGGCAGGTCCGCGTTCATGAAGCGGTGATCGTCGAAGCTGATCCAGCCTTGCCAGACTGCGGCCTGCGTCCCGAGGATGGCCGCCGCGAGCGCGGTCAGCCAGACGCCCATGGCGGCGCGGCGGTCGTCGCCGATCAGTGCGCGGCGGAAGCAGAACTTGGTTTGTTCGGCAAAGATGCCATAGGCCGCGCCAAGCGCGAGCGCGAAGAAAACGGCAACCTGTGGGGCCGTGAGGGCCTCGAAGCCGAGGGATTCGAACATGGATCTGCCTCCGAAAATGGAACAGTGTTCCCATGAAGGAGAGAGTGGGGCCTATGCAACCCTTTGTTCTATGCGGCGCTCTTCTGTTTGCGGTCTACTGTTCCGGTTGCATCCGCTTTTAGCGAACATTGTTCTGAAGCGCGAAAAGAGGGCGGTGGCTGTTCCACCGCCCCCATGTCTGGGCGTTCCTCGCGTTCTTTTTTGGCTCAGCGCCCGCGAATACGCGGATCGAGCGCGTCGCGTAGCCCGTCACCGATGTAATTGACCGACAGAACGGTGAGCGAGATGGCGAACCCCGGCAGCAGGACACGCTCCGGATATTGCTCCATGCGGACCACCGCATCGGCCAGCATCTTGCCCCATGTCGGGAAATCAGAAGGAAAGCCGACGCCGAGAAAGCTCAGCGCGCTTTCGGTGATGATGGCCGTGGCGAGGCCAAGCGCGGCGGAAACCATGATCGGCGAGAGCACATTCGGGAGCAGATGGCGGCGGATGATCTTGCCGTTGGAGGTGCCGATGGAGCGGGCGGCGAGCACGAACTCACGCTCCTTGATGGCCAGCACGTCGCCACGCACGATGCGCGCCGTGGGCATCCAGGAGGTGATGGCGATGATCGTCACGATCAGGATGAACATGCCGCCTTCTGGCCCGGCAAAGCTGCGCAAAGGTTGTCTGAACAGGGTCACCGCCAGCAGAAGAAGCGGCAGGATCGGCAGGGCGAGGAACAGGTCCGTTGTGCGCATCAGCAGCCCGTCGATGCGGCGGTAGAAACCCGCGAGAACGCCGATCCCCGTCCCGATGACAAGGCTGAGGATCATCGCGGCCCAGCCGACAGCCATGGAGGCACGGCCCCCGGCAATCATCTGGGCAAGGTTGTCGCGGCCAAGCTGATCGGAGCCGAGCGGCTTGTTCCAGCCCACCTTGGCGTCACTGTCCCAGAGCGCGGTAAAGATCGGGCGCATGTCCTTCGACCGGATATCGAGCTTGCCCGGATCGACGGTCCAGATGTAAGGGCCGATCAGCACCACCAGTGTGATGAAGATCAGGAAGCCGAGCCCGAACATCGCGCCCTTGTGCTTGCGGAACTGATCCCAGACGTCGCGGCTGCGCGACGTGGGCGGGGCCATCGGTCCGCTGTCCTTGAGCGCTTCTATAGGGGTCGGGGACGCGGGGACGGGCTCAGTCATAGCGGATCCTCGGGTCAAGGACGCCGTAGAGAATGTCGGCGATCAGGTTGAACATCACGATCAGCACGGCAAAGATGAAGGTCAGGGTCATGACGCCGGGCAGGTCGTTGGCAAACAGCCATGTCAGCAGCAGCTGCCCGATGCCGTTCACCTTGAAGACGTTCTCGGTAATGATGGCGCCGCCGAAGATCGACGGAATGCCGAGGGCGATGACCGTGACGACCGGGATCATCGAATTGCGCAGCACGTGCACCATGACCACCACAGCCTCCGACAGGCCCTTGGCGCGGGCGGTGCGCACGTAGTCCTGCCGCAGATTGTCGAGCATGGTGGCGCGCATGTAGCGGCTGAGCTGTGCTGTGATCTGCAGGGCAAGCACCATCACGGGCATGACCATCTGCATGAGCTGAACCTTGAAGCTCTCCCAGTCGGTGACAACGTGGGTGGTGTCATAGATCGACGGCAGCCAACCAAGCTGCACGGAGAAGATCACGATCAGCAGCGGGCCGGTGAAGAACGGCGGGATCGAGAATCCGATCATGGTCACAAAGGTGCCGGCCTGGTCAAAGACCGAATACTGGCGGTAGGCGGAGTAGATCCCGACCGGAATGGCAATGAGGATGGCGACGATGTAGGCCACGCCGACCACGGACAGAGTCTGCGGGATCCGCTCGACGATGGTGTCCATAACCGGGCTGCGGTTCTGCCATGAGATGACGCGCTGCTTGCCTTCGGAGAAATCGGTGCCGAAGACCCAATCGACAAAGACCTGCGGCTCGACCCAGAACACCTGGACCAGCCATTTCCAGTATTGCACCAGCGCCGGTTCCCCGACGCCGAGCGCTTCGCGCATCTTTTGCTTCACCTCGTCCGGGACGGTGAGTGGCACATCCGCCATGGGATCGCCGGGCGCGAGCTGAAGCAGCATGAAAATGACGAAACTGATGAATAGAAGCGTCGGGATCGACAGGATCAGCCGTCGCAGGGCGTAGGTGAGCATCGGCGCCTCGGGTCAGACGTTTCTTTTTGTGGGTGTGAGAGCGGGGCGGGGCATTTACCCCGCCCGGCAGGAGCGTTGGTCAGTCGGGCGGGGCTGCTGCCCCGCTCCTGCCGCCGATCACTCCACGCGATACCAGTCAGCGATGTTCCACAGCTCGCTGTCCCAGGCGTTCATCACCACGCCGCCAAGTGTGTTGGAGGCCGCCGCGATCCGGCCGCGGTGGACCAGCGGGATCATCATGCCGTTCTCGATGACCATATCGTTGAGTTTCACACCGATGGCGCCGCGCGCCTCGGCGCCGACCGTGCCGGAGAGCTCCTTGTGCAGTGCATCATACTCTTCCATGCAGAAGCGCGAGATGTTCTCGCCCTGCCACTGGGTCTCGGGACGTGGGGCCTTGTCGCACAGCGCGTTGCCGAGATAGGCCTGCGGGTCCGTGCCGGGGAAGGTGTTGGCGTACATTTCCACGTCGGCATAGAACTTCTGGAACGTGTCGGGCGAGCCCGCATCGCCGCCGAAGAACACCGAGGAGTCGACGTTGCGCAGCTCCACTTCAAAGCCCAGATCTGTCCACCACTCCTTGATCAGGGCCTGGAAGTCCTGACGCACGGCGTTGGTCGAGGTCTGGAACAGGATCGAGAGCGGCACGCCGTCCTTCTCACGCACGCCGTCGCCGTCGGTGTCGACGATTCCCGCCTCATCCAGAAGCGCCTTGGCGCCTTCCATGTCCTGCTCAAGGCAGTCGAAGGTCTTGGAGTTGAACCAGTCGGGCGCGGGCACCCAGTTGCAGGTCACCTTGCCCGCCGCGCCATAGCCGATTTCCACCAGCAGTGTGCGGTCGATGGCCATGGACATCGCCTTGTACACTGCGGGATCGCGCAGGAAGGGGTGCGGGTGCGCCGCGGTCGAGCGTTCGCCTTCGGGCAGATCCGGCGAAGGATCGGTCCAGTTCAGCATGACGCGCTCGACGGTACCGCCGAAGTCGGACACGAACGTGCCGAGGCCGCGTTCGAGCATGCGGTCCATCACATCGGGGGCCAGCTGCTGGTTCCAGGCGTAATCGAACTCGCCGGTTTCCAGCACGGAGCGCGCCGCCGAGGCCGCGTCGCCGCCGCCCTTGATGGTCACGGCCTTGAACGAGGGCTTGTCCGCGTCGCGGTAGTTGTCGTTGATCGAGTAGGTGACCACGTCATTGGTCTTGAAGCTGTCGACCTTGTAGGGGCCGGTGCCGATCGGACCGAAGTTTTGATCGGTGCAGCTCGATGCGGCGCCACCGAGGCAGCTCTCGAACTGCGCTTTTTGCAGGATCGGGCTCTCCGCGCCGACGAAGGGCAGATAGGGGTTCGGCGTCGGCGAATCGAAGGTGATCCGCACGGTCAGATCATCCGGCGCCTCAACGGTCTTCACGCCCTCGAATTTCGTTGCCTGGGCACAGCCGCCTTCCGGGTGGGTGCAGTAGTCATAGGTGAACAGGACATCGGCCGAGGTAAAGGCGGAGCCATCAGACCACGTCAGACCCGGTGTGATCTTCCATGTGATCTGCGTCAGGTCTTCGCTCACGCCGCCGTTGTCCACGGTGGGAATGTCCTCAACCAGCCAGGGCGTCAGCGCGCCGGTCTCGTCATAGCGGGCCAGCGGTTCAATGATCAGCGATGCCGCTTCGATATCTTTGCGGCCACCGGACAGAAACGGGTTCAGCGTCGACGGCGCCTGCCAATAAATGATGCGAACCTCGTCGTCCGCGCCGCGCTCCGCAAAGGCGGCCGGGGCAAGCGCGACCGACGCGGCGGCCCCGAGCATCAGGGTTTTCAGTTTCATGTCACTCTCCTTGTTGTACCGGCCAGACACCGGTTTTCTTATTGAATTTCAGGGGGAAATACCGTGTTCTACTCTTTGCTGGAATCGCCTTATACTGGCAAAAGCCGATCGGCAACTCTCTCTTTACACCACCCCGCGTTCCTTCCATCGAAACAGGATTTGCGCAAATTGCAAGCATTGCCTTGGCGATAGGCAGCCGGGGGTTTGACAGTGCTGAAAACATAGCCTTACCGTCGGCCAAGCGAAAAGGAACCGGCCATGCTCGACGACACATCATCACCGCCTATCGCGCGGATCGAAAATCTTCGCGTCGAATTCCAGACGAAGTCCGGGCCAGTCGTCGGGGTCGAGGATGTTTCCTTCGAGATTCGCTCCGGTGAAACCGTCTGCGTCGTCGGCGAATCCGGGTCCGGCAAATCGGTCTCATCGCTGTCCTTGATGCGGCTGGTGGAATACGGCGGGGGCGAGATCGCGCGCGGGCGACTGCTGTTCGATCGACGGGAGGGCGGCGAGATCGACCTGGCGCAGGCCGGTGACGGGCTCATGCGCACGATCCGTGGCAATGAGATCGGCATGATCTTCCAGGAGCCGATGACCGCGCTCAACCCGGTGTTTACCGTGGGCCGTCAGCTGACCGAAGGCCTGCGCGTGCACAAGGGGCTGTCGCGGGCAGACGCCGAGGCGCGGGCGCTGGAACTGTTGCGCGAGGTCCGCATCCCCGAGCCGGAGCGGCGGCTCAAGCAGTTTCCGCACGAGCTGTCGGGCGGTATGCGGCAACGCGTCGTAATTGCCATGGCGCTGGCCTGCGAGCCGCGCCTGCTGATCGCGGACGAGCCGACAACGGCACTGGATGTAACCATTCAGGCCGAGATCCTGGCGTTGATCGACCGGCTCAAGCGCGAGACCGGCACGGCGGTGATGTTCATCACCCATGACATGGCCGTGGTGGCGCAGATGGCCGACCGCGTGGTGGTCATGTTCCGTGGCAACAAGGTGGAGGAGGGGACCGCCGAGGAGATTTTCGCAGCGCCCCGGCATCCCTACACCCAGGCGTTGCTGGCGGCGGTTCCCAAGCTGGGCGAGATGACGGGCAAGGCGTTGCCGGAGCCGATGAAACTGCTCGGGAGCGATGCCTTCGAGGTCAAGCCAATCAAGGGGCAGGATGATGTTCTACTGGATGTTCAGGGACTTACCACCCGGTTTCCGGTGCGGGGCGGGTTCTTCCGGCGGCATATCTCGAACGTGCATGCGGTCGAGGATGTCTCGTTCAGGATCAACAAGGGGCAGACGCTGAGCCTTGTCGGGGAATCCGGCTGTGGCAAGTCGAGCGCCGGGCGCTCGATCCTGCGGCTGGTCGAGCCGGTGGCGGGCAGTGTGGTGCTTGACGGGGTGGACGTCATGGCGCTCTCGCCCAAGCAGCTGCGCGAGGAGCGACGGCAGATGCAGATGATCTTCCAGGACCCGTTTGCCTCGCTGAACCCACAGTTGCAGCTTGCCGATCAGGTCGCGGAGCCGATCCACAACTACCGTCTCGAAACCGGTAGCGCCGTCACGGATCACGTGGCCGAGCTGTTCGACCGGGTCGAACTGCCCCGCAGCTTCATGCGCCGTTACCCGCACGAGCTGTCCGGCGGTCAGCGTCAACGCATTGCAATTGCACGGGCTTTGGCGCTGCGGCCCAAATTGATCGTGGCCGATGAGGCGGTGAGCGCGCTGGATGTGTCCGTGCAGGCGCAGGTTGTGAACCTGATGATGGAATTGCAGGCGGAGATGGGCCTGTCCTATCTGTTCATCAGCCACGACATGGCGGTGGTCGAGCGGGTGAGCCATATGGTCGGCGTGATGTACCTTGGGCGGATCGTCGAGATCGGGCCGCGCCAGGCGGTGTTCGAAAATCCGCAGCACCCCTATACCCAAGCGCTGATGAAGGCGGTGCCGATCGCGGACCCGACCAGAAGAAAATCCGAGAAGGATTTGAATTTCAAGCCAATTCCCTCTCCGATCCATTCGGTCGACTATGTCCCGGCGCGCTCGGATTATCGCGAAGTGTCCCCCGGTCACATGGTGCTGATCACCGAAAGCGGTTACTGATACGCTGCGGGAACGCGGGGCCAGCCCGCGCGCTTCCCGGAAGATGCCCACCAGGAAGAAGCAAGGAGTTCCGATGGAACGCATGACGCCCCGCGAGATCATGGACCGGCTTGTCGGATTTCCGACGGTGAGCCGGGACAGCAACCTGCCGTTGATTGATTGGGTCGAGGCCTATCTTGCCGGGCACGGCATCCAGTGCCACAGGCATCTCAATGAAACCGCTGATAAGGCAGCGCTTTTCGCCCATGTCGGGCCGGACGTGGCGGGCGGTGTCGTGCTGTCGGGGCATACCGATGTGGTGCCGGTCGAGGGGCAGAGCTGGTCCAGCGACCCCTTCACCGTGACGGAACGGGATGGCAGGCTGTACGGACGCGGGTGCACCGACATGAAGGGGTTCGATGCGCTGGCGATCTGGGCAATGGTGGAGGCTCGGTACAGGGGCGTTGCGCGGCCGTTGCAGATCGCGCTGAGCTATGACGAGGAAATCGGCTGTACCGGCGCGCCGCCTCTGGTCAAGGCCATGGAAATATTGCCGAAAGCCAGTGATGTGATTGTCGGGGAGCCGACGATGATGAAGGCGGTGACGGGGCATAAGGGCGGGGTGACCTTCTGGGTGCATGTGCACGGCTTCGAGGTTCACAGCTCGCTGTTGCACACCGGGGTCAGCGCGATCATGTGGGGTGCCAAGCTGATTGATTGGGCCAACCATGTGAATGCCGCGCAGATGGCGGCGGAACCGGCTGGACTCGCGGCGCTTTTTGATCCGCCTTATACCAATGTCCACGTCGGTCAGGTACAGGGCGGCACGGCGCACAACATCGCGGCGAAAGACTGTGAATTCGGTCTTGGATTTCGGGTCGTGCCCGGCGAGGATCCGGACAGTTGGCGAGCGGCTTTTCACAGTAAGGTCAAAGCGTTGGAGGAGGAAATGCAGGCGATCCGGCCAGAGGCCTGGATCGAGACCGAGGAGAAGTTCAGCCTGCCGCCCTTTGCCCCGGTCGAGAACAACCCGGCGGAGGGGCTGGTGCGGCAGCTCACCGGAGATAATTCAGAGAATTTCGTGAGTTACGGGACAGAGGCGAGCCATTTTCAGGCCGGCGGCTATAACGTCGTGGTCTGTGGTCCTGGCAGCATCGACGTGGCACATCAGCCCGATGAGTATATCACGATCGCGCAGTTTACCGAGGGGCAGCGCTTCATGGAACGGCTTCTGGAGCGGCTGGCATGAGCTTTCCCATCCAGGATGACGGGCCTGTGGAGCACATGAGCACATTGCCGCAAGATGTTGATCTTGTAGTGATTGGTGGCGGTGTGATTGGCATCTGCACGGCGCTCTACGCGGTTCGGCAGGGGATGTCGGTGCTGGTTCTGGAGAAAGGGCGCGTTGCGGCGGAGCAGTCGAGCCGCAACTGGGGCTGGATCCGGGTGCAGGGGCGCGACCTCGCGGAAATCCCGATTGCCCTGGAAGCCCAGGACCTGTGGCAGGCGCTGGACCGGACGTGCGAGGGGCGCTTGGGCGTGCGGACCGTGGGGGTGACCTACCTGGCGCGGACCGGCAAGGAGATGGCAGGGTTCGCCGGGTGGCTGAAGCAGGCGGCCCCGCTTGGTGTTTCGTCCAAGCTATTGACGGATAAGGAAACCTCCGCGCTATTGGGAGAGCCAAAGGCGCCTTGGGTCGGGGCTCTGCATACGCCGACGGACATGAAGGGCGAGCCGTGGGTGGCCGTGCCGGAGCTGGCCCGGCTGGCTGCGTCCGAAGGGGCGCTGATCCGGGAGCGCTGCGCGGTGCGGGGGTTGCGTCGTTCGGATGGCCGCGTGACGGGGGTCGTGACCGAGGAAGGCGTGGTGGCCACGCGCCGCGTGGTGTTGGCGGGCGGGGCGTGGTCGAGCCTGTTCCTCCGGCGGCATGGCGTTGATATTCCACAGCTTTCAGTCAAATCCACGGTCATGGCGACGGCACCGTTGCCGCAGGTCGTGAACACGGCGGCGGTGGATTATCGCATGGCGTTCCGGCCGCGCGCGGACGGGGGGTATACGCTGGCACCGGCGGCCTTTGCAGAGCTGTTCGTCGGGCCGGATGCGGTGCGCCATCTGCGGCGCTATCTGCCGCTTGCGCTGTCCGGGGAATTCGATGTGAAACTGCGCGGACCGGCGCCCAGAGGCTATCCGGATGCCATTGGCACGGCGCGGCATTGGGCGGATGGCGAGCAAAGCCCGTTCGAGCGGATGCGCATTCTCAACCCTCCTCCAAATCATAGCAAGATCAAGGATTTGAAGGGCGACTTTGAAGCGATTTACCCGCAGGTTGGCGGAGTGGACAGCACGGCGGAATGGGCCGGAATGATCGACGTTTTGCCCGATGTGGTGCCTGTGGTGGACGAGGAACCGAGCATTCCGGGGCTGATCGTTGTGACGGGGATGTGCGGGCATGGGTTCGGCATCGGCCCGGCGTTCGGGCGGATCGCGGCGGATCTGGCGGCGGGAAAAGACACCGGCCATGACCTGAGCCGGTTTCGGATAATGCGTTTCCGCGATGGCACCAAACTGCAGTCGGGGCCGAACCTTTGAGCGGGGTGTTAACCCCTTGGCGCGGGCAGCGGGGTTAACGCCGCGTGCGGTGCGGTTAAGGCACCGTGCGCCCGCAACAGCGCGGCACATGATGGGGGTGCGGCGCGGTGCGCCACAACGCTGTCACAGTCATTAACCTTTCGGGTAGGGCCGTTAACCAGCGTTTGGTACGATTCGGGCGCAGTTTTGTACCAAACGCCAAAGCGGCTGTTTGAAGGGAGGCGCTTGACTGCCCTGACCGCGCGTGACGTTGCGTCAAAAAGGTTAACGGCTGTGCCGGGCAGGGATCGGAGCAGCGGAAGGAGTGCGGCGGTACAGCCACGCCGCCGGAGGGCACAACCCTTGCAGCCCGCCGTGGCGAGTGGCAGGGTTTGATCAAATTCCCAAAACAGACTCAGGAGCCTCTCATGCCCGTCAAGAACCGCTTTGCCGAATTGCAGCAAGACATCACTGCATGGCGCCGGGACATTCACGAAAACCCGGAAATCCTGTTCGAGACCCATCGCACCAGCGCGCTCGTCGCGGAGAAGCTGCGGGCGTTCGGCTGTGACGAGGTGACAGAGGGCATTGGGCGGACCGGCGTCGTGGGCGTGATCAAGGGCAAGTCCGACACGAGCGGCAAGGTCATCGGCCTGCGCGCCGATATGGACGCGCTGCCGATCCATGAGCAGACCGGCGTCGCGTATGCGTCCAAGACGGATGGCGCGATGCATGCCTGCGGTCACGATGGCCATACCGCGATGCTGCTTGGCGCGGCGCAATACCTGAGCGAGACGCGGAACTTCGACGGCACGGTGGTGGTGATCTTTCAGCCCGCCGAGGAGGGCGGCGGCGGCGGCAAGGAAATGTGCGATGACGGCATGATGGACCGTTGGGGCATTCAGGAGGTCTATGGCATGCACAACTGGCCCGGCGTGCCAGTGGGTAGTTTTGCCATTCGCCCCGGCGCCTTCTTTGCGGCGACGGATCAGTTCGAGATCACCCTTGAGGGCAAGGGCGGCCATGCGGCGAAACCGCAGGAAACGGTGGATACGACGGTGATGGCGAGCCAGCTGGTGCTGAGCCTGCAGACGATTTCGAGCCGCAATGCTGACCCGGTCGATCCGGTGGTGGTGTCCGTGACCTCCTTCGAGACCTCCTCGAAGGCGTTCAACGTGATCCCGCAGCGGGTGCACCTGAAAGGGACGGTGCGCACGCAGTCGAAGGAGATGCGGGCGCTGGCCGAAGAGCGGATCAAGGCGATTTGCGCCGGGGTGGCGGCGACCTTTGGCGGCACGGCGGATGTGACCTATCACCTCGGCTATCCGGTGATGGTGAACTCGGAGGAGCAGACCGCCTTTGCCGAGGACGTGGCGCGCTCGATTTCCGGTCAGTGCGATGAGGCGCCGATCGTGATGGGGGGCGAGGATTTCGCCTATATGCTGGAGGCGCGCCCGGGGGCCTATATCCTCGTGGGCAACGGCGAGACCGCGCCGGTGCATCACCCGGAGTACAACTTCAACGATGAAGCGATCCCGGCGGGCTGTTCGTGGTGGGCCGAAATCGTCGAGCAGCGTATGCCGGCGTGAACCGATTGATCGGCTGACCGACGCGGTGGCCCGGGGCGGGTGCGGGGCAGAGCCCCGCCCTACGGGCCGTTGCGCGAAGGGGAGACGGCGGTGTCCCGGCTCAGGTCTGGGCTGGTTCGGGGCTTGGTGGCCGCAGTCTTGCGGGCGCGGGCAGTGCCGGGCCTGGAGTTCGCCTTCGGGGCTGGCTTGGCTCTGGCCGGTATTGCCGAGGCCTGTCGCAGAAGGGGACGGACCGGTCGGGGCCGGGCCGTCCCTGCGTGATCCTACCGCTCCGGGTCGCGTTTGTGGCGGCTCTGCGCCTTGCCGCCTTTGACCATCTTGGCGAAGGCTTTGCCGCGTGCCCGTTGCCGCGCGATGGAAGCGGTGTTGCGGGTGTCTTCGGCTTCGAGTTTGCGCCAGCGGGTCAGGCGCTCCGGGTCCAGGTCGCCGGCCTCGATGGCGGAGCGGACGGCGCAGCCGGGTTCGGAGACATGCTCGCAATTGCGGAATTTGCACTGGCCCGCGAGCACCATCAGATCGTCAAAAATCTCCTCGATGCCGTCGGCCATATCGGCCAGTTGCAGCTCGCGCATGCCCGGCGTGTCGATCAGCCAGCCGCCCGTGAGCGTTGGAACAAGGCTGCGGAAGGTGGTGGTGTGGCGGCCCTTGGCGTCATCCTCGCGGATGTCCTGCGTCGCTGCCGTCTCGCCGGTCAGGCGATTGCGCAGCGTGGTCTTGCCGACGCCGGAGGAGCCGAGAAGGGCGAGGGTCTGGCCATTGCCGCTCCATGGATGCAGGCGGGCGACGTCCTCTTCGTCCTTGGCGTTGATGGCGAGCGCGGTGATCAGCGGCGAAAGGCTTTGCGCCGCCTTGATAAAGGGCGCGGGATCGTCGCATTTGTCCGGCTTGGTCAGGATGATCAGCGGCAGGCAATCGGCGGTCGCGGCGAGGGCGAGATAGCGTTCGAGCCGGGCGAGGTTGAAGTCCTCGTTGCAGCTGCTGACGATGCCGAGGGTGTCGACATTGCCCGCGATACGCTGGGTGTAGTGGACGTGGCCGGCGGCCTTTCGGGAGAGGTTGCCGCGCGCGTCAAGGCGGCGCAGCGCCTGCGTGCCGTCGGTCAGAACCCAATCGCCCACGGCGTAGTTGCCCGCCGCTTCGGTGGGGATAAGGCGCATGGGCCCTTCGGTCGAGAGGACGCGCAGGCGGTCGCGCTGGACCTCGTTGACGCGGGCGGGGGTGAGATGGGTTTCGTCCGGGGCGATCTGATCGGCGAAGAAGTCCGACCATCCGAGGCCGGTGAGTGTCATGTTGGACAATGTCTTGATCCCTTGGAGACATGGCAAAAGGCCCCGCATCGTGCGGGGTGTGCGGTGGTCTCGGGCCTCATGCGCGGGGCGCGGCGGCCCGGAGGGATGAGACAAGCTCCATCAAATCTCCGGCGTTGGTTGCGGCTGCAAGATAGGCGCGGCGCGGTGTCTGGTCAATCGCAGGGCGGGTTGGTAGAGCAGGCGGAGACAAAAGCGAGGCCGGAATGCAACCCGTCAATATCATGTGCATCAAGTGGGGCACGCTGTTTGGCCCGGAATATGTCAACCGGCTGTACTCCGGGGTGCGGCGCAATCTGTCGCGTCCGGTGCGGTTTATGGTCATGACGGAACAGGCCGAGGGGCTGCACCCCGATATCGAGGTGCTCGATCTGCCGGTGGAGCCCTTCGCCGAGCCGATGGCGCAGGCGCTGGCGGTGGCGAACCGGCAGGGGGCGATGCGCAAGGTGTCCTTGTTCCGGCCCGGATTGGTGCCGGATCTGCAGGGGCCGGTTCTGGGCTTTGATCTGGATGTGGTGATCACCGGGTCATTGGACGAGATCGTGGCGCTCGCGCCGGGGACGGTGGCAATGCGCCATGACTGGACCGAAAAACGCAAAGGGCGGCCTACCGGGCACGGCTCCGTGTTTCGGTTCGATCCGGCGGTGCACGGGTTCTTGTACGAAGACCTCGCGGCGGATGCCTATGGGGAGGTGGAAAAGGCGCGCGGCTCCGAGCAGCGCTATACCTCACACAAGGCGATGGACCGGGGGTGTTTCACCTATATTCCGGGGGAGTGGGTGGTGTCGTTCAAATACGACTGCAACCCGTTTCCGGGGAATTGGTTTCATGCACCCCGTTTGCCCGCCGATGCGCGGGTTGTGTGTTTCCATGGGCGTCCGAAGATGACGGATGCGCTGGAGGGGTGGAACGGGTCGTTCATCCGGCACTCGAAGCCTTGCGATTGGCTGCGCGACCACTGGATCGACCGGTCGAAGGCGGATCTGGGGCCGGATTGGGCTTGAGGCAGCGCTGCGCGCCGGCACCGTGTTGGGAAGAGATGGTGTTTATGCGGATTTCACGGTCTGCGCCCTGAAATTTACGGATTATTTACCACCTCAACGATAGGTTGAAAGGAAGATCGGCTGTGTTCCTGCTCCTGGCAGGCGGCGCAGGTCCGGTTCGAAACGCATCCTCGCTCAAAGAGGTAACTGGGCGCAGCGATCCTACCCATAGTGAGTGTAGCCCGTGGCCCGCCGTGTCCTTTCCCTGCTTCGTGATGTCTTTCGTCTGTTTGCCTATGTGGCCATGCTCATGGTTCTGGCGACGGTGTGCATTGTGATGATACTGACCGAGACCTCGAAGCCTGCTCAGGCAAGCGCGCTGGTCAAGCCCGTCCCGCGAGGGTGATGGACGGTTCACCGGAGCGTTGCACGCAGACTTGCGCAATCGGCGTGGACGGTCCTTGCGCGAACCCGCGCGTTTTGCCCTCTGCGCGGTCTCGGTTGCCACGGCGTGCGGATCAGATGGCTGGCGTGGGTCGTCTATTCCGCTTGTGACGTCTTGCGCGCGTTTTGCCGGGCCTCGAATTTTTCCCAGACATGCATCCGACCCTTCTGCCGCGCGTCCGCCAGCCACAGCTTCTTGCGGGCCTCCGGACGCTCAAGCGAGCGATACACGCCACCGGAGAATTTTGGCCAGTCTATGGCGAGGCCAAGCTTGACCATTTCCGCCGAAAGATCCCGACCATCGGGAAGCCGGCATTTGGCGACAACACGGCCATGCGTATCCTGATCGGTGACCTCTGCCTCAATTGTCTGCCCCTTGCACAATTTGACAAGCGCCCATTTTGACGTCTTGCCATAGGGATGATTCATTTCGGGTGCGTCCACGCCGAATAACCGAATTTGGTTTTTCCTGATGACCAGTGTGTCACCATCAACGATATAGGCCGGCCCGCGAAGCGTGATCTTTTCTGGTGTTGGTTCGGCGGTTGTCGCATCAAAGGGGGCCGTCTTTGGAACAGCGATCGACGCCGGTGCCGGATTCTTCCTCTCCGGTGGTGTCCGGGCTTCTGCCGGGCGTTTCGGCGTCTGTCTCTCAGGCCTGCCGCGGAAAAATAGGACGAGGGCAATGAGGACGATGGCGATCATGACTATGGTTTGCAATGGACGTGGTCTTTCTTATTTCAAACGTATTTCCAAAAGGGCCCGTCTTTCGATTTGGGCCAAGCGGTCCGATTTACGAGATTTGACCATATTGGATTTGCCATCCGATAAAGTACAGAGGCGGGCCGGCGGAAATGGGAGGCGTGGCCGTGGTTTCCGGGTGAGGCGGGTCTGCGGCGCGGAACGCAGGCTGTTCCAGCAAAAACCCGCCTCTCCAACGGCGACCCGCACCCTTGCCCCCGAAGACCCTGTCAGGCTATAGGCAAGCCCGAGGATATACGAGGAAGGGCAGAGCCATGGGCCGACGCGTCGTTGTTACAGGACTGGGACTGGTCACACCGCTGGCAAGCGGAGTCGAGGAGACCTGGACCCGTCTGCTCGCAGGGCAGTCCGGAGCGGGCACGATCACCAAGTTCGATGCCAGCCATCTGGCCACGAATTACGCCTGTGAGGTGCCGTACGGTGACGGCAGCGATGGCACCTTCGATCCCAACGCCTATCTGGACAAGAAAGAGCAGCGCAAGGTCGATGAGTTCATCATGTTCGGCATGGCGGCGGCGGCGCAGGCTGTGGCGGACAGCGGATGGCAGCCGGAAGATGATGAGGCGCGCGAGCGCACCGGCGTGATGATCGGCTCCGGCATTGGCGGGCTGAACTCGATTGCCGAGACGGCACTGCTGATCAAGGAGAAGGGGCCGCGCCGAGTGTCGCCGTTCTTTATTCCCGGCGCGCTGATCAACCTGATTTCCGGCAACGTGTCGATCAAGTACGGCTTCAAGGGGCCGAACCACGCGGTTGTGACGGCCTGTTCGACCGGCGCCCATGCCATCGGCGATGCGGCGCGGCTGATCAAGTATGGCGATGCGGATGTGATGCTGGCGGGCGGCGCGGAGGCGGCGATCTCCGAGATCGGAATCGCGGGCTTCAACGCCTGCAAGGCGCTGTCGACGAAGCGCGGCGACGATCCCACGAAAGCCTCGCGCCCCTATGACGCGGACCGCGACGGGTTCGTGATGGGCGAGGGCGCGGGCGTTGTCGTTCTTGAGGAGTACGAACACGCCAAGGCGCGCGGCGCGAAGATCTACGCCGAGGTTTGCGGCTACGGTCTGACCGGTGATGCCTATCACATCACGGCCCCGTCCGAGAGCGGCGAGGGCGGCGAGCGCTCGATGCGCAAGGCCCTGAAGGATGCCGGGCTGGAGCCATCGCAGATTGATTACATCAACGCCCATGGCACCTCGACCATGGCCGACACGATCGAACTTGGCGCGGTGGAGCGGATGCTCGGCGAGGCGGCGCATACGGCGACGATGTCCTCGACCAAATCGGCCACCGGGCATCTGCTTGGCGCGGCGGGGGCCATCGAGGCGGTATTCAGCATCCTGGCGATCCGCGACCAGGTGGCTCCGCCGACGATCAACCTCGACAATCCGGCGGTTGAGACGCCACTGGATCTCGCGCCGAATGCCAAACGTGAACGGGCGATCACCTATGCGCTGTCGAACAGCTTTGGATTCGGCGGCACGAACGCCTCTGTGATCTTCGGGAAAGTGAGCTAAGCCCATGTGGCGCAACATCGCTTCGAACGCGCTGACCTTCCTGGTTGTCGCGGTGTTCCTCCTTGGCGGCGTCCTGATCTGGGCGCAGAACGAGTATCACGCGGAGGGCCCGCTGGACCAGGCGATCTGTCTTGAGGTGCCGCGTGGCACCAACATGAAGCGGGTCTCCGAGGATCTCTCCGAGCGCGGGGCGGTGTCCAGCGCGGTGATGTTGCGGCTGGGGGCGGATTACACCGACCGGACGCAGCGGTTGAAGGCGGGCAGCTATCTGGTGCCGGATGGCGCGAGCATGTCGCAGATCGTGGATATCGTGACCAAGGGCGGCGCGAGCACCTGCGGCACCGAGGTGGTCTATCGCATCGGCATCACGCGGGCGAGCGTCGAAGTGCGCGAGATCGACCCGGCAAGCGGCCGCTATGAGGAAAAGGCGGAGTTCGTGCCCGGCGAGGACGACATTCCGCAGGTCTATGCTCAGGTGCGCGAGAAGAGCGACACGCGCTATCGCGTGACGCTGGCCGAGGGCGTGACGAGCTGGCAGGTGGTGCAGGAGCTGGGGCTGGTCGATGTGCTGGACGGAGAGGTCGCGGTGCCCCCAGAGGGCAGCCTGGCGCCGGACAGCTACGAGATCGCACCGGGTGACACGCGGGCGAGCGTGATCCGCCGGATGCAGGACGCGCAGGAGGTCATCCTGGCGCAGGCCTGGGCGGATCGTGCGGATGGCCTGCCGCTGGACAGCCCGGAGGAGGCGCTGATCCTGGCTTCGATCATCGAGAAGGAGACCGGCGGGCCGGAAGAGCGCTTTGATGTGGCGTCTGTCTTCGTGAACCGTCTCGACCGGGGGATGCGCCTGCAGACAGACCCGACGGTGATCTATGGCATCACCAAAGGCGAGGGACCGCTGGGGCGCGGCCTGCGGGCGTCAGAGCTGCGCCGCGAGACGCCGTGGAACACCTATGTGATCCCGGGCCTGCCGCCGACCCCGATTGCGAACCCGGGCCGGGCAAGCATCGAAGCGGCGCTGAACCCGGCGAGCACGGATTACATCTACTTCGTGGCCAAGACTCTGGACCCCCGCGACGGGCATAACTTTGCCGAAACGCTGGAAGGGCATAACGCCAACGTGGCGGCCTACAGGCGGCTCGAAGCGGAACGGAACTGACTGAGGGCGCGACTTCCGGCCGCCCCGACTGAGCCTGCGGCTCAGCGGCCCGCCCTCCAGTCCACGCCCGGCGAACACACGCGGACAGAAACGAGCGGTCTTCGGCACGGTCAGTGGCGAAGACCGGAGTTCATCAGCGCGCGGGCCGCGTCGCGCGGGCAGCCAGAGCGAAGGCAAGGGGCGTGATGATCTGGGTCAGGACAAAGGCAAAGGGCCAGGCAATGAGGGCCTGCCGGGGCCAGCCCGCCAGCCATTCGGCGCCGGGTCCCACGGCAATGAGGGACATGATGCCCGACATCGAGACGGCCATGAGGATGGTGATGATCAGCTGAGCGATCAGAAGCGTTTTGCGATCCATGGTGTATGGTTCCATATTGCGGTCGGACGGGCAGTCGAACTCCCCGGCACCGACCCAGTTGAGGTCGATGCCGCGGGTTCGCGCACAGGCGCGACTGATCTCTGACAGGCAGAGGGCCGGAATAACCAACCGGCCTCGCAATCTTTTCGGCTTTTGCGGTTTAGGACCGGTCTGTACCGGGCGCAACCGTGATCTTGCGGCGCGCGCAGAAAATGGACCGCGTGAATTTGACCGGGCTGTCCCGAGGGGGCAATCCCGGATGTTCGAAGCGGCGCTTTTCCCAAGTCGGAAGGGAGTATTTGTCAAAGAGAAGAAGCAGGGGCACGGTGCGGATGGATGCGGGCTGTCCTGCTTCTTCTCTTTCATAAATACTCAGAATCGGCGGGACGAATGGGCCGTCGCCGCCGTTTGTCAGGTGGCGGGCCGGACGTTTTAAGGGTTCCGGTCCGATGTCTTGAGCCGAAATCTGTGCTCAGAAGCCACATTTGTCGCGCAGGAAGGCGAGGGCGACGCCAAGGCCGTCGGGTGAGATGCCGTGCGCCGTGCCTTCCATGACATGGGCGTAGATCTCTTTCCAGCCCGCCTCCTGCAGCGCTTCGGCGGCCTGGGGCATGGATTGTGGCGGCACGACGTCATCCTGATCGCCATGGATCAGCAGCACCGGCGGGCGCGAGATCACCTCGTCCGCGAGCAGGTCCGGTTCGAGAAGGCGGCCGGAGAAGCCGACAATGCCGGCCAGGGCGTCTTCGCGGCGCGGGCCGACGTGCAGGCTCATCATCGTGCCCTGGGAAAAGCCGACCAGCGCCACCTGTTCCGGCATCAGGTCTTCGTCCACCATGAGCGCGTCGAGGAAGGCGTTGAGGTCGTCCACGGCGCGTGCCATGCCGGCACGGGCTTCTTCTTCGGAGGAGCTGTCGATCCAGGGGATCGGGAACCACTGGAAACCCATGGGCGAGCCTGCGCAGGTCTCCGGCGCATCGGGCGCGACAAAGAGTGTGTCGGGCAGGTGTTCGCCCAAGGGATCGGCCAGCCCGAGCAGGTCGGCGCCGTTCGCGCCATAGCCGTGTAGGAAGACCACGCAGGATCGGATGTCACCGGAGACCGGCGCTTTGCGTCCGGTTTGAAGCACACGTGTCACAGGATACCCTCTCTGTTTTTCTCAACATGGTAGTAGGCCCAGAGGATGCGCGCCGCAACCGATCTCCATGGCGACCAGTCTTCGGCCATCTGGCGCAGGGCGCGGTCCTTTGGTCGGTCCGGCAGCTCGAAGAGCAGGCGCGCGCCTTCCTGCAGAGCGAGATCGCCGGGGGCGAAGACATCGGCGCGGCCGAGGCTGAACATGGCGTAGATTTCCGCGGTCCAGATGCCGATGCCCTTGACGGCGGTCAGGGTTTTGACGACGTCGGCGCTGGGGGCGCGGCGCAGGGCGTCGAAGTCGATGTCGGCCTCGGCCAGTGCGCGGGCGTAGGCGGCTTTCTGGCGGCTGAGGCCGAGGGCGCGCAGATCCTCCTCGGGCGTCGTGTGGATGGCCTGCGGGCTGGTCATGCCGGCGGTTTCGAGTTTGCTCCAGATGGCGCGGGCGGAGGCGACGCTGACCTGTTGGCTGACGATGGCGGAGAGCAGCTGGGCAAAGCCATCGGGGCGCAGGCGCAGGGGCAGAGGGCCGGTCTGGCTCAGGGCATAGGCAAAGCGCGGGTGGCGGTCCGCGAGCCATGCGGCGCCTTCGGCGATGCAGTGATCGCCGGTGATGATGCGTTCGGTCAGAGCCGGGGCAGCCATGCCAGCGCCTCCTCGATGGTTTGTACGCGCGGCCCGCCCGGACGGCGGGGGCGGTCGACCATGGCCACGGGCAGGCCGAGGTGCCGCGCCGCCGCGAGTTTGGGCCAGCCGCCGGGTCCCCCTGCATTGCGCAGCAGCAGCCAGTCGATCCGGTTCCTGCGCAAGAGCGCGATTTCATGGGCGACGGTGAACGGACCCTGACTGCGGAGGTAGCGCCCGCGCCGCAGCGGGAAACCCGTGGGCGCGGGGCCGATGCGGCGCACGAGGGCGGTTGCGCGCAGTGGCCTGAGCGCGGAGAGCTCGGCGCGTCCCAGGGTGATCAGCACGCGGGCGCTTGCGGGGATCACATGTCCCGCCGCTTCGGGGCGGGGCAGCGCGGTCCAGCGGTCGCGCGGGCCGGGCTGCCATGGCGGGCGGAGCAGTTGCAGGCGGGGCAGGCCAAGCTGTGCCGCGGCGCGGGCGGCGGCGAAGGCGGTGGCGGCATCGCAGGGGTGCGCGGCCTCGATCACGGCGCGGGCGCCGGTGGCGCGCAGCCAGTCCGCCGTCACCGGTCCATGGCTGAGCGGATTGGTCCAACTCTGCGCCACGCGCTCGTGCGCTGTCAGCCTGACACAGGCATCCGGCAGCGCCGCCGCCAGATCCCGCGCCTCCGCCGCGCCGCCAATGATCACGATCCCGCTCATGTCCCAGCGATAGCGGGGCGGCCTGCGGGTCACAAGCGCGGTCTCGGGGGGTACAATTTATTTGTACCAATCCGGGGGGTGCGGTGACATTCCCCTCTTGCGATACGTATCGCCGCCGCCTACCCATTGCGGCATGAGCGATATCACCATACAGACCGCAGACACGAAGGCCCGGCGCAATGTTGCCGTGCTGGTGCTGGCGCAGGCCATCCTTGGCTCGCAGATGCCGATGATCTTTACCGTCGGCGGGCTTGCCGGTCAGGCGCTGACCACCAATCCCTGTTTCGCGACGCTGCCGATTTCGCTGATCGTGCTGGGCTCCATGCTGTCGGCGACGCCGCTGTCGGCGCTGATGCAGCGATATGGCCGCCGCGCCGGGTTCTGGGCCGGGGCGGCGGGGGGTGCGCTTGGCGGTCTGATCTGTTTCTACGGGCTTTATATCGCGTCGTTTCCGGTCTTCCTGATCGGATCGCTCTGCACCGGGGTCTACATGTCGGCGCAGGGGTTCTATCGCTTTGCCGCTGCCGATACCGCCTCGGACGATTTCCGCCCGAAGGCGATTTCCTATGTCATGGCGGGCGGGCTCATCTCGGCCTTCATCGGGCCGCAGCTGTCGAAGGTGGGCGCCGGTCTGATCGAGAGCCCCTCGGCGGTGGTGTCGTCCTTTGCCGGGATCTATCTGTTCGTGGTGACGCTGAATGTGCTCGGCTCGCTGTTGTTTCTGTTCCTCGACATCCCCAAGCCGCCGATTCCTGCGGAGGACGCGCCGCGCGGGCGCAGCCGGATGGAGCTTCTCAAGACGCCGCGCATCGCCGTGGCGGTGATCTGCGCCATGGTGTCCTATGCCCTGATGAACCTCGTGATGACCTCCACGCCGCTGGCGGTGGTGGGCTGCGGGTTCGAGCAGAACACGGCGGCGGATGTGGTGTCGGCGCATGTCATCGCCATGTTCCTGCCGTCGTTCTTTACCGGCCATCTGATTGCGCGCTTTGGCGTGGAAAAGATCCTGGCCACCGGGCTTGTCATCCTTGCCGGTGCGGGAGCCGTGGCGCTGTCGGGCGTGGCGCTGGAGAATTTCTTCATCGCGCTGGTGCTGCTCGGGCTTGGCTGGAACTTTGGGTTCATCGGCGCGACCACCATGCTCGCCGGGGCGCATGAGGCGCACGAGCGGGGGCGGATGCAGGGGCTGAACGATCTGCTGGTGTTCGGCGGCGTCACCTTTGCCTCGCTGGCGTCGGGCGGGTTGATGAACTGCTCGGGTGGCACGGCGCAGGAAGGCTGGACCGCGGTGAACCTCGCAATGGCACCGTTCCTCGTACTGGCGGGCGGGGCGCTGATCTGGCTGGTGCTGCGTCCGAAGGACGAGGCCGCGGCGTAGAGCCGGAGCGGATCAAAAATTCCAGGGAATTTTTGTCTGGGGGCGCTGCCCCCGCCCTGCGGGCCCCCCGGGGATATTTTTGCAGAGAAGAAGCGGACGCGCGGTCGCGTCAGACCAGCGTCGCGGCGATCAGGCGCGCGCGTTTCTGGAATTCGCTGAGGGCGAGGGTGCCGTTTGCGACCCGTTGCGGGCTTGCTGCGGCGCGTTTCAGCAGCGGTTTGGTTTGCCAGGCGGCCAGGGTGGCCGCGCGGGGTGGGGCTGGGTGCCGTCGGGCCGTGGTGAGCCGTTCGAGTCCGGCGCAGGCGAGCCGCGCAACGGCCTCCGGCGTGCCTTCGGGCAGAGGTTGGCGATTGCGGCTTTCGAGGGTTGGAACGGCGCGGAAATAGCTGGCCAGCCCACTGGCGGTGCCGATCTGCTGCGCGGCGGTCAGATCCGTGGCGCCGAGCGCGCGCGCCGTGGCGGCCATGAGCGCACCGCCGGTTTTTTCAAGGTAATCCCAAAGCGCGGCCTCGTCCGCGAAGGGGGCGCGTTCGATGTCGAGCCGCCGTGCCTCCACCAGATCCTGCAGCAGCGCGGCGCCCTGCGCATCCAGCACCAGTGCAAGCGGCGTGACGACCTCGTGCCGTCGCACCATGCCCCCGGCGCGGATCTCCTCAAGGGCATCCCACCACCATTGCAGGCGCATCTGCGCGATCATCGGCTCCTGCGTCACCCAAGGCGCACGGCTGACCTCGACGTTGAAGGCGTAGAGCGGAAACAGCGCGGTGCGCGCCTGCACCGGCGCGGCCATGGTGGCGGCAAAGCGTTCCGGGTCGCCTTGTTCGGTCAGCCGGGCGCAGGCGACGAGGTCGGGGTTGTCGGCGAAGGGATCGGTCATGGTCGGGCGCGCAGCACGCTCAGCGCATAGCCGAACGTGTCGTTGTTGGCGCGCCAGAGCGCGGCTTCGGCCTCGGCCGCGTCAAGCACGGCGCACAGGGCCGGGTCTGCCCCCGCCCGCAGTGTGGCGATGTGCTGCTCAAGCGGCCCGTAATAGGCCTCCCAGGAGGCGCGGGGCAGCATCTTTTGCGCGGCAATCTCGAAGCCTTCGGCCTCGATGATGCCATTGAGCCGGCCAACCGTGCCTATGGCGGGATACTCCGCCTCAAGCGCTTCGCGGACCGGGGCCGGGGGTTGCGGCACGCGGAAGACCAGTTCGGAGAAACACAGCAGGCCGCCGGGGGCGAGCTTGCCGCGCATGATCTCCAGCCCCGCGCGCAGACCGAGGAAATAAAGCGCCCCAGCGCACCAGATCACGTCAAACGGCCCCTCAGCCGCCGCCATGTCGTCTTGGATCAGCGTCACGCGGCTGTCGCGGCCCCAGCGTCGGGCCGCCCGCTCGACAAAGGGGGCGTGCGTCTCGATCGCCGTGACATGGCCGCCCGGCGCCGTGGCCAGCAAGAGGGGCGCGATGTCCGCGCCCGGACCGCAGCCCGCGTCCAGCACCCGCGCGCCGGGTTTCACCCCGGCAACGCCAAGCGCCCAGGCCACATCCTCCGGCCGCCCCGGACCCTCCCGGGGCAAATCCTTGTGCAACTCGAAAAACGCAGACACATCCATACCGCACTCCACCCAACAGGCCCCTTACGCCGCGCGCGTCCCGGCGTCGCGGACCAGTTTCCAGCGTACCGCATCCAGAAGCGCCTCGAAACTGGCGTCGACTATATTGGCGCTGACGCCCACGGTTGACCAGCGGCGACCCTTGCTGTCCTCGCTGTCGATGGTGACGCGGGTCACGGCCTCGGTGCCGCCCTGGGTGATGCGCACCTTGAAGTCCACGAGGCGCATGTCGTCGATCAGCGCCTGATAACGCCCGAGATCCTTGGCCAGCGCCTTGGACAGCGCGTTGACCGGGCCTCGATCACAGCCCAGCTCGTCCATGGATTCAGAGACCGAGAGCTTTTTTTCGCCGTCGACCTTCACCACCACGACCGCTTCCGAAAGGCTGACCATCTGATTGTACTTGTTCTTGCGGCGCTCCACCGTCACCCGGTAGCGTTTGACCTCGAAGAAATCGGGCAGCGCGCCGAGCTCGTCGCGCGCCAGTAACTCGAAGCTGGCCTGAGCTGTGTCATAGGAATAGCCCTCGGATTCGCGATCCTTGACCCGGTCGAGAATGCGGCCAAGGGCGGGATCACGCTTGTCCACCTCAAGACCCGCCTCGGCCAGCCGCCGCCGCAGGTTGGACTGCCCGGCCTGGTTCGACATCGGGATGATGCGCTCGTTGCCCACGCGCCCCGGCTCGATATGCTCATAGGTCGAAGGGTCCTTGAGGATGGCGCTGGCGTGCAGCCCGGCCTTGTGCGCAAAGGCGCTGGCCCCGACATAGGGCGCCTGCTTCATCGGCACGCGGTTGAGGATGTCGTCGAGCATCCGCGCGGTGCGGGTCAGACCCTTCAGCGCCTGTTTGCTCACGCCGGTCTCGAAACGGCTGGCAAAGGGCTCCTTCAGAAGCAGCGTCGGGATCAGTGAGGTCAGGTTGGCGTTGCCGCAGCGCTCGCCAAGACCGTTGAGCGTGCCCTGCACCTGGCGCGCCCCGGCGAGGATCGCCGCCAGCGAGCCGGCCACGGCGTTGTCCGTGTCATTATGCGTGTGAATCCCCAATCGGTCCCCATCGACCCCGGAGGCGATCACATCCTGCACGATTTGCCCGATTTCATGCGGCAAAGCCCCGCCATTGGTATCGCAAAGCACGACCCAGCGCGCCCCGGCCTCCAGCGCGGCCCGCAGACAGTCCAGCGCATAGCCGGGATTGTCCTTGTAACCGTCAAAGAAATGCTCGGCGTCGAACAGCGCCTCGCGCCCGGAGCCCACCAGATGCGCGACGCTGGCGCGGATGTTCTCGAGGTTCTCCTCCAGCGTCACGCCGAGCGCCTTTGTCACGTGGTAGTCGTGGCTCTTGCCGACAAGGCAGACCGCCCCGGTCCCGGCATTGAGCACCGCCGCCAGCACCTCGTCATTCGCCGCGGAGCGTCCGGCGCGCTTGGTCATGCCAAAGGCCGTCAGGCGCGCTTTGGTCTCGCCGACTTCTTCAAAGAACGCGCTGTCGGTCGGGTTGGCACCGGGCCAGCCGCCTTCGATATAATCGACGCCAAGCGCATCCAGCGCCGCCGCGATGCGCAGCTTCTCGGCGCTGGAGAATTGCACCCCCTGCGTCTGCTGCCCGTCGCGCAGGGTGGTGTCATAGAGATACAGCCGTTCTTTCATGACCACGCCCCTGGTTTCTTCTCTTGGGAAATACTCCGGGGGTGCGGGGGCTGGCCCCCGCTCCGGCATCGGTCAGAAGCGCTCACAGCAGGCCCTCCAGTTTGGCCGCGTCAAAGCCCGCGCCGGGGAGAAGCTCCACGCTCGCCTTGCTCATCCGGACCTCGACCCCGGCGTCAATCAGCGCCGTCTTCAGGCGGTCGACTTCGGAAAAATCCTTGCTTTGCATCGCGGCGGCGCGGACCGCGGCGAGCCGTGTCGCCAGCCCGGAGAGATCGGCCCCGACCACGTCCCAGCCGCCAAGCTCCGGCGTCAGCAGCCCGAGCAGCTGCGCCGATGCAAGCAGGACGCCTTTTTCGATGTGGCAGTCCTTTTGCGGATTGGCGGCAATGTCGCGGGCCATGCGGTGCAGATGCGTCAACGCCCCCGCCGTGTTCAGATCGTCGGCAAGCGTTTCGACCAGCGCCGCATCCGGCCCGACCGGCGTTGCGCCCTCGGTCAGGGCCCGCCACTTGCGGAGGGTCGCCTCGGCTTCGCGCGCCTTTTCGGCGGTCCAGTCCATCGGTTTGCGGTAGTGCGTCGAGAGCATGACGAAGCGGATCACCTCGCCTGGGACGCCGGGCAGACCATCGTGGCCGTCCAGCAGATCGCGCACGGTGAAGAAGTTGCCGAGCGATTTGGACATCTTCTTGCCCTCGACCTGCAGCATTTCATTGTGCAGCCAGACCTGGGCGAAGCCGCCGCCGGGGTGCGCGCAGCAGCTTTGTGCGATTTCGTTCTCGTGGTGCGGGAAAAGCAGGTCATTGCCGCCGCCATGAATGTCGAAACTCTCGCCGAGCAAATCATAGGCCATGGCGGAGCATTCTATGTGCCAGCCGGGGCGGCCGCGTCCCCACGGGCTGTCCCAGCCGGGCAGATCACCCGGGGAGGGCTTCCACAGGACAAAATCCATCGGGTCGCGTTTGTAGGGCGCCACGTCCACGCGCGCTCCGGCGATCATGTCATCGACAGAGCGGCCCGAGAGCGCGCCATAGCCATCGTAGCTGCTGACGGAGAACAGAACGTGGCCTTCGGCGGCATATGCGTGGCCGCGCGCGATCAGGTCTTCGGTCATCGCCACCATCTGCGGAATGTACTGCGTGGCGCGCGGCATGTCGGAGGGTTCCATCACCCCGACCGCGCCCATGTCGTCGAGATACCACTGCGTCGTTTCCGCCGTGATCTCGCCGATGGAGCGGCCGGAGGCCTCGGCCCGCGCGTTGATCTTGTCATCGACGTCGGTGAAATTACGCACGTATCGGACATGTTCGGGGCCGTAGACCTCGCGCAGCAGGCGAAAGAGCACGTCAAAGACAATGGCGGGCCGCGCGTTGCCGAGATGGGCGCGGTCGTAGACCGTTGGCCCGCAGACGTACATCCGCACATTGGACGCATCGAGGGGCGCGAACGTCTCCTTGCGGCGTGTCATCGAATTGGTGAGACGGATCTCCATATCTCGCTCCTCGGATAGGGTCGCGGCGGGCTTAGCAACTTACCATGGAGATTGGAATAGAAGAGAGACCCGCCGACAGATGTCAGTGAGTAATGCAGCAAAGGATGATTGCGGTGCTCTTCATGCCATGCGGCGTAGCATGAAAAACGCGCCTCGGGAAGAGGCGCGTTTGGGTGGCAGGCTCTAGCGATGGTGCGTCCGGAGCGGGCGCGGGCGGCAGGCAAGTCCGGGCCGGGTCCGGACCACATGGCAGTGCATCCGGTCCGGCGCGCCGAGGACCACGAAGAGGTCAGTCATACTGCACCAGTTCGTATTCCACACCGTCGGGGCCGTCGAAGTAGAACCGGCGCCCGGGTTCATAGTCCGCGTGGCTGTGGGTTTCGAACCCCGCCGCTTTCACCCGCGCTTCGGCGGCGTCGAGATCGCTGACCGTGAGGCCGACGTGGTTCAGCCCGCCGACAGGGCTGTAGCGCTCTGCCGCTTGCGTGGCTCCGGGGCCGGGACGGTAGAGGGCGAGGTAGCTGCCGGTGCTGCCGACGTGCACGCTGTAGCCGCCGTGAATGGCCGCGCCCTCCCAACGGATCTTCCATTCAAAAAGATCGCAGAGCAACGCGGCGGTGGCCTTGGGGTCTGCAGTGGTGATGTTGGCGTGTTCGATCGTGGCGGTCATGGCGTGTCTCCTTATGCTTGACTTCACGGAGGGTACGGCTTCAAGTTTGCTTGAAGGCAAGATATAAGTAATGTTTAAATTCAAGGGGTAGCAGGGTGCATGGCTGACAGAATGCGAAAGCAGGGCGCGGCGTTGAGTATCGGTGAGGTCGCGGCGCGCACCGGGCTCTCGGGCTCGGCGATTCGGCATTATGAGAGCGAGGGGCTGGTGTTTCCGGACCGAACGGCCACGGGGCAGCGCCGGTTCGCCCGCGCCGATATCCGACGGCTGTCCTTTGTGTTGATCGCCCAGCAACTGGGATTTTCGCTCGCCGAGATCAAGGCGCAACTGGCCGCTCTGCCGCAGGATCGCGCCCCGACGAAACGGGACTGGGAGCGGATTTCGAAACGGTTCGGGCGGGTTCTGGATGCACGGATTGCCACCATGCAAAGGCTGCGTGACCGCCTGGACGGCTGCATCGGGTGTGGCTGCCTGAGCTTGCAGAGTTGTCATTTGTACAACCCCGAGGACCGGATCGGGCGAAAGGGGCCGGGGCCCGGGTTGGTGACCGTTTCCGGGCGGCGGGGCGGCTGATGG
Organism: Pacificoceanicola niger; assembly: GCF_048553275.1. NCBI lineage: Bacteria > Pseudomonadati > Pseudomonadota > Alphaproteobacteria > Rhodobacterales > Roseobacteraceae > Pacificoceanicola > Pacificoceanicola niger. The sequence goes on from NZ_JBLZMW010000004.1 coordinate 282,690, forward strand.
CGGGCGGATTTTGAGTACTTGGGAAGAGAAGAAGAGGGGCGCCTGCGCTGGTCGGTGGCGGCGACAGGCTCAAAGCGTTGTGGGTCGAGACGGACATGCCAGGCGTGGTGGCATCGCGTCGTTCTTCCAATCTCCGCGTGCGCAGGGTCTGTCGTCTTGCCTGCCGGAGGCGTGTGCATCCGGTCATGGCGTTGCCGGGGCAATCGCCAAAAGAAAAGCCGCCCCCGGGGAGGGACGGCTTGCATGGTTTTTCCTGTAGCGCTGTGGCGCGCCGGTTCAGCCCTGCTGCGGGGTCTGAGGCGTTTGTTGCGGTGCGGCGGGTTTCTTGCCGCCGGAGAGCGGATCGTCCTGACGCTGCACGGAGCCTTCGAAGTGGGCGCCGGATTCGATCGCGATGGTCTTGTGGATGATGTCGCCTTCGACGCGCGCGGTGGCAGTCAGGCGGACCTTCAGGCCACGGACGCGGCCGACGATACGGCCATTGACCACCACGTCATCGGCGATCACCTCGCCCTTGATCGTCGCGGTCTCGCCGATGGTCAAAAGGTGGGCGCGGATGTCGCCCTCAACAGTACCTTCGACCTGAATGTCGCCGGTTGTGCGGATGTTGCCGGTGATGTGCAGATCGTTCGACAGCACCGAGGCGGGCGGCTTGGCCTTGGGCGTGACCGGCTTGGTGAAATCGCCTGCCGGAGCGCGGGGCGCATCGGACGGGGCTGCGGGCTTTGCCGCGCCGGTGTCGTCGGCTTTGTTGCCGGGTTCGTTGATTTTGCTTTTAGAAAACATCGTTCGCAGCCTTGATGTAGATCATCGGATTAACGGGTTTGCCGCCGACGCGGACCTCATAGTGAAGATGGGTCCCGGTCGACCGTCCAGTGTTCCCCATATCACCGATCCTTTGCCCGCGCGAGACTCTTTGCCCAACTTTCACGCGAATTTTCGATTGATGGGCATAGCGGGTCTCGATGCCGAACTCATGCTGGATCTTGACGAGGCGGCCATAGCCGGAGGACCAGCCCGCGTGGGTGACGACGCCATCGGCGGTGGCATAGATCGGTGTGCCGTGCGGCGCGGCGAAGTCGGTGCCCGCGTGCAGGCGGCCCCAGCGGTAGCCGAATCCCGAGGTGAAGCGGAAGGGATCCTTGAGCGGCGTGGCAAAGGGGGCCTTTTGCGCGGCGATACGGTAGAGGTTCAACCGGTCCATTTCGCCAAGGATGCGATTGGCGCGCTTGGTGTCTTCCGAGGGTTCCTCGCCGCGGGTGGAGAAGGACAGGGGGGTCAGCGGACCGCCCTGGCCGGAGTAGCCCTCGCGGACCTGGCTCAGGATGCTGTCCGGGTCCATGCCGGCCTTCTCGAACATCTTGTCGAGCGGCTTGACGGAAACGGTCATCGCCTCTTCGAGCTGGCGGAAGATGCGGTCGTTCTTGTCTTCCATCTGTTCGATCTCGGCCTGCATCTCTGCGGCGCGGATCAGGGCGGCCTGTGCATCGGCCACGACCTTGTCGCGCTCGGCGGCGGTCTGGGCGAGGGCCTCCGCGAGGAAGTCCATGGTGCTGTCGCCCTGCGCCCCGTCGGCGGCGGTCTGGGTGTTGCCGGACTGGAGCTGATCTTCGAGGGTGGCGAGGCGACGGGAGACGCTTTCGCGCTCTTTCATGGTGTCGCGCAGGGTGGCCTGGATCACGTCGATCCCGGTGGAGAGCTCGCGACCGCGCGTTTCGCTGTCCAGCAGCTCGCTTTGCATGACGGAAATCTGGCGCAGCGCGGCGTTGAAGCGGTCCTGCGCGGCCAGCGCCTCGGCGGCGCGCTTGTCGCGTTCGGCGCTGAGGGCATTGAGGCGCTGCTGATAGGTGATCTGTTCGCGGCGGGCCTGCTCGCGGAAGTTGCCGGAGCCGATGGAGTCCATCAGCAGGATGGCGGTCGCGACAATCGTCCAGGACACCACGACGGCCGATCCGGCAAAGGCCACGGCCTGAGTTTCGGGCCTGAGGCGAATGAAGCGGGTATCCGTGTCGGACCGAAGAAAGAGCCGACGCTCCGGGAAGAAACGCTCAAGCAGAGCGTGTGTCTTGATGGCCAGACGTGTTCTCACCTGAGCGTCCTTCTGTATCCTGTCCCCATTGCAGGCGGCGGGCTCCCCAGCCCGCGTTCCCACCGCATCGGGCTTACCCAGCCGATCCTGTATCCGCAAGACTTTTGCCCGGATTGATTCGGTTCTGGCAGCGGTCTGTTGCCCAAATGGCAAAAATCCGCCGATATCCAACAGCTTCGGACCTGTTCTTTAGGTCAGGTCTTCTCCGTCAGGGGCCAGTAGAAGTCCGGTGGAAGCCCAGCCTCGGCGCGCTTCTCTTCGTTGAACGGCGGTTTCAAGGGGCCGTGGAAATATTTCCGCACCAGTGCATGAAAGACAACAACCGGGTCCAGGTCGTGGCGCCCGCACAGGAAGTGGAACCACTTTGAGCCATAGGCCACATGGCTGACTTCCTCGGCATAGATGGTTTCGAGCGCGGCGACGGCACTCTTGGCCCCGGCCTTGCGGAAGATCTCGATCATGCCGGGGGTCACGTCGAGGCCGCGGGCCTCCAGCACCATGGGCACCACGGCGAGGCGGCCATGCAGATCGTCCACCGTATCTTCGGCGGCGCGCCACATGCCCGCGTGGGCCGGCAATGCGCCGTAAGAACTGCCCAGCTCTTCGAGGCAGTCGCACATCAGGTTGAAGTGCTTGCTCTCTTCGTCCGCGGCCTTGACCCAATCGTCGTAGTAACCTTGCGGCATCGGGATATGGGCAAAGCGCGGAATGATGTCCCAATGCAGGTCCACGGCATTGAGTTCGATATGCGCCACCGCGTGCAGGAGCGCGATGCGCCCCTGCGGGCTGCCGGGCTTGCGCTTGGGCACATCGCGTGGGTCGAGCAGCTCGGGCTTGGCCGGGCGCGCCGGGCGCAGCGGCGGCGTGGCCCGCCCGACGGCGATGTCCTCACCAGCCTTGCGCGCGGCAAACCAGCGCGCGGCGTAATCGCGGGACTTCGCTGTCTTCTCGCGGCCATCGGCGGTGGTCAGGACGTCCACCGCCATCTCGCAAAGTGTCATCGCCATGGCGCAGCCCTTCTGTTTCTTTGGTCCTTCAATACCTCGGGGGAGCGCCGGAGGCGCGTGGGGGCAGAGCCCCCATGCGCGAGCGAAGCGAGCGCCCGTCGACGCGCCGGGGGCGTTTGTGAAACAAACGTGCCGGGTGCGGCGAAATCCCTCACAGTCCTTTCGCGGCGTCCAGAACCTCTTCGGCGTGGCCAGGCACCTTCACCTTGTGCCAGGCTTTCACCACCGCGCCGCTGCCGTCGATCAGGAAGGTGGAGCGTTCGATGCCCATGAACGTCTTGCCGTACATCGACTTTTCCTTCCAGACACCGAAATCCTCGCAGAGCGTGCCATGTTCATCCGAGATCAGCGGTACGGTCAGGCCCTTTTTCTTCATGAATTTCTCGTGGCTGGCGATGCTGTCCTTGGACACGCCGAAGAGTTTCACGCCAAGTGCGTCGAAGTCGCCTTGCAGAGCGGTGAAGGCCTCGTTCTCCTTGGTGCAGCCGGAGGTGTCGTCGCGCGGGTAAAAGAACAGCACGAAGGGTGTGCCGCTCAGGGCGCTGAGCGAAACCTCGCCATTGGTGGCGGGAAGGGTGAAGTCTGGAGCTGTTTCGGTCATCTCGGGGTGTCTCCTTGCGGCGCTTGCGCTAATGTTGAGGGTAAGAGCAGAGTAGCGCACAAGAATAAACCCCCGAGGCCGCGGTTCCAGTGAAAGACCCCGATCCAGTTCAGAAAAAGAGCCGTGGCCGCCGCCGCAGGCGTGCGCTGGTCTGGGGGGTGCCCGCCCTGTTGCTGGTGATCTTGGCGGTGGCGGCGCTTGCGATGCTCGATCGTCCGGTTGCGGCGCCGGACTGGCTGCGGACGCGGATCGAGGCGCGCATCGACCAGAGCCTGCCCGGCGCGCGGATCGGCTTTGGTCAGATGAGCGTGGCGGTCAGCCGAGCGGGGCAGCCGCGTGTCATCCTTTGGGACGTGGACTTGCGCAACCTGCGCGGCGAGCAGATCGCGGAGCTGTCGGATATCGAGGCCGGTCTGTCGCCGCTGGCCTTGTTGCGCGGAGAGTTGCGGCTGCAGAGCGCGCGGGTCTCCGGCGCTTTTCTGACAATGCAGCGTGACGCGCAGGGCAAATTCGGTCTCGCGCTCGGGGATGTCTTTGCCGCCGGGACCAGGGCGCCGGACATTCCGCAGATCCTGACGCAGATCGACGCTGCCATGGCCGATCCGCGTCTGGCCGGGCTCGATAGCTTCGAGGCCGATGCGCTGACGGTGCGGTATGAGGACATACGCGCGCGGCGCGGCTGGACCGCCGACGGCGGTCGGCTGAGGCTGGTGCGGGAGGCGGGCAAGCTGCAGATTTCCGGCGACGTGGCGGTGCTTGGCGGCGGCAATCGCGTCTCGACCATCGAGGTCAGCGCCGAGAGTCCGATCGGCGCGCCGACGCTGGAGTTCGGATTGCGGCTTCGTGATCTGTGGTCGCGCGACATTGCCACGCAATCCCCGGCGATGGCCTGGATGGATCTTCTTGATGCGCCGATTTCCGGCGCTGTGCGCTCGGGGCTGAATGCCGAGGGCAAGCTGGCGCCGCTCAACGCGACGCTGCAAATTGGTGCGGGGGCCTTGCAGCCGAACCGGGACGTAAAGCCGATCCCCTTTGGCGGCGCCCGCACCTATTTTACCTATGATCCGGACAGCGCGCAGCTGACCTTTGACGAGATTTCCGTGCAATCGGAGCTGTTGGAGGTTGTGGCGGACGGCAAGGCGGTTCTGGAAAACGGGGAAAGCGGCTGGCCGGAGGGGCTGACCGCGCAGGTGTCGGTGCCGCGCGTGTCGGTCGCGGACACGCCGTTGCTGGGCCGGGCGCTGGAGCTTGGCGGCGCGCGGGTCAGTTTCAAACTGGATTTCAACCCGTTCGAGCTGACCCTTGGCAGCCTGCGGCTGACCGATCCATCTCTGCCGCTGCGCGCTTCGGGGCGGCTGAACGCGCTGTCCGAGGGGTGGGACGTGGCCCTGGATGCGCAGTTGGCACAGACCGACAAGGCGCAGATCCTCAGTTTCTGGCCCGAAGAGGTGATCCCGAAAACGCGCAGCTGGGTGTCGGACAACATCCTTGGCGGTCAGGTTCATGATGCCAGCTTTGCGCTGCGCATGGAGCCGGGGCAAAAGCCGGTGCCCTATCTCGATGTGCAATTCGTGGACGGGCGGGTGCGGTACAATCCGTTCCTGCCGGAAATCACCGGCGGCGTCGGGCGGATGACGATCAACGGCAAGCGGCTGGCGCTGCATCTGGAGGCGGGCGAGAGCGATCCGGGGCAAGGCGGGGCGATTGATCTGGCGGGCTCGGAGTTCGTCATTCCCGACATCAATCAGCGCCCCGCTACCGGGGTTGTCACGCTCGCCGCGCAAGGCAGTGTGACGGCTGGACTGGCCTTCATCGACAATGACAGATGGCGGGTCCTGCAAAAGGCGGGGCGCGATCCCGGCATTGCCACGGGACAGGCCACGCTCCGTGGGCAGATTTCGCTGCCGTTGCGCAAGGGCGTGACGCTGCCGGATGTGCAGCTTGGGCTGAGCGGGGTGCTTCGCGATGTCAGAAGCGACAGCCTTGTGCCCCGGCGCAGCCTCAGCGCGGCGCGGCTGGAGATGACGCTGGACCGGGAGGCGGTGACGCTGCGCGGGCCGGTCATGCTCTCCGGGGTGCCGGCCACCGGCGTCTGGCGTCAGCCTCTGGACGGCGGCACGGGCCGGGTGACGGCGGATGTGACGGTGACGGATGACAGCCTGCGCGCGGCGGGCGTCGCGCTGCCTGCGGGCATGGTTTCAGGGAGCGGCCTGGGCAAGCTTGACCTGACGTTGCAAAAGGGCAGCGCGCCGGGCTTCACGGTGACCAGCGATCTGGCGGGACTAGGACTGAGTATTCCGCAGCTTGGCTGGGGCCTTGGGCGCGGGCAGACCGGGCAGTTCCAGATCGCCGGGAGCCTTGGCGTCCCGGTGAGAATCGACGGGATGTCGCTGCGCGGCGGCGGGCTTGAGGCCAATGGCACGCTGGAGCTGTCGGAGGGCGGGGCGTTTCAGGCGCTGCGGCTGTCGCGGCTGCAGGTGGCGGACTGGCTTGACGTGGCGGCGGTGCTGCGCGGACGCGGCCCGGGCCGGGCACCGGCCATCGAGGTCAGCGGCGGGCGCGCGGACATGCGCTCCGCGCCGTTCGGGACATCGGGCGACGCCGGGGGCGGCGGCGCGGCGGGCGGGCCGCTGGCGCTGTCGTTGGACCGGCTGCAGGTCACGGACAGCATCTGGCTCGACGAATTTCGCGGGAATTTCGACACGGCGGGCGGGTTACAAGGCCGGTTTGACGGCCAGCTCGGCGGCAAGGCTCCGGTTCAGGGACAGGTGAGCCCGCAGGGCGGGCGCAGCGCCTTTCGGATCACCGGCGAGGACGCGGGCGACATCCTGAAAGCGGCGGGCATTCTGAAGACGGTGCAGAACGGGACTTTCGCGCTCGATCTGACACCCGTGGCCGGGCAGGTCGGGGCCTATGATGGCCGGATGGTGAGCAAGGGGCCGCGCCTGCGCAACGCCCCGGCGATCGGCGCGCTGCTGGATGCGATTTCCATTGTCGGGCTGCTGGATCAGGCGAACGGACCGGGGATTTTCTTTTCCGAGGTGGATGCGCGCTTCCGGCTGACGCCGTCGACCGTGATCCTGACGGAATCGAGCGCGGTGGGGCCGTCGATGGGGATCTCGATGGACGGGTATTACGATCTGGGCAGCGGGACCATGGACATGCAGGGGGTGTTGTCGCCGATTTACATCCTCAACGGTATCGGACGGCTGATCTCGCGCAAGGGGGAGGGGCTGATCGGGTTCAACTTCAACCTGCGCGGCCCGGTGAGCGGCCCTCGGGTCAGCGTCAATCCGCTGTCGGTGTTCACGCCGGGAATGTTCCGGGACATTTTCCGCCGCCCGCCGCCGCAGGTGGCGCAGTAAGCCAAGCTGCGCTAGAGGGACGCAACACAAGCGATGCCCGAGGTTTCCATGCAACTCTCCGATTTCGATTTCGACCTGCCCGACGCGTTGATCGCCACGCGCCCGGCCAAGCCGCGCTCCTCGGCGCGGCTTCTGGTGGCGACGCCGGAGGCGATTACCGATGCGCATGTGTATGATCTTGTGGACTGGCTGCGGCCCGGCGATCTGCTGGTGCTGAACGACACGCGGGTGATCCCGGCGCGGCTTTCGGGGTGGCGGCGGCGCGCGGGCGCGGCGGGCGCGACCGAGGCGAAGATCGAGGTGACGTTGCTGGAGCCGCGCGCCGATGGCTGCTGGAGCGCGCTGGTCAAACCGCTCAAGAAGGTGAAGGACGGCGAGACAATCGTCTTTTCCGAGGCGATGAGTGCCGTGATAGAAGGGCGCGCCGACGGGCAGGGGCATCTGCGGTTCAACCTGACCGGCGAGGATTTCGATGCGGCGCTGAACGCGGCGGGCGCAATGCCCCTGCCGCCATACATCGCCGCCAAACGCCCCGCCGACGCGCAGGACCGCGAGGATTATCAGACCGTTTGGGCCGAGAAGACCGGCGCGGTGGCGGCGCCGACGGCCTCGCTGCATTTCGATGCGCCGCTGCTGGAGGCGTTGCGCGAAAAGGGCGTGCGCTTTGCCCATGTGACGCTGCATGTGGGGGCGGGGACTTTCCTGCCGGTGAAGGTCGAAGACGTGACCCGGCACAAGATGCACGGCGAATGGGGCGAGGTCTCGGAAGAGGCGGCAGAGGCGATTGCCGAGGTCAAGGCCAGCGGCGGTCGGGTGATACCGGTGGGCACCACGGCGTTGCGGCTGATCGAGACGGCGGCGCGGAGCGGCACGATCCGGCCTTATCGCGATGTGACGGACATCTTTATATACCCCGGTTTCGAATTTCACGTGGCCGATGCGCTGATGACCAATTTCCATCTGCCGAAAAGCACGTTGATGATGCTGGTTTCGGCACTGATGGGACAGGCGCGCATTCGCGAGATCTATGACCACGCGGTGCGGGAACAGTACCGGTTCTTCTCCTACGGGGACGCCTCGCTGTTGCTGCCCAGGGAGTAGCGGTCCGCGCGCGCGGGTGGCTTTTTTGACCCAACAGGGGCGGAAGTCGCAGAGAACCCGGAAAATCACGAAAAATTATCGGTTTTCGGGTAGGTCCGGACCGAAGCATTTGTTAGGCGTCGGTCCGAGAGGCTGCGACTGATCCATGAGCGACACCACTTGGGTCAAAACGGTCGTCCTTGGCAAAGGTCATCAAGACCGGCCGCGATAGGCCGGACACGCGAAGCGAAAGAGACGACCATGATCGACGTTATGAAACACTCCTGGGCGCTACTCCTTGGCATGTTGCTGCTTATGGTGGGCAACGGGCTGCAGGGCTCGCTGCTTGGTGTGCGCGGGGCCGAGGCCGGCTTCAGCGCGGGCACCATGTCCGTGGTCATGTCCGCCTATTTCGCCGGCTTCCTTGTCGCATCGCGCGTCGTGCCGGGAATGATCCGCCGGGTCGGGCACGTCCGGGTCTTTGCCGCGCTGGGCTCCTTCATCTCGGCGGCGCTGATCCTGTTTCCGGCGTTGCAGGACCCGTTTGCCTGGACGGCGGGGCGCGTGGTGCTGGGCTTTTGCTTCTGCGGCGTTTACGTGACGGCGGAAAGCTGGCTCAACAATGCCACGACGAACGAGACCCGCGGGCAGACGCTGTCGGCCTACATGATCGTTCAAATGATCGGAATTATTGTCTCTCAGGCGCTGCTGATCATTCCGGATGTCAGCGGTTTCCTGCTTTTCGTGATCCCTTCTGTTTTGGTTTCTATCTCCTTCGCGCCGATTTTGCTGTCGATCTCGCCGACCCCGGCCTTCGATTCAACCAAGCCGATGACGCTCAAAGAGCTCTATGATGTCTCGCCGCTCGGCATGGTGGGCATGTTCCTGATGGGCGGCGTCTTTGCCGCGCAGTTCGGTATGGCGGCGGTCTATGGCACCCAGGCAGGGCTGACCCTCGGGCAGATATCCATTTTCGTCGCATCTTTTTATGTCGGCGCGCTGGTGATGCAGTACCCGCTTGGCTGGCTGTCGGACCGGATGGATCGACGCAAGCTGATCATGCTGGTCGCGGCCGTGGGCGGCACGGCGGCGGTGGCGGCGATCCTGTCGGGCGGTTTCTTCTGGGCGGTCGTGGGCGCGGCTCTGGTAATTGGCGGATGCGCCAACCCTTTGTATTCGTTGCTGATTGCCTACACGACGGACTTTCTTGAGCCCGACGACATGGCCAGCGCCTCTGCGGGGCTTTTGTTCATCAACGGGGTTGGCGCGATCGCCGGTCCGTTGATCATCGGTTACGCGATGGAGATGGTCGGGCCGGCCGGTTTCTTCATGCTGATCGCGGTGCTTCTGGGTCTGGTGACGCTGTATGCGCTGTACCGGATGACGCGGCGGGCTTCTGTGCCTGTGGACGAAACCGGCACCTATGCCCCGCTCAGCCCAAGCGCGACGCCGGTCTTCATGGAGGCTGCGCAGGAGTATGCCATCGACGCCGCCGAGGAGGCAGAGGCAGAGGACGCGGAGGCGGAACGGGTCGCAAACGGGTAAGCGGGACCAAGGCAAGGTTTTTCCCACTTTCCTTTCGTGTCACCTGTGACAAAAATCGTGATTGTTCCTGCGTCAAAGGGGACGTTAACAATTTTGCAACTGGTGTGCGCGCGATTTTGGAGGAGTACCGATGGCAACGCCCGAAAAGATTCTGGCATTCTGGCTCGACGAGGTCGGTCCGGATGGCTGGTACAAGCAGGAGGAGGCGTTGGACCAAGACATTCGCGACCGCTTTCTGGACGCCTGGCAAAGCGCGATGAATGGGCGCTTTGGGCTGTGGCTGACCTACCCGAGCGGCACGCTGGCCTATATCGTGTTGCTCGATCAATTTTCCCGCAACATGTTCCGCGAGGATGCCAAGGCATTCAGCGCGGATGCGGTTTCGCTGGCCGCAGCCAAACAGGCGATCCATCGCGGTTGGGATATGAAGATCGACGAACCGGCGCGGCAGTTCTTCTACCTGCCGTTGATGCACTCGGAGAACCTGTGTGATCAGGACCGTTGTGTGCGTCTGATGAAGGAGCGGCTGCCGAACGGGCCGGACAATCTGCTGCACGCGCGGGTCCACCGTGAGGTGATCCGCCGATTTGGCCGGTTCCCTTACCGCAATGCAGCGCTTGGCCGGACCAATACCGCCGCCGAGCAGGCGTTTCTGGACGGCGGCGGCTATGGCGAGATCCTGCGCGAGATGCAGGCGGTCGCCGCCTGAAAGCCGTTGCCTTGACGATGTGATGAGACGCCCCGGTTTTCGCCGGGGCGTTTGTCGTTCGTGCTGCGTTGCCCCGCCGCGGGCCATGCGCTAGCCTCTGCCGACGACAGCAGGCGGGGAGGGCCGGATGAGCGCATCGAGCTTTGACATGATCGTGATCGGGGCAGGGCCTGGGGGCTATGTGGCGGCGATCCGTGGCGCGCAACTGGGGCTTCGGGTCTGCGTGATAGAGCGCGAGCACCTCGGCGGTATCTGCCTGAATTGGGGCTGTATTCCGACCAAGGCGCTGCTGCGCTCGTCAGAGATCTTTCACTACATGAAGCGCGCCGGGGAATACGGTCTGAGCGCGGAGGGCATCGGGTTCGATCTTGACGCGGTGGTGAAGCGCTCTCGCGGTGTGGCAAAGCAGTTGAACTCCGGCGTTGGCCATTTGCTGAAGAAGAACAAGGTCACGGTGGTGATGGGCGCGGCGCGCCTGACCGCGCCGGGGCGTGTGACGGTCAGCACGGACAAGGGCGAGCAGGCGCTCGACGCCCCGGCGATCGTGCTGGCCACGGGCGCGCGGGCGCGCACGCTTCCGGGGCTGGAGGCGGATGGCGATCTGGTCTGGACCTACAAGCATGCGTTGCAACCGCCGCGCATGCCCAAACGGCTCCTGGTGATCGGTTCGGGCGCCATCGGCATCGAGTTCGCCAGCTTTTACGGCACGCTCGGGGCAGAAGTCACGGTGGTCGAGGTGATGGATCGCATCCTGCCGGTGGAGGATGCGGAGATCAGCGCCTTTGCGAAAAAGCAGTTTGAGAAGCAGGGCATGGACATCCGCGAGGGCTGCTCCGTGACACAGCTTGATCGCGGCAAGGGGCAGGTTGTGGCGCATCTTGAAAAAGATGGGAAAACCTCAAAAGAGATCTTTGATACTGTGATTTCCGCCGTGGGAATTGTCGGAAATGTGGAAGACCTTGGGCTTGAAGATCTGGGCGTTCGGATCGAGCGGACACATGTTGTGACGGACCCCATGTGCCGGACGGGCGTGGACGGGCTTTACGCCATTGGCGATGTGGCAGGGGCGCCCTGGCTTGCGCATAAGGCCAGCCATGAGGGCGTCATGGTCGCAGAGATGATTGCCGGAAGACATCCACACGCGGTTGACCCCAAGAGCATCGCGGGCTGCACCTATTGTCACCCACAGGTTGCAAGCGTGGGTCTGACGGAGGCGCAGGCCAAGGCCGAAGGCTATGACATAAAGGTCGGGCGGTTCCCCTTTATGGGCAATGGCAAGGCGATTGCGCTCGGCGAGCCGGAGGGGTTGATCAAGACGATATTCGATGCCGAGACCGGCGCGCTTCTGGGGGCGCATATGGTGGGCGCGGAGGTGACGGAATTGATCCAGGGTTACGTGGTCGGACGGCAGCTTGAGACCACGGAAGAAGACTTGATGAACACAGTCTTTCCGCATCCGACACTGTCGGAGATGATGCACGAAAGCGTGCTGGACGCCTTTGACCGGGCGATCCACTTCTGACTGGCCGGGGGAGACGAGGCCGCCGAAGAGGTGGCGGCCTCATTTACAGTCAGCTGGTCTTTTTGCGGCGGCGCAGACCAACCGCGCCGAGGCCAGCGAGAAGCAAAAGGCCCGACGCTGGGAGCGGAACCGCCGAGATGGGGGCGCCGCTGACGGAATAGGCGAAGTTCTCCACGCCGACATCCCAGGCATCATCGCCCCATTGGAAGATCAGCCCGCCAACCGCAGAGAAGCCCGGCGCGAAAGACAAGTGGGCGCCGGTGTTTGGGGCGACGCCAGAGCCGTTGCCGATGACGTTCCAGCCCAGATCGTACACAGTCCAGGATGCGGATTCATCAGCGCTCCAGCCGCCCATGTCAAAGCTGTCGAGCGTGACGGTTTCGGAGGCTGTCTGCGCTTCGATGCGGATCTCGCCGCGCGCGCCGTTGTTGGACGCCCATGCCGCGCCATCGAGATCGCCGTAGCCGGTGCCCCAATACTGCAAGGTGCCGGACGTTGCCACGTTGCCAATGCCGGACAGACCTCGATAGGACAGGTCAGCCCAGCCGTTGTCGCCATAGCTATCAGCGATTACCCCTGAGCCAGTGAAGTCGAGGACGAAGGACGCGGCACTTGCGGTGATCGTCGATGCAAGCAGGATTGGAGTCGCGAAAGAGAGAATTTTGTACATCGTGCATACCTCAAATTAAAAAATTATCTCGGAATGCCCGGTATTATGCCACGACTCTTCGGGAAATCCAAATACACATCGACGCCGCGCATTGCGGGCGGCGGTATGGGGTGGCGGCGGCTTACAAGAGCTTTTTGAAGAAGGCTGCGGCACGTGGGCTCAACCAGGACCAAAGCCTGGGCGCGCCCCGCTCGATCTTTGCTCCGACGCGGGCCTCGAATGTGTCGAAACTGACTTTGTAGTCGACCCATGAGCCACCACCATTGGCGAGGTTCAGGTTCGGCGGCACGAAACGGTCGAGCGATTTGGCAAAGCGGGCTTCGGCGGTTTCGTTGGCTTCGAATTCGTCCCAAAGCGCGCGGAACGCGGCGGCCTGATCCCCGGGCAGCATTCCGAAAAGTCGGGTGGCGGCGGCCTGTTCCTGGGCTTCGATAGCGGCGGCATCGTGATCGCCGAACACCGGCGCGTCGCCCGCGTCGATCTCCACGAGGTCGTGCAGCAGGAGCATGGCGACGACCTTGCCCGTGTCGATGTCTTTCGGAGCGTGTTCCGCGAGGGTGAGGGCGAAGAGCGCGGCGTGCCAGCTGTGTTCCGCTGAGTTTTCTTGCCGAGAGCCATCGGCGAGCCTTGTGGCGCGCACAACGGACTTGAGCCGGTCGGCCTCCATGAGGAAGGCCATTTGAGCGGTGAGGCGGTCTTGGGCAGCATCGGTCATGGACGTGGTGTGACCGATGGCGTTGCAAAGGGCAAGATACCAGAGTGACCCTGGCAGTCCGTCCAAAGGTCCGTTTGCGGGGCTTGCCGGTCAGAGGTGTTCGTTGTCCGAGCCGGGCGCTAGCGCCTCTGGCAGTGCCTCGCCCTTTTTCTTGGCCTCAAGCGCGGCCCGGACGTGCTCTGTCAGGAAGGTTCGTCCGCGCCGCTCCGCTAGCCGGATGCGGATGGAGGTGAGGTAGGCCTCTTCCGCAGATTGCGAAGAGGCCCCGAGCACCTTGGCCACCTGTTCATACAGGCGGTCGTCGTCGAGGGCGTCCATGGCCTTGATCGTGTCGGCGGCCAGTTTGTCGGCGAGGTCTTCGAGAACGCCCATGGTGTTTGCTCAGCGGGTGGTTTCGGTCAGGCGACGTTTGACGTAGCCGGTGACATTGCCGATCATCGTATCCATGTGCGGCTCTTCGAAGAAGTGGCCGGACCCATCGATCTCATCGTGGGTGATGGTGATGCCCTTTTGCTCGTGCAGCTTGTTCACCAATGCGCGAGTGTCGGCGGGCGGTGCCACCTTGTCCGCGGTGCCGTTGATGATCAACCCCGAGGAGGGGCAGGGCGCGAGGAAGGAGAAGTCGTACATGTTCGCCGGGGGCGACACGGAAACAAAGCCGGTGATCTCCGGCCGCCGCATCAGCAGTTGCATGCCGATCCACGCCCCGAAGGAGAAGCCAGCGACCCAGCAATGCTTGGAGTTCTGGTTCATCGACTGCAGGTAATCGAGCGCCGAGGCGGCATCGCTGAGCTCGCCCACGCCCTGATCGTATTCGCCCTGCGACCGTCCCACGCCACGGAAATTGAAGCGCAGCACCGTGAAGCCCATTTTGTAAAAGGCGTAGTGCAGGTTGTAGACGACCTTGTTGTTCATCGTCCCGCCGAACTGCGGATGCGGGTGCAGAACGATGGCGATCGGCGCGTCACGGTCTTTTTGGGGGTGGTAGCGGCCTTCGAGGCGGCCTTCGGGTCCGGGAAAGATGACCTCGGGCATAGGGCGGGTTTTCCTTTTTCGACACAGCTGAATTGTTGACTAATTCGCTATGCCATCTTAGAAGCGTTCTAAATATATGCCCGTGTTTACTGCGATGGTAAACGCCGGGTGTGGATCGGGCTGGACTGCAGATAGGCAATTGCCGCGCCGAGGTCAATTGGAATGGCCCGGGAGCCGGTGTCATGGAGGATGAAAGCCGTGAAACTGAGTACAAAAGGCCGCTATGCCATGGTTGCCTTGACCGATATTGCGCTGCAGCCCAGCGGGACGCTTGTCACGCTGGGGGATATTTCGCGGCGGCAAGACATCTCCCTGCCCTATCTTGAACAGCTGTTTGTCAAGCTGCGTCGCGCGGGATTGGTGGAATCGGTGCGCGGGCCGGGTGGCGGATACCGGCTTGCCAAGCCTTTGGACGGGATCCGGGTGGTTGATGTGCTGGCTGCTGTGGATGAGACGGTGGATGCGATGCAGAAGGGCGCGGGGGCCTCTGGCGCGGCGTCCGGCTCCAAGGCGCAGTCGCTTTCGAACCGGCTGTGGCAGAGCCTCTCGGCGCAGGTGTATGTTTATCTGCACCAGACGCGCTTGTCGGATGTGGTGGAGAACACGCTTGCGCCATGTCCTGCGGTGCCCTCGATCTTCGCGGTTGTCGATGATGACAAGTGAAACAGCGTGTAGGGCGGGGCTGTGCCCCGCACGCCCTTTGCGAATATTTGCCAACAAGACGCAGGGGGCACAGTGAGCCGGGTCTATCTTGACTGGAACGCCACGACGCCTTTACGGCCCGAGGCTCGCGAGGCGATGATTGCCGCGATGGATGTCGTCGGGAACCCGTCCTCCGTGCATGCCGAGGGGCGCGCGGCCAAGGCGCTCGTCGAGAAGGCGCGCGGGCAGGTGGCGTCGGCCTTTGGCGCGGATGGTGCCGATGTGGTCTTTGTCTCCAGTGCAACGGAGGCGGCGGCACTGGCCTGTGCCGGGCGCGGACTTGTCGGGGCAGATATCGAACATGACGCCGTGGCCGCCTGGATCGAGGCGACTTTGCCCGTCGATGGCAACGGCGCCGTCAGCGTGGCCGACCCGGCGCGCACGGTGCTACAGGCGGCCAATTCCGAGACCGGAGTGATTCAGGCACTTCCCGAGGGGCTGGCAGTGGTGGATGCCACGCAGGCCTTCGGCAAGCTGCCCTTTGCTTTCAACTGGACGGGGTGCACCATGGCGATGATTTCGGCGCATAAGCTCGGCGGTCCGAAAGGGGTTGGCGCGCTCGTGATGAAGCGCGGCACGGATGTCGCGGCGCGGATCAGGGGCGGCGGGCAGGAGATGGGCCGCCGCAGCGGCACCGAGAATGTGATCGGCATCGCCGGGTTTGGCGCGGCTGCGGAGGCAGCGGCACGGGATCTGGCGGACGGGATCTGGGAGCCAGTGGCGGAATTTAGAAATATTCTAGAAAAGGCTCTTGAGGCTGCGGCGAAAGAGACTATTTTTGTCGGGAAATATGCGGGGCGACTCCCCGGCACGTCGTGTTTCGCTTTGCCCGGCTGGAAGGGCGAGACGCAGGTGATGCAGATGGACCTGGCCGGCTTTGCCATAAGCGCGGGCAGCGCCTGTTCGTCGGGCAAAGTCCGGGCAAGCCGGGTTCTGCGTGCGATGGGATATGACGACGATGTGGCGTCCAGCGCCATTCGGGTGAGCCTTGGGCCATCCACCACGAAAGAACAGGTCCTGCGTTTTGCAGATGCTTGGGCCGCAAAGTACCAAAGGCACCGTGCGCGGAGCGCCTGACCGAGAGGAAACGCGAATGACAGCTATGGATGATGTGACCGTCAAGGACGGTGTCGATCAGGAAACCGTGGACGCGGTGAAGTCCGTCGGCACCTACAAGCACGGCTGGAATACCGAGATCGAAATGGAATACGCCCCCAAGGGGCTGTCCGAGGATATCGTCAGGCTGATTTCCGGCAAGAACGAAGAGCCGGAGTGGATGACCGAATGGCGTCTGGCGGCCTTTGCGCGCTGGAAGCAGATGAAAGAGCCCGACTGGGCGATGGTCGAGTATCCGGAAATCGATTTCCAGGAACAGTATTACTACGCGCGTCCCGCGTCGATGACGGAAAAGCCGAAGTCGCTTGACGACGTTGATCCCAAGCTTCTGGAAACCTATCAGAAACTGGGCATTCCGCTGAAGGAGCAGATGGTCCTTGCCGGGGTCGAGGGCGCCGATGGCGCGCCCGCCGAGGCCAAGGAAGGCGAGCGCCGGGTCGCGGTGGATGCGGTCTTTGACAGCGTGTCCGTGGGCACGACCTTCCAGAAAGAACTGAAAGAGGCGGGGGTGATCTTCTGCTCGATCTCCGAGGCGATCCGCGAGCATCCCGAGCTGGTGAAGAAGTATCTCGGCTCCGTGGTTCCGGTGTCGGACAACTTCTATGCGACGCTGAACAGCGCGGTCTTCTCCGACGGCTCGTTTGTCTACGTCCCGCCGGGCGTGCGCTGCCCGATGGAGCTGTCGACCTATTTCCGCATCAACGCCGAGAACACCGGCCAGTTCGAGCGGACGCTGATCATCGCGGACAAGGGCTCTTACGTCTCCTATCTCGAAGGGTGTACCGCGCCGCAGCGCGATACCGCGCAGCTTCACGCGGCCGTGGTGGAGATCATCATCGAGGAAGATGCCGAGGTGAAATACTCGACCGTTCAGAACTGGTATCCCGGTGATGAGAACGGCAAGGGCGGCATCTACAACTTTGTCACCAAGCGTGCCGATTGCCGGGGCGACCGGGCCAAGGTGATGTGGACGCAGGTGGAGACCGGCTCTGCGGTGACGTGGAAATATCCGAGCTGCATCCTGCGCGGGGAGGAAAGCCAGGGCGAGTTCTATTCGATCGCGATTGCCAACAACCATCAGCAGGCCGACACCGGCACCAAGATGGTTCACCTTGGCAAGAACACCAAGTCGCGCATCGTCTCCAAGGGGATCAGCGCGGGCGTGGCGCAGAACACCTATCGCGGCCTTGTGTCGATGCACCCGAAGGCGAAGAATTCGCGCAACTATACGCAGTGCGACTCGCTTCTGATCGGCGACAAGTGCGGGGCGCATACGGTTCCGTATATCGAGGTGAAGAATAATTCATCGCGGGTGGAGCACGAGGCGACGACGTCCAAGGTGGACGACGATCAGCTGTTCTACTGCCGCCAGCGTGGCATGGACGAGGAAGAGGCCGTGGCGTTGGTCGTCAACGGGTTCTGCCGCGACGTGCTGCAGGCGCTGCCGATGGAATTCGCCATGGAGGCGCAGCAGCTTGTTGCGATTTCTCTCGAAGGGTCCGTGGGCTGATACCGAGCCGGGGTGCGGGGCATAGCCCCGCCCTACGCAAGCGGATCGCCACCTGACAATGGAGCGCGCAGTGTTCGTCGAAGCCATCAATCAAACCGTTGGTGTCGGGGCCGGGGTTTTCCTTGGCACGCTGATCGGCTTTGGCCTGCGCGCGCGGTCGGGCAAGAGCCAGGGCCTCATCCAGGGGTCGGTGTGGAAGACCGCCGTTCTCGCGGGAATGCTCGCGTGGCTTCTGGCCGCTGTTCTGAAGATGGTGCTTTGAGATGGTGCGGGCGATCGTGCTGACCTCTTTGCTGATGGACCTGTCCCGCGCCTTGTTCTCGGCGCTGCCCCGGGGGCTGAGCCGCGTGTCCGGTGTCTTTGGCGGTCGCAGCAGCCACGCTGCCCGGCCCGTGACGACGCGGGGGCTGTGATGGAGCAGGTTCACGCGCAGATCGACGGCCACGCCGTCATCTTTCACCTCAATGCCGAGGGCTGCCCCATTCAGGGACGGCACCGGGTGGGCAAGTTCTATGAACGGGCCGATCTCGACCGGGTGGCCGGGGCGATGGGGCAGGGCGCGCATGTGATCGACGTGGGCGCCAACGTGGGCAATCACGCGCTCTATTTCGCAACGCTCATGGGCGCGGCCAAGGTGATCTGCATCGAGCCGAACCCGAAGGCGATCGAAGCCTTGCGCGCGAATGTGACGGGCAACGGGCTTGGCGATGTGATCGACCTTTCGGCGCTTGGCGTTGGTCTCTCGGATCGGGCCGAGGGCGGATATGCGGTGCACGAACGCGGACGCAACCTTGGGGCGGCGCAGCTGCGCAAGGGCGGCGCGATCGACGTGCATCGGGGTGATGATCTGTTCGCGTCCGAGCGCGTCGATTTGATCAAGATCGACGTGGAAGGTATGGAAATGCTTGTACTATCCGGGTTCAGAAAGACCATCGCCGCGCAGCGTCCGGCGCTGTTCATCGAGGTCGATACGGCCAACGGGGACGCCTTCCATGCGTGGTGCGCCGCGCAGAATTACGCCGTGACATTTGAATCGCGGCACCAGAAAGCCAATGTCAATTACTTCGCACTATCGAAGGGAGCCGAGGCATGATCCTGACCACCACGCATTCCGTCGAAGGTTACAAGATCACCGATTACAAAGGCATCGTTGTGGGCGAGGCGATCATGGGCGCGAACGTCGTGCGCGATTTCTTTGCCGGGATCACCGATATCGTCGGCGGGCGGTCTGGCGCGTATGAATCGAAGCTGCAGGATGCGCGCGACACGGCCATGCACGAACTTGAACGTCGGGCGGCGCAGCTCGGCGCGACGGCGGTCGTCGGCATCGACCTCGATTATGAAGTCGTTGGCGACAGCATGTTGATGGTCAGCGCGTCAGGCACTGCGGTGGTGCTCGGGTGACGGTGCAGGCCATCATACCGCGCCCCGAGTTGACCATGCCGGAGGCCGAGGCGGCGCTGCTTCGCGCGGCCTATGAGGAGGCTGATGTCATCCTCGAATACGGCTCGGGCGGGTCCACGGTGATGGCGTCCGAAATGGCCGGCAAGACCGTGTTCGCGGTCGAGTCGGACAAAGACTGGGCGCAGATGATGCGCGGTTATCTGGCCAGTACCCCGCCGGTCGCGGGAACAGAGGTCGATGTGATCTGGTCCGACATCGGGGCCACGAAGGAATGGGGCCATCCGGTCGATCACAGCGAATTTCAGCGCTTTCCGCGCTATGCGCTGGAGGTCTGGGGGCTGCCGGAGTTTCGCCAGCCCGATGTCATTCTGGTGGATGGCCGGTTCCGTCAGGCCTGTGCACTCAGTGCGGCTTTCATGGCGCAGAAACCTGTGCGCGTGCTGTTCGACGACTATGTGCAGCGCAAACATTACCACAAGGTCGAGGAGATCCTCGGACCGCCAAATATCACTGGGCGCATGGCCGAATTCCATGTGACCCCGAAACCCATTCCGCCGGAGCGGCTGCTCTGGCTGGTCAATTTCATGCTGCGGCCCTGAGCCGCGCGAAACAGGACGAAAGAGGACACAACGATGCTGGAAATCAAGAACCTTCAGGTGAAACTGGAAGAAGAGGACAAGCAGATCCTCAAAGGTGTGAACCTGACCGTGGAGTCGGGCAAGGTGCATGCGATCATGGGGCCGAACGGGTCGGGCAAATCGACGTTGTCCTACGTGTTGTCCGGCAAGGACGGCTATGAGGTGACCGACGGCTCCGCGACGCTGCTTGGCAAGGATATCCTGGACATGGATCCCGAAGAGCGCGCGGCGGCGGGCCTTTTCCTGGCGTTTCAGTACCCGGTCGAGATCCCCGGTGTCGGCAACATGACCTTCCTGCGCACGGCTGTGAACGCACAGCGCAAGGCGCGCGGCGAGGCGGAAATGTCCTCTGCCGAGTTCCTCAAAGAAATCCGCGCCAAGGCCAAGGACCTGAAGATCGACGCGGAGATGCTCAAGCGTCCGGTCAACGTGGGCTTCTCCGGTGGTGAGAAAAAGCGCAACGAAATCCTGCAGATGGCGATGCTGGAGCCGAAGATGTGCATCCTCGACGAGACCGACTCGGGCCTCGACGTCGACGCGATGAAGCTGGTTGCCGATGGCGTAAACGCGCTGCGCTCGGAAGGGCGTTCGTTCCTTGTCATCACGCACTACCAGCGCCTGCTCGACCACATCAAGCCGGACGTGGTGCACATCATGGCGGGGGGCCGCATCATCAAGACCGGCGGCCCGGAGCTTGCTCTGGAAGTCGAGAATGACGGCTATGCGCACCTTCTGGCAGAGGAGGCGTAAATGGCTGTTGCTCAACCGAAAATCGACGCACTCGACGCGCGGCTTGCGACGCTGAGCCTGCCGGAGGGGGGCTGGTCCGCCCCGGCGCGGCAGGATGCGCTGACGCGGCTGCGGGCCATGGGCCTGCCGGGCCCGCGGGACGAATACTGGAAGTACACCCGCCCCGAAAGCCTGACCGCGCCCGACGCGCCGAAAGCGGCGCTGTTCGATGGCGAAGAAACCCCGATCTTCGGCGAGCGCGACCGGCTCAAGGTTGTCTTTGTCGACGGTGTTTTCGACGCCGAGGAGTCGGATGATCTGAGCCTTGAAGGCGTCAGCATCGACCGTTTGGCCGATGGCATGGACATCCACTGGGCCAAGGACCTTTATGGCGCGCTGGAAACCAATGGCCAGAGCCCGGTGGAGCGGCCGCTGGCGGCGCTGAATACGGCGTTTGCCACCGATGGGCTGTTGATCCATGTCACTGGCAAGGCGGCAAAGCCGATCAACCTGATCTATCGCCACGAGAGCGAGACCTCGGACGCGATGCTGCATCACGTGATCAAGGTGGACGCCGGGGCCGAGGTGACGATCCTCGAAAACGGCCCCGCAGCCGCCCGTTTCAACAAGGTGATGGAAGTCGATATCGCCGACACCGGAACGCTGCACCATGTGCGCACCCAAGGCCGCGATCACGAGCGCCGCGCCGCCACGCATATCTTTGCTCGGCTCGGGGCAGAGAGCGTGTTCAAGAGCTTCACCTTCACCGCCAACGGCATGATGACGCGCAACGAATGCGTGATCGAGTTGACCGGCGATGATGCGGCGGCGCATGTCGCGGGCGCCTGCATGGGCGACGGCGATTTTCACCACGATGACACGGTGTTCGTCACCCATGACGCGGTGAATTGTGAAAGCCGCCAGGTGTTCAAGAAAGTGCTGCGCAACGGCGCGACAGGCGTGTTTCAGGGCAAGATCCTGGTCAAACCGGATGCCCAGAAGACCGACGGGTATCAGATCTCGCAGTCCCTGCTGCTCGATGGGGACAGCCAGTTCCTCGCCAAGCCGGAGCTGGAGATCTATGCCGATGACGTGGCCTGTTCACACGGCAGCACCTCCGGGGCAATCGACGAGGATTCGCTGTTCTACCTGCGTGCGCGCGGTGTGCCGCGAGGCCTTGCCGAGGATCTCATGACAATCGCCTTCATCGCCGAAGCGGTGCAGGAGATCGACGATGAGAGCCTGCAGGAGGAAATCAACGAACGCGTCGCGGCGTGGCTGGAGCGTCGGCGCGGCTGATGCCTGTTACGCAGGATATCGTCGCCACCTATCGCGGGCCTGCCCGTGTGGTGCACAGACTGCTGGAGGCCGGTCCGCGCGAGGACCGGCTGCTGGCGCTGGTCATGGGCACTTGCGTGATCTTCTTCATCGCGCGCTGGCCTGCGCTGGCGCGGCAGGCCCATATCAGCGGTCAGGAATTGAACATGCTGCTGGGGGGCACCTTGCTTGCCACCGTGTTCATCTTTCCGCTGATCGTTTATCTCACCGGCTTCCTTGTCGGGGTGATCGGCAAGCCGCTGGGGTATCGGGGCGGCGGCTATGGCGCGCGGCTGGCGCTGGTCTGGGCGCTGCTGGCCTCTTCGCCACTGGTCCTTCTCAACGGGCTTGTCGCCGGGTTCATTGGCGGCGGACCGGCGCTGACGCTGGTCGGCCTTGTCTGGTTCGCGGTTTTCGCGTGGTTCTGGTGGCGCAGCATGGTTGGAGCGCATCGCTTCGGTGCAGAAGGGCAGATGGCATGACGTTGGACGGTTTGCTCAGGCTTGGGGTGCAGACGCTCAGCGCCCCGCGCGAGGTCGCGCGGCTGTTGCTCAGCCTGCGCCTGCCGAACGAGGCACTGGTGCTGGGCTTTGCCCTGACGGTGGTGGCCAACGCGCTGCTGTTTTCCATCTCACTGCTCATGGCGCCGATGCCGGAGACATTCGAGTTGCTGAGCAATCCGCTGGCGCTCATGGCAATGCGGGCCGTGATGCTGATCACGATGATTGCCGCCCTCACCGGCATTGGCCGGCTCTTTGGCGGACAGGCCAGCATCGCGGATATCGCAGTGCTTATGATCTGGCTTCAGGTGCTCGGGTTGGCGGCGCAAGCGGCCCTGACTCTGCTGGCCCCGCTGGCCGGGAATATCGCGACCTTGCTCGCCTTTGCGGCCTCGGCGATCGGCGCCTATATCGCCACCGCCTTCATCGACGAAGCGCATGAGCTGAACAGTGCCATCAAGGCGGTGCTGGTCCTGATCCTCGGGGTGATCGCGGCGGCGGTCGGCCTTTCCATTCTTCTAAGCCTCCTCGGCTTCTCACCTAACGGGTTAACCGGATATGTATGACGTCAGCGAGATCCGCCGCGATTTCCCAATTCTGAGCCGCGAAGTGAACGGCAAGCCATTGGTTTACCTCGACAATGGCGCATCTGCCCAGAAACCGCAGGTCGTAATCGACGCGGTTACGCGCGGCTATGCCGAGGAATACGCCAACGTGCATCGCGGGCTGCACTTCCTGTCGAACCTTGCGACGGAGCGATATGAAGCGGTGCGGGAAACCATCGCGAGATTCCTTGGCGCGTCCGATCCCGAGGAGATCGTGAACACCACCGGCACGACACAGGGCATCAACCTGGTGTCCTATGGCTGGGCCATGCCGCGCATGGAGCCGGGCGACGAGATCGTCCTGTCGGTCATGGAGCATCACGCCAATATCGTGCCCTGGCATTTCCTGCGCGAGCGGCAGGGCGTGGTGATCAAATGGGTCGACGTTGACGCCACCGGCGCGCTCGACCCGCAGAAGGTGATCGACGCCATTGGACCGAAGACAAAACTGGTCGCGGTGACCCACGTGTCCAACGTGTTGGGCACGGTTGTGGATGTAAAGGCGATCTGCGACAGCGCCCGGGCAAAGGGCGTTCCGGTTCTGGTCGATGGCTCGCAGGCGGCGGTGCACATGCCGGTGAATGTCGAGGAGATCGGCTGCGATTTCTACGCCATCACCGGACACAAGCTCTATGGCCCCTCGGCCTCCGGTGCGATCTGGATTCGCAAGGAACGGATGGCCGAAATGCGTCCCTTCCTCGGTGGCGGTGACATGATCAAGGAAGTCTCCAAGGAGACCGTGTGCTATAACGACCCGCCGATGATGTTCGAGGCGGGAACGCCGGGCATCGTCCAGCAGATCGGCCTTGGTGTGGCTCTGGACTACATGATGGCGCTTGGGATGGACAACATTGCGGCCCATGAGGCGATGCTGCGGGATTATGCGCGCGAGCGGCTCGATGGGCTGAACTGGATGACCGTGCAGGGCACGACAAGGGACAAGGCGGCGATTTTCTCCTTCACCATGAACGGTGCGGCGCATGCGCATGACATCTCGACGATCCTTGACAAGAAGGGTGTTGCGGTGCGGGCCGGTCATCATTGCGCCGGTCCCTTGATGGACCACCTCGGGGTGACGGCGACCTGCCGTGCGTCCTTCGGTCTTTACAACACCCGTGAAGAGGTCGACGTGTTGATCGACGCGCTTGAGCTGGCGCACGACCTGTTCGGCTGAGGCCGGGGGCCCGGGTCAGGCTGCCAGCGCATCCCGCAGGGTACCGGAGGACAGGGGTTTGGCAACAAACCCGTCCATGCCGGCATCTTTGCATTTTTGCACATCATCGGCCAGAACGCTGGCGGTCAGGGCGATGATCCGGACGTGTTTCTGTGGCCCCGGCAGAGCCCGGATCTGCCGCGTCGCTTCGAGGCCATCCATGCGCGGCATGTGCATGTCCATCAGCACGACGTCATAGATGTTGTCCGCCACGCAGTTTAACGCCTCCGAGCCATTGCTGGCGAGATCGACCTCGAACCCGAGCTGCGCCATCATTGATTTGGCGACGAACCGGTTGGTTGCGTTGTCGTCGACGATCAGGGCGCGCGCGCCATTGAATTCCGGGGCTATCGCGCGGTTTGCATCATTTTGCGGTGCGGCTTGGGCGGCGCTTTGTACCGGGCCCCAAAGACAGAAAGAAAACGTGCTGCCCTTGCCCGGTGTACTGTCGATGGTGATCGCGCTGCCATGCGCTTCGATGAGAAAGCGCGAAATGGCAAGGCCAAGCCCGCTGCCGCCGAACTGGCGATTGCGCCCGCCCTCCGCCTGTTCAAAGCGCTCGAAGATGCGGGCCTGATCTTCTTCGGCAATGCCGATGCCGGTATCCTTGACGAAGAAACGCACGCCGTCGCGCGTTTTTTCCTTGATAGGTTCGACACCAAGCGTGACCGCGCCGAAGTTGGTGAACTTGATCGCGTTGCCCGCCAGGTTGATCAGCACCTGCCGCAGGCGGTCTTCATCCGCGCTGATCTGCGCGTGCCAGAGGGACGGGTGAATATCGATGCGCATCTCCAGCCCCTTTTTCTCGGCGGCCGTGAAAAGAATTCGGCGGACCCCGGCGATGAGCCGTTTGATCGACATGGGCGCGCAGTCGAGCTCGAAGCGGCCTTCTTCGATCTTGGCGAGATCGAGGATGTCATCGACGATGGCCAGCAGGGCGCTGCCGGATTCGCGGATAACCTCTGCATGGTGGCGGTGCTCCTCGTCGAGATCGGCATGGCACAGGATGTCAGCGACTGGAATGACCCCGTTCAGCGGGGTACGGATTTCGTGACTCATTCGGGCGAGAAATTGGGATTTCGCCACCAGTGCCGACTCGGCCGCCTCCCGCGCGCTGCTCAGCGCCTCGGTGTTTTGCGCAATGCGGCTGCGCATGGATACGAAACTGTTGATCAGGCGCCCGATTTCGTCGGGAGGGCTTTGCGGGACCGCAGCGGAAAAGTTTCCATGCGCCATCTGATCGGCGGCATCGGCGAGGCTCGTGACGCGGCGGATGATCAAGCGGTCGATGATCAGGACAACGAACCCCATCAGCGCGAGAAAGATGATCGTTTCCGCGCGGCCCTGGCTCTCCGTCTCGGCGCGCAACCGGTCCAGTGACATGCTGATATCCACCACGGCCATGATCCGCCCGGATCCGGAACCATTGAGGGTAAACGCCCGGGTGAGGTTTACGATACCAGGGCCTTCGGCGACGGCGACCTTGCCGAAAGGGAAAATCTTGCGACCGGTCTCGTCGGCCAGAACAACGCTGATCCAGTTCGGGTTGCGGTCCATGATGCTGTCGAGGGTCTCATGGATCGCCGCATACTGGCGGGACAGAAGGAAGGGCATGAGTGCGTCGACAACAACGTCCATCTGGCGCTCGACCTCATCGGTCTGGGCCTCTGTCATGACCGCCGTGATCCGGGGCAGCCAGAAATAGTTGAACGCCAGCGCCCGAGCGAGCGACACGACCAGCACAACGACGACAAGCGTGCGCCGGATTGTCCATATCGATTGCCGCATGCGCCTGTCTCAGCCCCCGGTCTTCGGGAGTGTGACGAGGTAGCCCTCCAGATTGAGGGATCGCAGCGCCTGGTACTGTTCCTGGTTGGCCTTCGCCGCTTTGACGAGTGGAACACGGGCCAGCATCGCCGCGCCTTCTTCGGTCTGGGCCATGCTCACGAAAGCCGCCTGAACAGCCTGTGACACAGGGTCCGGAACCCGGGGATGAACGCTCACCGGATGCGGCGGCAGCCCCCTGGTTTCATATATTACGCGCAGGTTTTGCCGCACGAGCTCGTCGTGCGCAGTCAGCGTCGCCATCACACCGCCGGCAGCGGCAGCATCCCCGAGAAGCACATTGTAGTAGGCTGAACTGTGGGTTGCCACGTAGGATGAATCATAGTGCAGGGAGAAAATCCGGTCCAGATCGGCGCGCATCAGCAGCGCGGCGCCAAGATCATTCGGGGCCGGGAATGCGATCGTCTGTCCTTCCAGGTCGCCAACGGCATGATAGGGCGAGTCCGCCTTGACCACGAGGACGCCGGACATCTGTTGGCCACCAT
Source organism: Pacificoceanicola niger (assembly GCF_048553275.1). Classification (NCBI taxonomy): domain Bacteria; kingdom Pseudomonadati; phylum Pseudomonadota; class Alphaproteobacteria; order Rhodobacterales; family Roseobacteraceae; genus Pacificoceanicola; species Pacificoceanicola niger. The sequence goes on from NZ_JBLZMW010000004.1 coordinate 309,092, forward strand.
CGTGGATGATCGCACGGGTCCCGTCCGCTTCTCCCGCGACCAATGCGTGATAGGGGTTCATATAGGCAAAGTCGAAATCGCCCCGGGCATAGGCGGTTTCGAACGCCGGGACGTGCGGCGTCCCGACCAGCCTGAACCGATGGCCGGTGCGGTGTTCGAGCTCGCTCAGGATCGGTTGCCAGATCGCGGCGAGGCGCCGTGCCTCGAACTGCGGCTCGACGCCAAATGTATAAACCGGTTCCGCAACCGCGCTTCCGGCCCGAAGACCAAGCGCCAGCGCAACGAGTGCAGCCATTTGAAAAAACCGGCCCATCATGGAAACCACGCCCCAACTTCGTTCTGTTCACGACAGCTGGACTGTACCGACAGATGTTTTAGGGACTCCTAATTTGCCAGATGAAACAACATCCGTCTGATACGTCTTGCAGGGCTGAAAAAGGGACGGTATACGCGGCTCTAGGCACCCGTAGCTCAGCTGGATAGAGCGCTGCCCTCCGAAGGCTGATGTCAAGGGTCCGTTGTGTGAAGATGAGTGAAAATAAACGTTTCAGATCAGTGGTTTGCGGGACTGCCGATCTTTGCTTTAATCCCGCGGAAAATTGAAGTAAGCACTGCGTAAGCAGTTTGCACCCATAGCTCAGCTGGATAGAGTGTCGCCCTCCGAAGGCGAAGGTCGTAGGTTCGAATCCTACTGGGTGCGCCACTTCCCCCCGAAAACCTGCGAATTTCTGGCCATCCACATTGTCGAGGAGCCGTTTGTCTTGTGCCGTTTCCAGAGTCAGAGGCGGGCAGGGAGGGCCGTGACGGGTTGAAGGCTGGAGGAGAGGCCTCTGGCGCCCGTCGCGGAGGTTTCCCAATGAACACCGAAATTATCGATGCCGGGCGTAACACCAGCGGCGGCTACAGGGTGGATGTGTCGCGCGGCACGAACGTGGACCGCGTGTCGTCGGAGTGGTTTTCGCGGCCGGATGACGAGCGGTATCTGTCGCTCGACGATCTCTTTGCCTCGGTCAAAGGCCGGGCGGAGCGGAGCCGGACGCGCACGGTGGAGAGCGCGGCGATCCGGGTCGAGGCGCATCGGGACAACCCGGAAAAGCTGGGTCTCGTCCTGCCAGGTGCGGATGAACCCATCGTGCCGACGCATTGGTCCTTTGGCTAACTCTCGAGCCTCGTCGGCGCGCCCGCGGCCTATCTGCGGCAGCTGCCCGCGCCGCTGGCGGGGATCAACCTGCAGTACGGACTGACCAATCACCGGGCCGAGCAGATCAAGACCATGGAAGTCGCGGATGGTCGCACGGAGCTGCGCGCCGTGACCGGCCCCGACTATGGCCGCATCTACGACCATGAACTTGTCTCCGCCGTACAGCGCATCGCGGGCAACGGCACGGGCGACACACGCTGGAAAGTGCCGGGCGTGCTCGACTGGTCGACGGGCATTTACAACCCGCGCGTGGACGTGACGAAGGAGACGACGACGCTCTACGCCTCCGACCGGGACGTGTTCCTGTTCCTCGTCGACGATCTGAACCCCATCGAGGCGGGGCTGCTGCCAGACGGCTCGCCCGACCTCTATTTCCGGGGATTCTACTGCTGGAATTCCGAGGTGGGCGCCAAGACGCTCGGCATCGCCAGTTTCTACCTGCGCGCGGTCTGCCAGAACCGCAACCTCTGGGGCGTCGAGGACTTCCAGGAGATCACCATCCGGCATTCGAAATACGCCGCCTCGCGATTTGCCCACGAGGCCGCCCCGGCGCTCAGCCGCTTCGCCGAGTCCTCGCCCGCGCCCTTCATCGACGGCATTCGCGCGGCGCGGGAGAAGATCGTCGCGCGGTCAGACGAGGACCGGCAGGACTTCCTGAGGAAGCGCGGGTTCTCGAAGGCGGAGACGGGGCGGATCGTCGAGACGGTGCTGGCCGAGGAAGGCCGTCCGCCCGAGAGCGTCTTCGACTTCGTGCAGGGGATCACCGCCGTGGCTCGGTCGAAGCCCCAGCAGGACGCGCGGTTGGTGATGGAGGGGAAGGCGAAGGCATTGCTGGAAAGAGTATTGTGACTTTGAGCAACGAGGAGCTTTGATGATGTTGCGCGAGCTAGAAATAGCTTGCGCCTATCCAAATGAAAAAGAAACTCGTCGCATGATTGAATCCAATGAGGGCGAGCCTTCGATTTGAGCTCCTCGAGCATGTACACGCTTAAGTTTCTGCAGATGCAGAAGAGGGGAAACTTCCTTAACGAAAGTCATATCAATGTTGAGGAACTCAAGCTCAAAAGCCTTTGATAGTGGCGAAAGGTCTTCTACACGCGTATTTGAGCAGTCAACATGTACGAGCATGCGCATCGCGGACAAGGGTGTCAGCGAGTGAACCCCAGTGTTGTGCAGCCTTAACTCTCTCATGTTTGACGCGTTAGAAAGGGCCGTAAGGTCGGCAATCTTCGTGCTGCTGATGTCAACTTTTTCAAGATCCTGAAGGTTTTGAAGTGAAGCCAAACTATCAACATTCGTAGAGCCCAATGAAAGATCTTTAAGATTTTGCAATCGACAGCAAGGCGTGATGTCTTTCACCTTCGTTCTCGAAATATTCAGCTTGCATAATTTTGGCAAAGCGCCAACACTGGAAATATCCTTAACCGATACGCCCGAAATATCTAAGGTCTCTAGGTTTGTAGCTTTGCCTATCTTGCTCGGAAGGTGCTGCAAAGTGGGCCCGCAAACACGAGCGCTAAGATCAAGATTGGTCAAGCCAAGCCTTATTGCTTGGCGAACTACGTACTCTGCAAAAGTCTGAACATCTTTTGTCTTGTGAGCTTGTTGTTTTCCTAAAGCATCGTAAACTTTGACGGCAGCGATTGATGTCGGGCATTGGGATACTAGATAGCGAAACTGCTTTTCTGTAAATCGAGAATTGCTAACAATTGCATTGCCAAATTTTGCTCCCTTTATGCGCGCTTCGCGAAATTCACTGTCTTGCAGATTTGCCCCTTCGAAATTGTAGCCATCAAGGTCCGAACCGGCAAAGTCTACGCCTGAAAGGTTCGCAAACCGAAAATGCGTCTTCGGATCGAGACCAGAAATACTCACTAGTTCCGAAAAAATGTCCGTTTCGTGAGAAATGACGCGTTTTACGGCATTTCTAATTTCACTTCTGCGTGGCATCATTCTTCAAATCGAATCGAATGTGATGAGAGCTTTATTCTTCCGTCCACCTCGATCTCATCTGATATCATTACTCCAACTAATCTTTCGATGATGCGGGTTTTTGCATTTGAAGCCGCATTTGAATTATTTATATCCAGCGAGCCGTCGAAAAGATGCGCCGAAAGCTCCGCAGTAACTCGCGCGCCGGTTTCAGCAGCAAACTTTGCGAGTGGACCTTCTTTGGTGACGTAGTCCCCTTGCAGCACTTTTGGACTAGAGATCTCCCAAAATGGTTCTTCTAACGTTCCGCCGGTCGAGAGGTGAGCATCTGCGATAGTGTTTCCATTCTCAAGTCGCTCGACCAAGCGCGGCCTGGGATCAACGCCGAGTCTCAACCGAACTCTGACTTTCTTGAACCCGTAGTTAATCTCGTGATCTAAGTATGCTCGTGATAGATGCACCTCCAAAAATGCCAAGACCTCGGCGCCAGCTTCAGGCACTTGGCCAAAGTCCGAAATCGCTACGCTTGCAAAGTCCGGCGCATTGGAAACTGGAGATTGCCCTACAACCCTCAGGCCTCCGGATACTGGAAGTTCTAAGGATCGTCGGACGTGCAACCGAAAATCATTTGCGGTATCAAGTCGACGTGACTGTAGTCGATGAGGCCCATTAATGTGCGGCTGACCACTGCTCCACGTTTCATGATTCAATGATACTCCACTGCCCATCTCAATACTCGACTGCATTTCCTTTGTTATTGAGCTTTTCGAACAAGCGCTATCTAGGGATTTTGGATTAACATCGCATCTTTCAGCAAGTGCCCTTCTCGACGATCGCGATATCAAGCCCTTTTCGTGTAAACACTCTGCCAGGAAATTTATTTTCTCTTGGAGTTGGTATATTGGGAGGCCTCCGGAAGTGTTTGTGCTATTTGTCTTCATTCTTCTACCAAAACCCCAAGATGTCACTTGTGTAGCCTGAGCAAAATGGTTTCTCGACAGGCAATCATCAGGCAATCATCAGGCAGCTATCATGCAAGAAGGATTCGTGCCTTTCACACTCCGGATGATACCCGAAGCCTGTACCTCCAAGGTAGTGCCATCGTACACCATCTTGGAGGAAAAAATGCTCTGGACTGAAGCTGCACTGCTAACCGCTATCGCTGTCATTGCGTGGCTCAAGTACTTTGGGTTCCTTTAGTCACTTGTCGGCCCTGTTGCAGCGCGGTGGCCCGCCTGCCTTTAGAGCAAGAGGGGTGCCGGGTTTTCCGTGACGGGTTTGGAGGTCGGGAGAGAGGCTCCCGGCTGGCCTGTCACGGAGATATCCCGATGACCAAGCAACAGAAAATCACCCTCAGCGCCTCGCGCGACATCCCCTTCAACAAGCTGATGCTCAGCCAGTCGAACGTGCGCCACGTCAAGGCGGGCGTGTCGATCGAGGAGCTGGCCGAGGACATCGCGTGGCGGACGCTGCTCAGCTCCATCACTGTGCGGCCGGTGCTGGACGACAGCGGCGCCGAGACCGGCATGTACACGATCCCCGCCGGCGGGCGGCGGTTCCGGGCGCTGGAGCTGCTCGTCAAGCAAAAGCGCATGAACAAGACCGCGCTTGTCCCCTGCATCGTGCGCACCGAGGGGCTCGCCGAAGAGGACAGCCTGGCCGAGAACGTCCAGCGCGCGCCGCTGCATCCACTCGACCAGTTCCGCGCCTTCCAGGCGATGCGCGAGAAGGGTCGCACCGAGGAGGAGATCGCGGCCGCCTTCTTCGTCTCGGCCAGCGTGGTAAAGCAGCGGCTGAAGCTCGCCACGGTCGCGCCGTCGCTGCTCGACGCCTATGCCGAGGAGGAAATGACGCTCGACCAGCTCATGGCCTTCACTGTCAATCCCGATCATGCACGGCAGGAGCAGGTCTGGGAGGCGAAGCAGCGGCACTATTCGCGGCAGCCCTACGAGATCCGCCGCATGCTGACCGAGGGCGCGGTGCAGGCCTCGGACAAGCGGGCGCAGTTTGTCGGTCTCGACGATTACGTCGAGGCCGGGGGCGAGATCCTGCGCGACCTGTTCCAGCAGGACGATGGCGGCTGGCTGCAGGATGCCGCCCTGCTCGACGTCATGGTGCGCGAGAAACTGGCCGAGGATGCCGAAGTGATCCGGGCCGAGGGCTGGAAATGGGTCGAGGTCGATACCGAATTCCCCTACGGCCACACCTTCGGGATGCGTCGGGTTCATGGCGAGGCGGTGCCGATGAGCGACGAGGAGGCTACCAGCTACCAGTCGCAGAAGGCCGAATACGACGCGCTCGAGGCCGAGCATGCGGAGGCCGACGAGTTGCCGGACGAGGTCGATGCCCGGTTGGGCGAGATCGAGGAGGCGATGGAGGCACTTGAGGCACGTCCGATCCGGTTCGAGGCCGACGACCTCGCGCTGGCCGGGGCCTTCGTCAGCATCGACAGCTCCGGGCGGCTGCGGGTCGAGCGGGGCTATGTGCGGCCCGAGGATGAGCCGGTCGAGAAGGTGAAGGATTTCGGCGAGGTCGCACCGGAAGCAGCGCCGGACGAGGACATTGATAACACGGCCGTGTCTACCACGGACGAGGAGGAAGAGGACGACGGTCTCAAACCGCTCTCCGACCGCCTCGTCATGGAACTGACGGCGCATCGTACGCTGGCGCTGCGCAATGCGCTGGCCCAGGACCCGCAGGCTGCCTTCCTCGCGGCGCTGCACGCGATGGTCCTGCGGCTCTTCTATCGCTACGCCGTCGTCAGCTGCGTCGAGATCGAACCGCGCAACGCCGCGTTCGGATCGCAGGTGCCGGGCCTCGGCGACACGACCTACGCGCAGGCCATCGAGCAGCGCCACGAGACATGGGCACGGAACCTGCCGAAAGCGCCAGAAGACCTCTGGGAGGCGCTGACCGAGTTCGACAGCGGCAGCCGCGAGGCGCTCTTCGCCCATTGTGTGGCGATGAGCGTCAATGCCGTCCATGATCCATACCAGCGCCGACCGCGCGCCATCGCGCATGCGGATGTGCTGGCCGGGACCGTGGGACTCGACATGGTGAAGGCGGGCTGGACGGCCAGGGGCGACAGCTACCTCGGCCGCGTGACAAAGGCGCGCATCCTCGAGGCCGTGCGCGAAGCGAAAGGTGAGGACGCCGCCGACCGGATCGCCGGGCTGAAGAAGGCCGAAATGGTGACGGCCGCCGAGGACCTGCTTGTGGGCACCGGCTGGCTGCCGGACCCGCTGCGCACGCCGCCGCTGCTGGAAGAGGACGCACCGGAGATCGAGTTGGTCGACGAGGCGGACCGCACCGACGATGACGCTTCGGAAGACGATCCCGACAGCAGCGAAGCGCAATCGGCGGAAGACGGCGGCGAACCGGCTATCGGAGATTCCGACCCCTCGAAAGAAGATGATCCCGTCGCCGGTGACGCCTTCGTCCGGACCGCCGCCGAATGACCTTCGAGCAGGTCGGGACCTTCCACCCAGGTTCCTAACACAGGGGCCCGTCAGTCACGGCGGGCCCCTGATTTCGTCCAAGTATGATGGAGGTCGCCATGACAAGATCCGCCGCCGATCTCTCGCGCCAGCTTGCCGAAAATGCCGAGGCGGTGTGCCGGCATTATCTCTCGAACGGGCGGAAGCAGGGCCACTACTGGCTGGTGGGTGATGTTCGGAACACCGCTGGGCGGTCCATGTTCGTTCGACTGTCCGGGCCAGCCACCGGCACCCGTGCTGCCGGAAAATGGACTGATGCGGCCACGTCCGAGCATGGCGACCTGCTCGATGTCATCCGCGAAAGCTGCGGATTGCTCGACTTCAAGGACGTTGCCGACGAAGCCCGCCGTTTCTTGAGCCTGCCCTTACCTGATCCGCCTCGACAGCATTCTCTACATTTACAGCCACCAGCTGCCACAGGATCCCAGGAAGCGGCGCAACGCCTGTTTGCATTGGGCGCGCCGATCCGCGGCACTCTGGTGGAAACCTATCTGCGCGGGCGGGGGATTAGCGGTTTCGACCAGATGCCAAGACTGCGGTTCCATCCCGCCTGCTACTATCGGCCCGAGGGTGGCGGGCCTGTTGCGCGGCTTCCGGCCATGCTCGCTGCCATCACCGATCTCGAGGGCCGCCAGACCGGGACCCATCGCACCTGGCTGCGCCCGGACGGGAGCGCCAAGGCAAACATCGACACACCGCGGCGCGCGATGGGGGCGTTGCTCGGGAACGGGGTGCGGTTCGGTGCGCCCGGTGACGTGCTCATCGCGGGCGAGGGGATCGAAACGGTTCTTTCCGTACGTTCGGCCCTGCCGGAAATGCCCGCCCTTGCGGCGCTCTCGTCGGGCCACCTGGCCGCCATCCGGTTCCCCGCTGGTCTGCGGCGACTGTACGTGTTGCGCGACCTTGATCCCGCAGGCGCGGCGGCAAGGGATCGACTGCAGGCGCGCGCAGCTGCGGTCGGCATCAAAACGCTGACCCTCACGCCACGGCTGGGCGACTTCAACGACGATCTCCGGCGCTATGGTCTGGCAGCCTTGCAAGCGCCGTTGCGGTTGCATCTCCACGCCGAGGACGCCGCGCGGCTCGTGCCGATGTGACAGGGCGGCAATCGGCCTGGCGCTGCACGGCTCACAGCATTGCTGTCGGAGGGGTATCCCGCGCGGGTCCGATCCACGGGAAAGGCCTGCGCGCACGGCCTTCTCAGAGGGCAGGGGGCCCACAAGCGGCACGGCCCGGCAATGGCCGCGCTCCGGCTATTTTCCGCCGCGCCCAATGGGGCGCTTTGCATCGCGAGGCAAAATAGCCGGGCTTGGCCATCAAGGCCCTCGCGACAGGCTCGGGCTGCCCGGCCGTTCCGCCCGTGGGCGCGTTCCTGCCACGAAGGCCGCGTGTGGCGCGCGGCTCCCCCGAGGAAGGAACCCGCAGATGACCCTTGATCCCGAAACCGATGCCCATGAGCCGCAGCACAGCACGTCCTCGACCGCACACGTCCTGACCGAACTCCAGCTCTACGGCTGGCGCCCCTACGAGGATGAACCCGACCCGCGTCCCTTGCCCGAGGGCAGCCAGATCGCCGGTGCCGTCGCCGATATCCTCGACGCCCTTGTCACGACGCTGGGTGATACGCGGCTCGAACCCGATCTCGACGAACTGCTCTGGGGTGCGGTCAACCTCTTCCACCGCGCGCTGGCGCGGACCGAGCGGCAACTCGACGACAACGAACAGGCGCAGCGCCGCCTGCAGCGGGAACAGGACGGCTCCGAGGTCAAATCCCTCGAACTCGAACGCCTCGTGGCCGAGGGGCAGAGCATGGTCGAGCGGCGCACCGCGCTGGAACTCTTCCGCGACCTCGCCGCCGAGGGCTTTGAACATTACCTCGGCAAGCCCTGGCATCCCCGGACCGGATCGCGCGTCAGTCATCGTAACCTGACCGCCGCAATGATCGACAGCCGGGATTTTCTCGCCGCCCGCCGCCGGGCCGAGGCGCAACTGCTTCTGCCAGAAGGCCCCAAGGTGGCCGTGACCGGCGGGGCGGATTTCAACGATCACCGCCTGATCTGGGCGCGCCTCGACCGTGTCCATGCCAAGCACCCGGACATGGTGCTGCTGCACGGCGGCTCACCCAAGGGCGCGGAACTCATCGCCTCCTGCTGGGCCGATCACCGCAAGGTGCCGCAGGTCGCCTTCCGTCCCGACTGGACCAAGCACGGCCGCTCGGCCCCGTTCAAGCGCAACGACGCGATGCTGGATGTGCTGCCGATCGGCGTGCTGGTCTTTCCGGGTACGGGTATCCAGGAGAACCTTGCCGACAAGGCGCGCAAACTGGGTATTCCGGTCCTGAAGCACGAGGGCGGCGTGTGAGCGCCGCATTTTTTTCTGAATCGACTCTTGTCGCTTGGCGTCGGAACACGAGCAGATCCGCAACGTCGAATAACGAACGCTTGACCGAGATCATCGTCTAGTCTTCCGTACAGAGACGAAGGAGGTACTATATCGACTTCCATCACGAAGAAAGCGGCAAAAAGTATGCAGGAAGCGCCACTCGGCTTGGTAGGTGGACGGTAAGTATCCTGCAAATAAATATAGGGTCTTCGATCGAAGATTTGTTAAAACTCGAATAACCTGCTCTGTATGAAGAAAGCGAAACCATGACTGTTCATTTGACCGCGCGAATTGCTTGGCATGACAACGGCTGGGACGGTCGCATTTGTGAACATCCGGAATTGAATAGTTACTGTGTAGGATGCCAGTCCTACCCTGGAGATGTTATTGCCCGCGAGCGGCAGCTTGATCAAGAAATGGCAAATGCCGGAAAGCCGATCTCAGATTTAAAAAGTTCTGAGTTACCGCCCTGCGTCTATAGTGCCAACGCATTCGGGCCGGACACAATACGTGGATATTCGAACCCACCCGAATTCTTTTTCGATGGCGCTAGCCGTGCGGAATGGGACATTCCTCCGGCAACAACTTGTGTATGGCCATACGAGGCTATGTATAGCGAAGATGTCTATGAGAACGGGAAGCTGGACAACAACCGGCGCTCCGAGAACGCCGACGCATTCTTCGCAAGCATCGAAGCTGCGAACAGCTTGATCTTTTACTATGCGAACTATTCCAACCCCTTCAGCGAGGAAGAAAATCCTCGCTATGTGCTGGTCGGAGTGTCGCGGGTCAAGAACGTCTCCGATCGCCTGCTTTACGACGACGTGAGCGATGACATCAGCGAGAGATTTGCAGGAGGGATGATTTGGGGGCGCAACGTGACCTCACTATACCCCGACGAAGGGTTGCGTCTCCCATATCATCTTTATCGAGATGACCCCGAGGCGCTCAATAAATTTGTGGTCTATCCGGACAATCCGCGGACTTGCAAGTATGGCGCTCGACTTCTGACCAACGATGACGCTATTGGACTGCTTGAGCAATTTCTCGGCTCCATCCGAGAGTTGAAGGCTCTCGGCGATGAAAGCGAGAACTGGGACGAGCGGGAGCGCTGGATTCTTGGTTGCATTGCCGAGCTTTGGAACAAGCGCGGTTTGTATCCCGGTCTACTCAACGTCATGCGGTTTCTTGGAGCCGATCAGGCAACCGACCATGCTCGGCGTCTCATGGCAGAAGGTAAGTCAAAAGAAGCGCACAAGCTCTTCTTTGACGCTGTGGATCACAATGTCGAGGTGGCGCCCTATGGCCTCATGGGAAAGCCGCTGTCCAAGCTGGCAAGGCAGTGGTTGCTGAAGCCGGACGATGCTAGGACCCTGCTCAGGGACGTGCTGCCACGGCTCGATCTGACTCTCGATCAGATCGAAAGGATTGTCAGCGAAGACGAACGCTTGCGGGCAGAGCATGGGCTGACGAGCGATTGCAGTGCCCCGGCGGAAAACCCCTACGTTCTCTCGGAGCGATATGTCGGCGATAGCCCCGACGACACCATTCCATGGGGGACGATTGATCGTGGGGTGCTGCCTTCGCCGGAACTTGGAGGCGAGCCTCTTGCAGACATGGAGTATGACGATGCGAGGCGCTTTCGGGCGCTTTGCGTGGAGCAGGTGAAAAGAGAGCCGAACCAGACCTTCAGGGCTGCGGACGGCATCCTTGCAGAAGTGAATGCGCGCCTGCAGAAGCTTCCCGAATGGAAGTCCGCACACTTCACGGCAAGATACTTCGAAGTCGATCGCGCAACGCTTGAAGAAGCGCTGGTGTTGCGTAAGAAAGAAAACAGACTTTGGCTCTATCTGCAGGATGTCTATGACGATGAGAGAGACATTGAAGACGCACTAACAAAGCTGTCCGGGCGCGCTGACGTTCAGTTGCAGCGCCCGTTCTCCGAAAGCGATTGGCAGAATGAGATTCTCGACAAGAAAAGCTCTCTTCTCGCCAAAGCACGGGAGCTATATACACAGGCGGTAACGGCTCAGGCAGAAGCCTGTGAAACAATCTTTCGCCGCCCTCTGGCCGTCGTGACCGGCGCTGCTGGAACAGGAAAGACGACTGTCATTTGCGCGATCATACGGGCAGTCCGTCAGACCGAAGGAGACGGCGCGCCTATTACTGTCATGGCGCCAACTGGCAAAGCCTCGGACCGCGTCCGCGCAAAGCTTCATGAGCGCGGAATTGACCGCGTCGAAACCTCGACCGTCCACTCGTTTCTGGCCAAGGGCGGCTGGCTGAACAACAACCTGACCTTCAGGCGAAGCGGAGGAAAGCGTGATGGCGGCGGCACAATCATTGTGGACGAAGCCTCGATGCTTGACCTTGGGCTTATGGCCAGCTTGGTTCGCGCAATAGATTGGCGACAGGTGCGCCGGTTCATCCTCGTTGGTGACCCCAATCAGCTTCCTCCTATCGGAAGAGGCCGGGTATTCGCAGATACGATTGTCTGGCTCGACCGAAAGGACAACGGAAGTATTGCGCGTCTCGATCAGAATCTTCGGCAAATGGGGAATGCCATTTCGGGGCAAGGCACCGCCATACTCGACCTTGCTGACCTGTTCGTAGGTGCTTCGGCGCGTGAGGATGGAGAAGCAACCTCACCGCGGGCTGAGGCCCTCCTATCCGCCGTTCACAAAGGCGGAAATGTCGATACAGACCTTCGCGTCATCTACTGGGACGACCCTACAACGCTTGCAGACCGACTAATCAAAGAACTCGAAACAGATATGTCTACGCATACCAGCCAGGCATTGAATGAGGACAAGCCCTACGAACTCTGGCGAACCGCATTTGAGTGGATGCCGGAAAAATACCAAGTCCTTACGCCGCACCGCGCAGAGCTTCATGGCGTTGAAGCTCTGAACGAAGCACTGCAGCAGCGGGTAGCAAGGGGGACGATGAATTGGTTTGGCGCTGTGGACGGTATTACGCTTTTTGACAAGGTAATCCAATATCGGAACAGGCCCAAGTCCAACCCGATCTGGGCGTACAACTTCAATACCCGGAAATCAGAACGCTCAGAGATATTCAATGGTGAGATCGGCTTCGTGCAGAAGCATGGGTTTGACGTGAAGAAGAACCGATTTCGAATGAAGCGGTTTCAGGTCAAGTTTGCAAGAAAGGATCACCTTGGATTTGCCTATGGGCGCGATCTCCCAAATGGTGGATCTGAAAGTGTGGAAAGCAACCTTGAGCTTGCCTATGCGATCTCAGTCCACAAAGCGCAAGGGAGCGAATTCCAACATACCTATGTTTTGGCGCCGAAATCGAAAGCACGCTCGCTATCATCTGAATTGATCTACACGGCGCTGACCCGCGCTACTAAACACTGTACCCTTCTCGTACAGGGAGATGTCTCGACTCTGTTATCGGCCAGGCGGCCTGAAAACACTCAGACTGTTTTGATCAACTCCTCGCTCTACGAGGGATACTTCCACGCCGTCCCAGACGAACTCGTCCACCGCAAGGACTGGTATGAGGAAGGAAAAATACATGAAGCGCTAAGTGGGGACATGGTCCGTTCGAAGTCTGAACTGATCATTGCAAACTTGCTTCACGAGCGTGGTGTCGCTTTTGAATATGAAACGCCATTGATCGCGCCCGACGGGACGATGTACCTCCCCGACTTCTCGGTGACTTGGAACGGTGAGAAGTGGTATTGGGAACATTGGGGGATGATGTCATCGGAGAAATACGCAAAGCACCGGGACGAGAAAAAGACTTGGTATGCAAAGCATTTCAATGGAAAGTTTCTTGAGACTTTTGAGGGGCCCACTCTGAGTGCCGACGCAGCTCGGATTATAGATGGCCATTTCTTGTAGGCTTGGGAAACACACAGCCTTGGGGTATAATCTTACGAGCAGAAACGGCGAAGCAGCATAGTCGCAGGCGGTGCGCATATTCGGGCAGCCTGTCGTGATCCTCACAATCACCGACCAATGGAGGCGTCCATGTCGCTTGTTCTTCTTGCCATCTCTCTGTCCATTGCCCTTGGCATACTTGCGCTCCGCTTCGCGGTCTTCGCGCTGCCGGTCATGGCCGGGATCGCTGCGTTCCAGCAGGTTCATGAGATCGGGTCAGGTTTCGGCTTGTCTTTCCTCGCTGCACTCGCGGGGGACGCAGCATCTGTCGCGCTCGTGATCGCCGTTCTCGGCTTCGCCCGGAACCCCTTCCTGCGTCTTGGGGCACTCGGCCTCTTTGCGGTGCCAGCTGCCGTGGCGGGCTATGCGCTCGCTCATGGCGTTGCGAAACATGCGCTCGAGCCGGGTGTGATGCTGACGTTGATCTGCAGCGGCTGCGGCGCGGTCGTCGCGGTTGCGGCGATGGTCAACCTCAATGCGATGGGGCAGGGGCTTCTCGACTCGTGACCTTGTTTGCCGTCGAACCTCGTGGTGTTTTCGCAGGGGCGGTTCTGATCCGTGCTGCGGCGGTCCTTGGGTGCTCGCAGAGCGGGGCCCAGAAACATCCCTCTCTCGTGGCAGGGCCTCTGACCCGTCGAACCCTTGCATCAGGTGATGGTGCGAAAGGTGCCGGATGCGCTTGGGTCTGCCCGCGGTCTCTGGCCTTCGGATACGGCTGGCCTTCGGATACGGGCAGTGGTGGCAGGCATCAGGGTATGCGAGAGGTTCATCGCCTTTGGATGCGCGATCTGGGGCCTGTGGTTGCCCTGAACGAGGATGATGGTCTTGCGCCAGGTCTCCGTTGGTGCTCCCCCGAGAGGACCTGTCCCTCCTCCTGATTGATCCCCTAAGCCCGTCCGTCCGAGGCCGGCAACCCCGCGCGGCGGGACCCGTGTTGGCGTGTGCCACGCCTGCCCGCGCCACGTCCCGCCTTGGGGGGCAAGCGGACGCCGGACGGTAATCTCCCCCTTTTTAACGGGGTGCATCCGTAGAACTTACGCGGCCATTTTCAGTTTCATGGCGGGTGTGATGC